>NZ_CP042171.1:6027474-6334343 GCF_005938645.2 Pedobacter sp. KBS0701
TTATCGCCAAGACTTAAAAACGCACCACTGTTTTCTACTTTCATCAAGGTAAAATGGTCTTTTATAATGCTGATATGCTCATACTCACTAATTTCGTTACGGACAATTTTTTTTGAAATCTGATCACAGCCAAAATTTAAAGTTAATAACAAGAGCAGTATCGACCAGCGGAAGTTTTCTATTTTTTGCATAATTTTTATCTGATAATGTCGGCATCAACAGGTACGTAACCTAAATGCCTGCTTAACGACATGATTTGCCCTTTGTGATGAAACTCGTGGGTAACAACATGGGTAAACAATTGCAATGGGTTTACCTTTAAAATCTCTTCATTTCTGTGCAACTCCATTTCCTGCAGCTCATTTCCTTTAAATTTTTCGATAAATAAGCCAATATATTCATTTGCCTGGCTAAAATAAGTCTGGCAGTCTTGTAAGGTCTGGTAATTTTCGAAAGGTAAAAACTCCTGTTCATTGCCTAAGGCTCTTTCGCCAATCCACGCGCAATAGGTTTGACAGATATGAACCAACAAATTTCTGATAGAGCCTCTGCCGAACGAACTGTTGTTGGTTAAGAAATCCTGTTCTGAAATGCCCCTGATATAATCTAACAGGGTATTTCTGGATGATAAAATGAAATCATATTGTTCTTTAAGCATGGCTTGGTTTTCTGATCCATTTTCTAAAAGGAATGATCAAAGCTAAAAGAATGGCTGCAAGACTGAAGAATTTTGCAATAATATCTCCACTTTTTACATAAAAGGTAATCTCGTCGTTCAGGTTGATGTTTGCTTTTAGCGCAGTTCTGGTCCACCATTTGGTGCTTTGCGTTACATCGCCACGTTGATTGATGAAGCATGAAATTCCGGTATTGGCCGAGCGGGCTACATCGCGATGGGTTTCAATAGCTCTTAATTTGGCATACATTTCATGCTGGTCTTTTCCTGAGGTATTTCCCCACCACCCATCATTTGTAATAATAGCAATAAATTGTGCACCTTCTTTAACCTGCTCACCGATCCAGTCGCCCCATAAACTTTCGTAACAAACCACGGGAGCAACTCCGATACCGCTTTGGGCATAAAGCACACTTGGCTTATTTTGCCAGCCCCATCCGCCAACAGTTCCCCCTAATTGAGCAAAAACACCGTTTAAAAATGAAAATACTTTTGGAAAAGGCATTTTTTCTACCCCGGGAACCAATTTGGATTTATGGTAGAATTGGACGTTTGCAGAATTTTCTACCTGCATCGCTGTATTAAAATTGTCGAAATAAAGGCCTTTCTGGTTATCAAATTTAGCTGTTATTGTTTTTTTATCCTGATAAATTTTAATGCTTTCTATACCAGTGATCAATGTTCCATTTTTATACTTTGATAAAAAGCTTTGCAGGTTAATGAAATCATTATTGCTTCTGATTCTATCTTCATCTGCGTAATTTGGAATGGCAGTTTCCGGCCAGATAAAATACTCTGTATTGGGCTGCCCGATCGAGTCTGATAAGTGTGTCAATATCCTGATTTGTTCGGCTGGTGGAATATTTTCTAGTTTCTGGTAGGGATCGATATTCGGTTGAACCACCACTACATTACTTGGGGTGCCTTTTTGTTCTGCTGTAAAGTATTTGGTTAGTGAAACGCTGATGGGTATCATCACCACCAAAGCCCAGATTCCTGCAGTTCTAAATCTTAAATAACCAGTCTGGGATTTGAATTTTTTGTAAGCTTCAAAAGCGAGAATATTGCTTGCTAAAATCCACAGCGAACCTCCGTAAATGCCAGTATAATCGTACCATTGTGCTAGCTGGTGCATTCCTGCTAAACCATTCCCTAATGTCATCCAGGGGAAGGCTAAATCCCAGGTTTGCTGCAGATATTCTAAAGCAATATAAAATGCGATTAATCCAAGATAAGCGATCTTTTTATTTACATATTTGCCCAACCTGTAGTATAACCAAAAAGCAAAGGTCATTAACAGTGCGCCCAATCCATAAGGGATTAGGGAGACAGGTAACGCCACTGCCGGACCATTATAAGCGCTTATGGCATTATATACCCAATAAATTGATGCCGTATTCCAGGCTAAAAAAGTTAAACCTGCAGTCAGGAAAATTTTTTTTCCTTGTTTTTTTTCTGCATTACCTGAAATGGAATCGAGCGCAATGAGCAAAGGTACCAAACCGATTAACAGCAAAGGTGTAGTAAAAGGCATTGGCGGCCAGGATAGCCAAAGCAAAAATGCACTAAAGAGGGCGAGGAGGTAAGTTTGTTTAGATTTCATATAGAATTACTTGTCATTCTGACGCAGGAAGAATTCCTAAGCGACAAAGAACTGACCTTTTTTTGTTAATGTAAGTACAGTGCAACTGTATTAAGGATGCTTCGTGCCTCAGCATGACAGTATTAATTACAAACTATCTAAAATATTGGCTTTTTTAGCTTCATATTCTTCCTGGGTAATCAGGTGTTTATCGTACAAGGTTTTAAGCTTGCGTAATTTTAAAGTGGTTTCATCTTCCGGCTCTTCTACCACTTCAGCAATTTGGATAATAGGTTCTATAGGTTCCGGAGTTGGTTCGTAAGCAGGAATTTCGGCTAAAGGCTGTGCATTTAAATTAATGGGAGAGGCCGTTGCACGGTTTTCTTCCAGTTTTTGCTGGCGCAGCATTTCCTTGTACTCTTCTAATTGTTGGTTTGCAGCCTGATGTAATTTACGTGCCTGAACTTTCGGAATAAATTCAGTTACGATATTTTCGCCATGTTGTGGCACACAGATAAATTTAGAACCAAAAAATTCTTCTTTAAACGAAACCTCTTTAATGCTTTTCCACGAAATATCCTTGAAATTCATCGTTAAGCCCAAATTACCAGGTTCGCAATAAAAAATGCGTTTGTTGGAAATCGCGATGCTGTCTGGTAACAAGTTTACTGCAGGTTTTTTCTGTACCGCTAAATATAAAAGTTCTTCGCCTGTGGTTAAAAGGTCATTTAATTTTCCAATAACTTTTTCAACCGCTTTTGGGTCTTGTTCGTCACTCAGAAATCTATCTATGCTAATCATAATAATTTTAAATTGTTGTGTTTGTTACGTTTTTAATGCTACTCTTCAGCATCTTCATATTTGTTTTTGCTTTTAACATTGGGTTTCCCCGCTATGCAAATTACAAATTCTCCTTTTAAAGTATTGTTTTCAAAATGTGATTTTATTTCTGCCAAAGTACCTCTTACAGTTTCTTCGAACATTTTGGTCAGTTCTCTGCTTACCGATGCCTGCCTGTCGGCGCCCAAATACTGCGCAAATTCCTCTAAAGTTTTTAATAAACGGTGCGGACTTTCGTAAAGTATAATGGTGCGGTCTTCTTCGGCCAGTTTTTTAAACTTTGTTTGTCTGCCTTTTTTTACCGGTAAAAAACCTTCGAAACAAAATGCATCTGCAGGTAAGCCCGAATTAACCAAAGCAGGTACAAAAGCCGTTGCGCCAGGTAAACACTCTACAGCAATATCATTTTTAATGGCCTCGCGTACCAGGAAAAAACCCGGATCGGAAATGGCTGGTGTTCCGGCGTCAGATATCAGAGCAATTTTTTGTCCTTCATTTAAAAACCTGATAATTTCTGAAGTGGCTTTATGTTCATTATGCTGGTGGTGTGAGAAAATTCTTTTATCGATGCCAAAATGTTTCAGCATTGGGGCACTGGTACGGGTATCTTCAGCGAGAATCAGATCGCATTCTTTTAATATACGGATTGCCCTAAAGGTCATATCCTCCAAATTGCCTATGGGCGTTGGTACGAGAAATAGTTTGCCATCCATATTTCGGTTTGCAGTTTACAGTTAACGGTTTACAGTTTTTTCCAAACTCCTTACCCCAAACTCCAAACTCTTGCTATCTTTGCTTAAAAAATTAAATAATGCTGCAAGTTAACTATATCCGCGAAAATAGAGAGAAAGTTTTAGAACGTTTAAGTATCCGTAATTTTAAACAACCAGAACTGGTAGACGAAATCATTAAAATTGATGAGGACCGCCGTTCTACACAAACTTCCCTGGATAATATTTCTGCTGAAGCTAATGCAGCTGCCAAACAAATTGGCGATTTAATGCGTACTGGTAAAAAGGCGGAGGCGGAAGCGATTAAAGCACAAACTGCTTCTCACAAAGAAAATATCAAGAATCTCAGCGATAAATTGAATGAGTTGGAAGTTGCTCAACACAATTTAATCGTTCAGTTGCCAAACCTACCGTACCATTTGGTAAAACAAGGTTCTACAGCAGAAGACAACGAGATTGTTTTAACTCATGGTGAGCCTGCACAACTTCCAGCTAAGGCTTTGCCACATTGGGAATTGGCGGCAAAATACGATATCATAGATTTCGAGTTGGGCGTAAAAATTACTGGTGCCGGTTTCCCGGTTTATAAAGGAAAAGGAGCAAGATTACAACGTGCACTGATCAATTTCTTTTTAGATCATGCCACTGCAGCGGGTTATAAAGAAATGCAGGTACCTCATTTGGTTAATGCGGCTTCAGGTTTTGGTACCGGACAGTTACCTGATAAAGAAGGACAGATGTATCATTCAACTGTTGATGATTTATATTTAATCCCAACAGCTGAAGTTCCGGTAACGAATTTATACCGTGATGTAATTGTTAAAGAAGAAGATCTCCCAATTAAAAATACGGCTTATACACCTTGTTTCAGGAGAGAAGCAGGTTCTTACGGTGCTCATGTACGTGGTTTAAACCGTTTACACCAGTTTGATAAGGTTGAGGTGGTTCAAATCACCCATCCGGATAAATCGTACGAAACGCTGGAAGATATGAGCCTGTATGTTCAATCTCTTTTACAGGAGCTGGGTCTGCATTACCGCGTACTGCGTTTATGTGGTGGCGATATGGGCTTTACATCTGCCATGACTTACGATATGGAAGTTTGGAGTGCTGCACAAGAGCGTTGGTTAGAAGTTTCTTCTGTATCAAACTTCGAAACTTACCAGAGTAACCGTTTGAAACTACGTTTTAAAGGAAAAGAAGGCAAGGCACAACCGGCGCACTCTTTAAACGGAAGTGCATTGGCTTTACCGCGTATTGTGGCTTCGATTTTGGAAAACTACCAAACGGAAAACGGCATTAAAGTTCCGGAAGCTTTAGTGAAGTATACAGGATTTGATATGATTGATTAGCCTCACCCTGTTAAAGAAACTGCTGCTTTTCTGCCTTTTCGTCCCTCTCCTGCAGAAGAGGGAAAGCACAGACACTACATGTTCTCCAACCCATTGAAAAGGGTGAGGGCATAAAAAAAGCTTTGCACTGCTGCAAAGCTTTTTGTTTTTATAGATAGATGAGTTTTTTGTAATGATTATAAAATCAGGATCAATAATAAAATGATGATGATAATCGCGCCAACTGAAAGGTAAACACCTCCAGAAACTGCACGGGCCTGACCTTTTAACTCTCTTAACTCGCTGCGTAAAGCTTTACGTTCAGCTCTTGTTAAGTTCGATTTGTCCATGTCTCTGATTTCTTCAACACGGGTTTTAATTTTTTCCAGTTTCACTGCCTGTTCTGCAGTTAACTCTGTTGGATTTTTCGCAGGTTTATCAGCTGCCTGAGCTGAATTAAAACTAATGCCTAAAGCAAAAAACAAGGCTAACGTGTAGATGAATTTTTTCATAATATCTAATTTTTTAGTGTTCGACCTCTACTTAACAAAAAACCTACCAAAATGTTCTGATAGGTTTTTAAAAGCATTAATTTAAGCGTTAAAAAATTTTATTTGATCTCAAAAATGGCATTTACCGTAAAATTCAGCTTAATCTTTTTGAAATCAATCTCTGGAGCGCCAGCCGAATCAGACATTTCAGCTTTCATCGCAAAATTTCTGTAAACCGGTTGTATAACATTGTCTCCACTATCCTGTATTTCAATTACAGCCCCTAATTTATCACCTAAAGCCTCAACCATATAAGCTGCTTTTTCTTTTGCCGCCAATAAAGCTTTAATTTTAAGATCTTTTTTCAAGCTCTCAATTTTAGAATAATCGTAGCTTTCAATATTGGTATTGGCAATTCCTTTGGCATCAATAGCTTCTAATATGGCATTGAACTTGTTCAGATCGCTCACTTTTAAACGATATTGTTTGCTGGCCAAGAAATCGGGATTTTTCTTTTTCTCTGTTTCATAGTTCCAGCTGCTTAAATTGCTAATGGTTAAATTTTCTTTTGCTATACCTGCTTTTTGAACGGCAGCAAACAGTTGTTTTTCCAGTTCAGTAATGTCTACTTTTTTCTTTCCGTTTAAATACTCTTTAAGTGAAATGCCGATGTAGATAATATCGGGGGTGACTTCTGTTTCTGCAGTTCCGCTTACATTAATTTTTCTACGTAAATCTACTTGTTGGGCCATCGCTGTTGATAAACCTAAAAATGCAACCAGTGCAAGTGCTATTAACTTTTTCATAATTTGTAGTGTTTTTAATTGTTATGAAACTTGCATAAGCTTTTTTTATTTAGCTTTTGTTTGCTTGTGCAGGTTTCATAATTTGTATTTCCTTTGTGTGTACTGTAATGATGTAAACGCTGTGCAAATTCCACACCGGGATTATATCTTTTTTATTTTTATAAACGATAGCTGCTTCGTAAAAGCTACAATTTCTTTACATAATAATCCTATGTCATTTACATACAGTAAGATAAATTAAGCATTAGTATCCCGAAGAAAAATAGAATAAGATAATATTTGTTACCCATCTAAATTGTTCGGGCTACTGCACAAGGTAGAAATGTATCTGGATTATTTATTTTCTAAAAAGGATGTTCAGAAAATAAGTAAGATGAATAAAATTATGCGCAAGGTTTTATGCTTAAATAGACGGAATTATATAGGATTATAAAACCTAGCGCAGCAGAGTTTTCTGCAGAATTTTAATCATGTTTTGCAATATGGAACTGCAAAAAGAATTGGATTTAGGTCATTAAACCTTTGATACTTTAACAGCAGTTGGTCCTTTTTGGCCCATTTCTACTTCAAACGTAACTTTATCACCTTCTTTAATCTGGGTGATTAAACCGTTTGCGTGAACGAAAATACTGTCTTGTGTTTCAGTGTTTTTAATAAAACCGTAACCTTTACTGTCGTTGAAGAAAGTAACTGTTCCTTTTTTAACAGGATTTTCATCAATGATGTCCTCTTGTCTTGAAATACCAATCTGAATATCTTCTGTATTAATTACTTTCTTTTTCTTCGGATCTGGTGGAGTAGAAGAGATGTTTCCGTTTTCATCAACGTAAGCCATCATATCTTCAAGTGCTAAACCTTTTTTGGCATTAGCCTGACGCTCTTCTTTTTTCTCTTGTTTGTCTTTTTGTTTTTTTAATCGTTTTTTTTCGTTCTCTTTTTTACTGTATGTTGCCTGAGATTTAGCCATATTTTATTTAATTGTTTGTTTTGAAGGGTGAGTGGAATGGAGAATTATACAAAGATAACAATACTTAAGGATAAACACGATTTTATTCGGTTATGCTCTTGTCATTATGGTAATAACGGATAATATAAGGCAAGATGTTTGCCAGAAAAAAGCGGATAGATCGATATTTTTTAGATTTCTCGACTGCGTTGCACTTCGCTCGAAATGACGGCACCTCAGGACGGTTTACCTCCGTGGCAATTGTTTCTCTATTATTTTACCACAGATGAAAAGGACTAACACAGATAAGTGAATAACATCTGTGTTAATCTGTATAAGTCTGTTGCCAAACTTTAAATGAATTAATTTTCGAGTGTGATATTATAGATACTTAGGGTGTAAATCCTTCGACTCCGCTCAGGATAACATAACGAATGGGAGGCAACTCATAAGGTTGACCATGATATAATTAACCACTGATAAAAAGATGAACACAGATAAGAAATTAATATCTGCGTTTATCTGTGCAATCTGTGGCTAAAATTTTAATGTATTGTTTCCCAGTTAACCTTATCAATTTGGTAAACGAAATTCCATTTTACCGGTTCACCATAGTAAGCGACCTCGATTTCGGAAATCTTAATTGCTCCGAGCTTTTCTGATGCTTTTTGCGAACGGAAATTCATTGCTCCGATGTGCAATATTACTTTATCTACAAATTGAAATGCATAATCAAGCATTAATGTTTTTAAAGCCTTGTTATGTCCTTTGCCCCAAAACTCGCGTGCAATAAAGGTATAGCCAATCGCAACTGAACTGTCTTCCTCATCGAGCTCATAATACCTGGAGCTGCCTGCAATTTTATTGGTTTCTTTTTCATATACAATAAAAGCGCCTTTCGATTCCATTGCGCCCTTAAAGAAATTTTCGAAAACGTCTCTCTTATAACGGTCTCTGTTGGGGTGCTGTTCCCAGATTAACGGATCGGAAGCTACAGCAAAAAGCGCTTCAAAATCAGACTCTTTTAACGGAACTACTTTAATTAAATCGTTTTCTAGTGTGGGCTGTAAATCGAAATTCATATCGTTTGGATATAAAAAAGGCTGGCTATAGGGCCAGCCGTTTGTAAGTATGTTTTAAAATTCGTCATTTCCACGCACGTGGAAATCTTGAAGCTTCTTGCATTAAGATTCCCAATCAAGTTGGGAATGACGCATCTCTTATGAATTAGTTATTTAATTTACTAAACCTTCAATTTCTACTACTTCCTGGGCATCTTTTTGATAGTCTACTTTATCAATTTCGAAACCGAATAAGCTTAAGAAATCAGATCTGTAACCTGGCAAATCACCTATCGCTGGTAAAGTTTCTGTAGTGGCTTCTTTCCAGAGTTCGGCAACTTTAGCCTGGATATCTTCACGCATTTCCCAATCGTCAATCCTGATTCTTCCTTTTTCATCAGTTGGAACCGGACTACCAGTATATAAGCGATCTGCATATAAACGTTGGATCTGCTCAATAGTACCTTCATGAACACCTTCCGCTTTCATTACTTTGTACAACAATGAAATATATAAAGGAATTACCGGAATAGCCGAGCTGGCCTGGGTAACCAATGCTTTATTCACCGATACATAAGCTTTGCCACCAATATCTTTTAATTTATCGCTGATTGTGAAAGCGGTTGCTTCTAAATCATCTTTAGCTCTTCCAATGGTGCCTTTGCGGTAAACCGGTTCGGTTAAAGCTGGGCCGATATAAGAATACGCTACCGTGGTTGCACCTTCCACCAGTAAATTTTCAGCCTTAAGGGCATCAATCCACATCGACCAGTCTTCGCCGCCCATTACGGCAACGGTATTGGCAATATCTTCTTCGGTCGCTGGTTCGATGGAGATTTCAGAAACGTTACCGGTATGGAAATCAACAGTTTTGTTAGTATAAGTACCGCCGATAGGTTTTAAAGTAGAACGGTGCAATACTTCTGTCTCAGGATGTTTCCTTACCGGAGAAGCCAGGCTATAGATCACTAAATCAACCTGACCAAGATCAGCTTTGATCAGTTCGATGGTTTTTTCTTTGATTTCTTTTGAGAAGGCATCGCCGTTGATGCTTTTTGCATATAAACCAGCGGCATGGGCTTCTTTTTCAAAAGCTGCACTATTGTACCAGCCTGGTGAAGCCGTTTTGCCTTCAGAAGGTGCTTTTTCGAAAAATACGCCAATGGTAGAAGCGCCAGATCCATAAGCGGCAGCAATACGTGAAGCTAAACCGAAACCGGTTGAAGCGCCAATTACCAATACTTTTTTAGGACCATCAATAGCTCCTTTTGATTTTACATATTCAATTTGATTCTTTACGTTTTGTGCGCAACCATCAGGGTGTGCGGTTAAACAGATAAAGCCCCTCATTCTAGGTTCGATAATCATCTTATTCTTTTGATTTTACGTTTTGTAATGTTTAAAAATTACGACTTTTTTTAAGAATTTCTGATTCTTAAAATGGTCAAATCTTTAACGAAGATAAATTTTTAATTGTTTATGACTAAATGAATTTTAAATAATAAGCTTTTACAATTGTTTAATTCGTTTTAGATCTAAATTCTATATTTAGCATATTATCTCTTTTCATATCGGTGTCCAGGTAAACTATCCGTGTTTTATCGCCATAGTAAATACAAAGCACTGCTGTATTTGGTGGGACACTACCTAAATTATCTGCCCGAAACAGTAAAGTATTTTTGCCTGGTTGCAAGGTTAGATAAAACCGTTTGGATGTTTTTTTAACTGCAATTTTTTGATGAACCCATTCGTCATTAAGTTTTAAAGATACACTATCTCCATCTTCTACCTGGCCGTCCCAAATTTCAAGTTCTATTTGCTTGTTTTCAACTTGCATATTTGCAATAACATCGGTGCTTCTGTCTATGGGTTTTTCCGTAGCAATTTTTTTCTTTTGCATATCTACAGGTTTACTGCTTAAGCGTTGATTATCTGCTAACAGGGGTTTTGAATATTCGCTGTAAAATTTAGCCACCAGAAAAGTTGCAAACGCGTTTGAGCGGTTTGAAAAATCAAAACTATACATGTTTTCGCTAGTTTTAACAATTAAATTCCCAGTATTTGGTGGCTTGCGACCATAATTATCTGCAAAAAGTGCAAGCGTATTCATTCCTGTATCTAAATGAAGTTCATAGCTAAATTTTTTCTCATCAATGGCATGTTTGTTTAAAATTATCCTGCCATTTTGAATCAGTGTTATGGTGTCTGCATCTATAAGCTCTTCATCCTGTATGGCCAGGGTAACAATGCTATCTTTTGTGGTGATTGGATCGTAAATTCCATAATAAATATTATTCTTTCCGGTGGGAGCCACTATCCTTGGAATATGAGGATCTGTCCAGGGCACTGAATTTGTTTTTGTTAAGGTAATCTTTTCTCGATATAAAAGATCCCTCATATTTACTTTTGAGCTTTCGTAAATTTCATCGCCTTCATCTAAACCCCGCATAAAAAGTCCAAAATTATCGATCCACATCCGCTCCAAACTTAATTGTGCTTGTCCGGTTTTGGATTTGCCAAGCGTAAGTACGCCATTTAGGTATGGCATCCACTGTTTAATTTTGAAAGGAGTTTCAATAATCGGGTACTTATTTCGACCAATGCCCAGCTGGGTACTATTTTTTTGAACAAGCAAGAGCTCATAACTAAATATAAAATCACCATTTGTAATTTTTAAGTTGGCCGGATAAAGCATCTTTTCAGTTGCTTTGCCAATCTTCATTTGCATATTAATTGGTAAAGCCCTAGGATAAGGACGATACTTAAAATCCCAGGTACCCGTAAAGTTCTGAGCTTTTGCTCCGGTCGAAATCACGAGTAACAAAATTCCTAAAAGAAAACGCATAAGATTTTCAATTGAATTAAACTTTAAAGATAAGCGTGTAGCCTCTTTCTTGAGGATTAATTTAAAGTTAAATTATTTGCTTTGTTCATTTTCTATTAATTTAGCGCCACACAGATAAAACCGGTTTATCTTTTTATGAAAAAAATATTATTATCTGCCGCGATGCTTCTCATCATGGCATCAGGAAAGTTACATGCGCAAACCCAATACCAGAATTCGGGTTGGTTTATGTTTTTAAACAATACTAAATTTAATGATAAGTGGGGATTACAGTTCGATCTTCAGATCCGTTCTGCCGATGATTGGGGTTATGTGCGCAATACTTTGGTAAGGCCTGCGCTGCAATATTTTATTAATGATAAAAGCAATGTTGCGTTGGGCTATTTGTGGCAAACCACACAGCCAAGGTTAATCGGTTCGAATAATAATTCTTTAAATGAGCACCGCATTTTTGAACAGTATATCTACAACCATAAAATTAGCTCGGTATTTGCCAGTCACAGGTTTAGGTTGGAACAGCGTTTTATCGAAAGGTTAAATAACGATAACCTTTTTTCGCAGAGGTTCCGTTATTTCTTCAGGTTCATCCAACCGCTACAAAAAACGCAGCCTGCTTTTACCAATGGCGCTTTTGTGGCTTTGCAGAATGAGATTTTTTTTAATCTTCAGAACAAAAGTGAACTTAATAATAGTCTGTTTGATCAGAACAGGGCCTATCTTGCTTTGGGATACCGTTTTTCGAAAAAGTTTGATATTGAAGCTGGTTATATGAACCAGGCTTCTCATGGACTAAGCAATAATACGATTAACAATATTATCCAGTTGGCCATTTACACGAGGTTTTAATGTTTTAAAGTCATTTTTTGTCCAACAACTCTGGCGAAATGTTAAACCTGTTGTAAATGATTGGTCTTTTTGCTCAATTTGCCGCGTGAAAAAAATTACCATTCTATTTTTAGCACTCTTGTTTGGCAAGCGGATGCAGGCACAAGAGGTTCAAAGCTCAACCACAGATCATACGCCAACTTCGAAAAGCTTGTTTAATCCGGAGCATAAAAGAAATTTTTCGCGTAAAGGCAATTTCTTTTTCCACTGGGGATATAATAGTTCCTGGTATGGTAAAAGCGATATCAGGTTTCAGGGACCGAACTACGATTTTACAATGAAAGATGTAGTTGCACATGATCGTCAATCAAAATTAAGCTGGGACTATTTAAACCCGGGATTAATCACTGTACCACAGTATAATATCCGTGTAGGGTATTTTATTAAAGATAATTATAGTATTTCCATTGGCTGGGACCACATGAAATATGTAATGGATATTCCACAAACTGTTGCCATTACCGGACATATCGGAGCTAATATTACGCCTGAAAATGTGGCTACTGGTGCACTGGCAGGCGATTATAATGGGCAGCTTGTAAATGTTAAAGAAAGCATGCTTACTTATGAGCATACTGATGGTTTTAACTATGCTAATATCGAGGTCGAACGTTATGATGATATCTGGGTAGCACCAGGTGGAAATACTTCATTAACTTTAGAAACGGGTTTAGGCGGTGGAATTATGGTGCCACGTTCTGATGTACGTTTGTTTGGCCTGGGCAGAAACAACCACTGGAATATTTCTGGCTATGGCGTTTCGGCTAAAATCGGTCTTAAGTTTTATGTCTGGAAAAATGTTTACCTGCAGAATACCACCAAATTTGGGGCAACCAATTTAACCAACGTACACACCACGGGCTGGGATGAATACGATAAGGCAAGCCAAAAAATTAACTACATCGAAAATATGTGGTTAATCGGTGTTCAGTTTTAAAAGATGTTGAAGGAGGCTAAGCCTCCTTTTTTGTTTTTATGTGTGGCCAGTGGAAGTTGTGCATTACAGTTTTTCCGCACATTAAAAAGATAAACGCAGATTGTTGTTTTTTGACTTGTTGGTTAAAAATTGCCACGGAAATACAGAAAGCACGGAGAATATTATATGATCTAATTTATCATTCTTAGTGGTTGTCTTTTATTTTGGCTAAATACTTCATTACAGCATTTTCTGCTTTCTGGTTATACTTAATGTCTTTATCGAACAGTTCAAGTCTTAGTTTTTTATAAACCTCAATTGCATTTTCTAAAGCAGTAATTAAGGAGGCATTATTGTATTCGGCAATGGTACCTTTAGGTAAGTTAAAATCTTCGGCAGGGAGTTGCGATTCTACTTTACGCACACCTCGTGGTAGGTTGTTGTTTTTAATATGGAGTAATGGACCAAATACTACCATCCTTAAAAAGCTAAAGAAATCCATCGCTTCCATGTATTCGCCTCTGCCGATTTTTAACAGTGCATAATGCATCCAGGTTCAGAAACGATCTTCGATCCATTGGTTATCCGGATGAGGGAATTGAGCTTCGGTTTGATCAAGAATATGTTGTAATTGATGATCACGATCAATCAATAATGCAGGATCTTCTACTCTTGAAGCAAATTCATCGAGGGTTAAAAATTTGATATCGACATGTAAAAGTGGATTATCGAAAAGACAGATTAATACCCGGGGTTCACCAACGTGCTCGCCTGTAAATGCAGAAATCATTTCGCCAAGGCGATTGGCATATTGGAGCATTTTTAATTGGTCTGCTGACACTCTTTCTTTGGTAATGAGGATCAGGTCGAGGTCTGAAAATTCGTCGATTTCATTGCTAAGACAGGAACCACCTACGGCTAAACCAATAACAGATTCATCATTTTTTAAGATTTTGGCTGCCTGTAAGGCGAAGGTATGTTGTATCGTGAAGGGCATTTTCATTAATGTAATTTATTAAAGAAGATTGCTTAATGCTTACGCTTCTGTTTGCAATGACGGATTGAATTAAGCATCCAGCAGCCTTCTGTGGTAATTAATCTGCCCCAGGTGATAAGTTAAATGGGTGGTGAGGTGAACGAGGAAAAATTCAGTAGAAGTTTTTTCTTCAAATACCAGTATTGGATACTCGCCATCCATCTGCTCGCTACTTACCTGATTCAAACTTTCGCTAACAACGGTAATGGTTGCTTCAATCATGTTAATCAGCTCTTGTTTCGGAATATCTTTTAAAGAAAATTCCAGTTCACGGTTACGGATATAGTTGGTGCCACCTAAAGTTGCACCGATATAAGTACTCAGATTCCCAATGAGGTGGAGGCAAAGGTTCCCTGCCGAATTTGCAATATCGCGATCTATTCGCCAAAGATTTGCCTCGTTTTGGTAAGATTCGATTTCGGATTTCAGCTTGGTAAGATCCCGGTTAAAAAGTTTTTTTAGTGTTTCTGTAAGCATCTATTGCAATTAAGGAGCGATTTTTTTCGCAGGTTGTGATAATATTTCTTTTCCAGCTTTACTAATCACCAATTGTGCAGGAGGAGCACCTTTTTCGCCCATTACGATGATGAAACAGGTATATAAATTGTCGCCACTTTTAAACTGGTAATTATGATTTCCGCCGCTGCCATCAGGTGTAAATTTGCCATTAGTTAGAATTAATTTGGGCTTATCGCTCATTTTACTTTTTATTGGCCATGAGGCATAGCGGTAATTGTTATTACCAAGGTCATCAATCCTGATCCTGTACTGAGCCGTTTCGAAAACGAGAACCGGTTGTGCAAAATTGCTAATTGAGGGGTGAAGGCTGCTTTTATCAATATTAATTAACCTGACTTGTTCTTTGGCTTCTAACCTCGATTGGTGATTAACGGCAATTAATTTTCCATCCGTATCAAGCCATAATTCGCCGTTTAACAACATAATGCCGCGCCAGCCAACGTCATTCCAATCGGTTTCAATCTTCGAAGTAATAATCTTTTTGATTAAATTATCATCAAAAACTTCTTTATACCGCTTTACGAATTCCTGTTTATTTTTAATGGGTGGAATAGGGTAGGTCCTGTTTAAAGGATATTTAATTTTGCTGCTCAGCTTTTCTACATTTCCACTTTTAACGGCGTTGATAAAGCCGATAACTAACGGGCGGTATTTTTTATCGAGCGTTTGATCCTGCGCATAAGCAAGGCTGATTTTACTGATTAATAAAAAGGCTAAAAATGTTCTTTTCATGGGTGAGGTATAGGTAAACGAAGATAATTAATCTGGAGTTACATTTACTACAATTCTCTCGGGCGCAACAAGAGAAAGTTGTTTCTCACATTTCCATTTTGAACCCGCTTTTAGTCCTTCGAGGGTATTTCCTTCTAATATCACATCGCCATATTCATAAGCATAGTAGGCGTATGTCCATAATAAATTTGCCATTTCATTTTCATCTGCTGCTGAGAACCGGATTTGAAAATCCGGCAATCCAATGGTATGAAGTCCGAGGGTATCCATTAACAATTCTTTATGATTAGGACTATTGCTAATGTTGTAAAGCCGTACATTACAAATTGCATTTAACGTTTGTATTTTGTCGGTATCCCAAATGCTGATGATATTGCCAGGGTTTAAAATTTTCTGTGCCGGAGATGAGTAAACCGCATTTGGTTCGGTTACTTTGATTACCTCAACTAAAAAATCCATAAATAAATTCAGCCTTTCTTTGTAGGGTAATGTTCTCGACATGAAATCCGTTACCAATATTTCATAAGTGCAGTTTTTTGCAATCTGATTGGCTTCAGGCCAATGCCAGTTTTGTTGAAAAGCGGCCTCAGGAAGTTCGACTTCAGATCTGCCCTGATTGGGTATCATCATTGTACACTGTGCCGGAATTATGGCGTCTGCCAGCTGAATGGTATGATCGGGGAATGAGAAAATAAAGGTGTTTTCTGAGAAGGAATGTTCAACTTTTGCAAAGTGTTTTTTTACCCCGGCTAAAAGCTGATTGCCATCTAGATTTGGTTTTTCAATAAATAAAAGCTTGGCGCTAAGCAGCTCGGGAAAATTCTCCAATGGATCATTCTCTATAATTTGTTTGTTTTCTTCTAACGTGTTTTTCTTTTTAAAGATGTTGAATAAACTCATGATCTAGTGTACTTGTACTTGTTAATGGCTAATGTTGTGGTAAACCGGGTTTAAATATACAAATGAATACAAACGGAGATCATATTAAATCAGAATTTCTTTAACAAACCGATTCTTTTCTTTTTCCTCGTGCCTCGGTCGTTTCAGGGTACCGATCAATTTCATTAAATTATTTTTACCTATGCTAATGGCTTAAATAATGACATTAGGGTTAACGCTTCAACGGGGGCTAGGTGGGCAGAGCAGTGCTCATTTTTAATGTTTGCAGCGCACAAACCTCCGTTCCTAAACCTGATTGGAATGGAAAGCCCACAGCGTAGCGAGGACTTGAAATGAAAAGCAGGGCTGAAGACCGCCAAATGCTGTTAACGGTCATTTTCTGTATATATAGATTATACACAAAAAAATTATGGTTCTTGAAGACACGAACCATAGCGAAGGAATGAAGTGCACAAAAAAACGCCCCGAATTCTCCGGGGCGTTCCTTGTATGATGATGAATCTGATTTTACATTTTTCTTACACCACCTGAACCGATAACAGTTTTATCGATAGTTGGATTGCCAGAATAATTAACGCTTCCTGATCCGCTGATTACAGCCCTGATGCTTTCGCTAACTGCAATATTTACAGTTCCTGATCCGCTGATGGTGCTGGTTAATGTTTTTGTTGAAAAAGATTTACCGGAAAATGTACCTGAACTGCTGATGACCACTTTGGCGCGATCGGCACCGCCAGTGATGTTTATGGCTCCTGAACCGCTAATTACACCACTATAATCATCTACATCGGCTGCTGCTTTAATGTTACCAGAACCGCTTACGGTGGTGGTCAGGCTACCGGTGCTGATTTTTCCGTTGACGGTTAAGTTACCATCACCACTTACGGTTAAGCTGGCCAGTTCTTTTGCTGTTACGTAAGCTGTAATTTTTTTGCCTTCGTATTTTCTAGACCAGCTGGTGATGCTGGTTTGTGGGCGGATGACCAAAACATTGCCTTTTACTTCAGTAACGATTGAGGCAATTGCCTCTGCATCGCCTTCTAAACGGCAACTTTCGGTATTACCTAAGGTTACAATTACGTTGATTGGCCCTGCTGAAGCAACACCGTTAAAATTTTTAACATTACGTTCGTCGTTCTTTTTGTTTGCAGCGTGGATAAGGGTGCCGTCTTTTGCAATTGCGTTAATGCCAGCGGTAAGTGTTAATGATGCCAATAATATTGCAAATACTTTTTTCATGGTTATAGATTTTATATTTTAGATGAATAATGAGCTTTTCTTATAAGACGGTTGTTTTTAAGAAAAGTTGCACAAGTTGAAAATTATCGTTGCTGGCTGACTTACGAAGTCGGCCGAGCTATAGGCCCTGAGAAACTTCGTAAGTCTGGAAGGAGATTACCCTTTTTTGAGGTTAACATAAAATAACGGATCCTGTTTAAAATTATCTGTGTTTATACTGGCATCAACCTTTACGGTTTTCCAATCGTTTGTCGGTTTAATTAAAGTGTAAGCACCGGTTTTTAAAGTTACACGTACAGGCATGTCGAAATCTTTAACATCGGTTATCCAGCGGTAAGACAGGTTGCCATTATCAATTTTATATTCCAGAACCGGTATTTTGGTATAACGTAAATACTGGTCGAAAATCTTGCCCAATTTTAAACCGCTCTGATTAGAGATGTAATTTTCGATCTGGGCAGAAGTTACGGTCTGATGATAAAAAGTTTTGTTTAATCCGCGGAGAATCTGTCTGAATTTCTCGTCGTTATTAACGAGCTGACGGATAATGCTAATCATATTTGCTCCTTTTGGGTACATATCGCCTGAACCTTCCTTATTAACACCATAAGGACCGATGATAGGAATGTCGTTACGGATAATTTTTTGTAGTCCGATTACATATTCATCAGCAGCTGCTTTATTTTCGGTACATTCGGTAAACAATACTTCCGAGTAATTGGTAAAAGCTTCGTGTATCCACATATCGGCGATATCTTTTGAGGTGATGCTATTCCCGAACCATTCATGGCCGCTCTCGTGTATGGTGATGAAATCCCATTTCAAGCCATGGCCGGTGCCACTTAAATCTTTACCCAGATAACCTGGTTTAAATTGATTGCCATAAGCAACGGCGCTTTGATGTTCCATACCTAAATGTGGTGCCTGAACAAGTTTGTAACCGTCTTGGTACCATGGGTAAGGACCGAACCAATATTCGAAACATTTTAGCATGGGTTTAACATCGGAATCCCAATGCGGGCGGGCCTTGGCACTGTCGGTTTGTAAAGCCCAGTAATCGATGCTGAGTTTACCATTTTCTCCATCGTAAATATCTTGCCAATGGGCATATTTACCGATGTAAAACGTTACATCATAGTTATTGATGGGGTTGCTCACAAACCAGTTGTATTGTTTATAACCATCAGGTTTATCGACGGTATTTCTCAATCTTCCGTTTGATATTTCCTGCAGAGTTTTAGGTATGCTGATGCTGATCAACATGCTGTCTACTTCATCACTTTGGTGATCTTTATTTGGCCACCACACGCTGGCGCCAAGCCCTTGACAGGCTACAGATACAAATGGATTACCTGTAGCATCTTTTTTGAAGATAAAACCGCCATCCCATGGTGGGGTTTTGGCCACAGTAGGGTTACCCGAGTAAAAAACCGTGAATTTATCTTTGCTTCCTTTTTTAACTGCTTTTGGGAAGGTTACGAAAACAGCATTATATTCCCTTGTGAAAGGTAAATCAGTACCCTTATACACTACTTTTTCTACTTTGAGGTTGTCAAAAAGATCGAACTGTAATTTATTAAAATCTTGTGTAGCGGTAAAGGCAAATTCATTGCTTCCGGTGATGGATTTCTGATCAATATCGATTTTTACGTCTAAGTGGTAATAGTTAATATCGTAACAGGTACGTAATGGAGTGAGGGTTCCACGTAGGCTATCGGCCCGGGAGTTCACCTGGTTTTTGCCAAGTATCTGTGCCTGTGAAGCTGGAATGCTGAAAACAAGCGCGAAAAGGATAAATAATTTTTTCATTTGTTTATTGGTTGACCGACGCTTTCGGTTCGTGGAGACACGAGAACCGAGGCGGTATATTTTAATTTGTTTATGATCGTTAAAAACGATTAATTATTGCAAAAGGATAAATAGTTTTTTTATTTATTATGCTATTGACCGTTGGTCTTCGGTTCGTGGCGACACGAACCGGGGCAGATGGATTTATTTCAACACCGAAACGGTAATGAACGAGCTGTTGTGCACATCGTGATAAATTTTGTGTGTTGCTTTTTGGAAATCCTGTGGCTCTGCCTGGTAAATATCCATAAATTTCTGCGGATTGCGATCAGCTAAAGGGAACCATGAATTTTGAATCTGGATCATGATTTTATGTCCTTTTTTGAAGGTATGCGCAACATCTGGCAAGGGATAATTTACTTTGGTAATGGCGCCAGGAACAAAAGCTTCAGGTTTTTCGAAACTGTTGCGGTATTTGCCACGCATGATCTCTCCACGTACCAGCATCTCGTAACCACCCATGATTAAGTTTTTAGGATTCGGTACCGGGTTTGGTGCATCTTCGGGATAAACATCGATCAGTTTTACCACATAATCCGCATCTGTTCCGGTGGTAGAAACCACAAGATTGGCCAGCACTGGTCCGGTTAGGGTGATATCTTCTGTTAAGGCATCAGTCTGATAAGTTTTAACATCCGGGCGACGGGCGGCAAAGCGCTGATCGTCGATCATATATTCGCGGGTACGTTTGGCCTGGATACCATCCTGATAAGGAACGGGATTGTTGGGATCACTTACATATTCGTCCCAGCTATCGGTTCTGCCAACTTTTTCGAAAGTTAATTTTCCGTTTGGCTGTAAATACAGGTTTTTGGTTTCAACGTCTTGTGGTGGCCAGGTATTGAATTTTTTCCATTCATTACTGCCAGTTACAAATATATTGGCTTCTGAAGGTTTAAAATCGCCTTCGCCTTTTAAATAATGTTTAAAGAAAGGCAGTTCGTACTGTTGCTGATAATCGATACTGGTGGTTTTGCCAAAGTTGATGTCGCCAAGGTAAGAGCCATCGCTGCGTACCCAGCCACCATGAAACCATGGACCAGCTACCAGGATATTATTAGCGCCAGGATTTTGTTTCTCGATGGCTTTGTAAGTGGCAAAGGTTCCATAAGCATCTTCAGCATCGAAAAAACCGCCTACTACCATTACCGCAGGTTTTACATTGGTTAAATGTGGGGTAATTAAACGCGATTTCCAGAAGGTATCTAAATTTGGATGTTTAAATAAATCGTTCCAGAATTTAATGCTGTCTGCAAAATAACGGTCTTTCAAATTTTTAACTGAGCCGGCTTCTAAGTAGAAACGGTAATTGTCCTGGATAGGGAACTGAAAACCTTTGGGGCCTTGATCTGGTGTAATGGGTTTAGGACGGGGAACGCCAAAACTGCCCATAAAACTGAAGGCATCCATTAAAAATAAAGTGCCGCGGTGGTGAAAATCATCACCTAGATACCAATCGGTAACGGGAGCCTGTGGCGAGACGGCTTTTAAAGCCGGGTGCGCATTTGGCAATGAAGTGGTAGAGTAAAACCCCGGGTACGAAATACCATAAATCCCGGCTTTTCCGTTATTGCCCTTTACATTTTTTATTAACCAATCAATGGTATCATAAGTGTCTGTACTCTCATCAATAGCCGTTTTACCCTTTTTTTCCACCACTTGAGGGCGGATATCGGCAAAGGTGCCTTCGCTCATCCAGCGGCCACGCACATCCTGGTAAACAAAAATAAATCCTTCGCGCATCATGGCTGGGAAATTGCCGAGGCTAAGCTTATATTTATCTTCGCCGTAAGGGGCAACAGTATAAGGCGTACGATTGATTAAAAACGGATATTTTTTGGATTGATTTTTGGGTATATAAATGGAAGTGAATAACTCAACTCCATCGCGCATGGGGATCAGGCGCTCTATTTTGGTGTAATTTTCTCTCACGTAAGCCGAATCGGTTTGTTGAGCCATTAATTCATTAGAAATAAACAGACAAAATAAAAGACTGAAAATTCTGGTAAGGTTCATTCAAGCTGGTTTTTAGGAATAAAATTTAAATATAGCTGATTAACGATTGATAAGAAAAAATAGCTCGTAAAAGGTTTGTTAAAGATGTATAATGGAAGAGGTGTGATGGATAATGGAGTAGTCCGAAAGTCGGAAGACCGGGGTCAGAAGTGTGTTGTGCAAGCCTTAGTGATAGGTAATCGAAAATAAGTAATGATGAGGCATTGTGGCTTTTCCATTGCGTATTTTTATACAGCTTAACCCTTTATTCGTCATCACTTTATCAAAATTTAGTTAAATCTTGTTAAGGGATAATCTTTTAAGAATTTTAACCGTCATATTGATAATCGAATTAAACACAAAAAAATGAACAGGTTATTAAATAAAGGATTGGTTGTTTTCGCTGTAGCAGCGATGATAGCAACCTTGAGTATCGAAAGTGTTTCTGCACAGCGGCCAAGTAGGGGCGGCGGTGGTTCTTTCGGCGGAGGCAGATCGGGCTCAATTGGCTCATCAAGAGGTGGTGGCTCTATTTCACGTCAGCCATCTATGCGAGCGCCGGGCAGAGGTAGCTTTTCTTCTGGCATTCGTTCTGGTAGACCAGGTTATGGTTATAACCGACCAGGTTATCATCCGGGATATGGCAGGCCGGGTTATGGTTACAGATTTGGTTACGGAAGACCTTATTACAGGCCATATTACAGTTATTACAATTTCTACAGGCCGTTTTTAGGTTTCAGGATTGGCGTGTTGCCTTATGGCTATTATCCATTCTGGTATGGTCCAACGCAGTTTTATTATTCTGGTGGATTGTTTTATCAACAAAATAATGATCAATACGAAGTGGTAACGCCACCAGTGGGTGCTGAAGTTCCGAATTTACCATCGGATGCCAATCAGGTAACCATTAATGGGGTTGATTATTACGAGTATAAAGGCGTTTATTATACCCAAAAAGAGAATGCCGATGGTAAAACTGTATATGTAGTGGCCGGAAAAGATGGGGTTTTAAATACGACTGATGGTCCGGTTGATACACATAATATCGGTGATATTATTAACCAGTTGCCAGAAGGATGCAGAGAGGTGACCATTAAAAATGAAAAATATTTTGTTTCGCCTGATGATGTGTATTATGAAGAAATTGTAGATGGAACGAATATTACTTACCGAGTAATTGGTAAGTTGTTTTAAATATAATTATTTGGTTTTAGCGTGAAGTCGGATGTTATCATCCGACTTTTTATTTTGAAAAAATGCTTAATTGTAAGGTTTCTATCGTTATATTGATGTGGTGTCAGATGGTACCATCTGACACCATAAAATAGATTATCCTGTGCTCATCTCAGCCTCACTGGCAAAAACTATAAATTGTTGCATCAAAAAAACATATTTTTGCAACCTAAACATTTCGATTTGAAACCCACACGCCAGTTCTTCTTTGCTTATGCGCTTTTTGCTGTTGTATTCTCCTCCTGTTCGGTAACCAAATATGCTGCAGTTAAGCAAGTAGAAACCAGTATTTCGTCGGTTAAATTTCTGCATGAATACGTGATGCCTTTAAACTTAAATTTCCAAAATTCTGTAGTAGGTGGTTTATCGGGAATTGATTACGATGCAGCACAAAACCAGTATTACCTGATCAGTGATGATCCCTCGCAATTTAGCCCGGCAAGGATTTACACTGCACAGATTGATCTCAAGGAAAATAAAATCGATACCATCAGAATTACAGGAGTTACGTACCTCTTACAGGAAAACGGAAAACAATATCCCAAATATGGAACGGATAAAAGTGTAAAACCAGATGGAGAGTCCGTTCGTTATAATCCGGTTACCAAACAATTGATCTGGAGCGGCGAAGGGGAAAGGTTGTTTAAAAACGGCGATACTACCATTGTTCAACCCGGTTTAACTTTTATTTCTACAATCGGAAAATTTTTAGATACCATTCCGCTGCCAAAAGGTTTTCATTTTACCAAAACGGAGAGCGGTCCACGGAAAAATGCATTGTTTGAAGGGTTAGCCTATGCCGATCAATATAAAACATTATATGCCAGTTTAGAGGAGCCTTTATATCAGGATGGCCCACAGTCTTCTTTCGGTTATGATAAGGCTTTAACGCGGATTTTAAAGTTCGATGTGGCGGCTAAAAAGAATGTGGCACAATATGCCTATAACCTTGATGCTTTACCTGTTAAGCCTACAGTAGACAATGACTGGAATGTAAATGGAATTTCGGAAATACTAGCCATAGACAATCATACGCTTTTGGTTATGGAAAGGGCATGGGCAAAGGGGTACGATGACCATACTTTTTTAAAACTTTACCTGGTTGATCTGAATGGCGCAGAGAATGAAATTGAGAATGCTTCGTTTCTTAAAAATCCGCCTAAACCGCTTAGCAAAAAACTACTTTTCGATTTTGATACTTTAAGCAGGCACATTGATAATTTTGAAGGGGTAACTTTCGGTCCAAAACTTGCAAACGGACACCATTCTTTGATATTTTGTGTAGATAATAATTTTGGAAAATCGCAGGTGCAGCAGTTTTTCCTTTTTGAGATAATCCCATAAGCTAATTTCAGTTAAAAATTTATAATGAGTAAAATAAAAGCATTGCTTTTCGATTTAGACGGTACATTAATTGATTCGGAGAAGTTTCATTTCGATTGTTGGAATAAGTTTTTGTGTGAATACGAAGTTACGCTGGATTTTAAGGATTGGTTAACAAATTACGCTGGAATCCCCTTGCCTAAAAATGCAAAAACCATTATAGACCGCTATAAAATTGATGAAGATTTAGCCAGCTTCATTGACAGAAGAGAAAAGATAACTTTTGATGGTTTTAGAACGACCGATATTGAGTTGATGCCTTATGCCTTAGAATTTGTGCAGTTTGCTTACGAAAAGGGACTTACACTTGCGGTAGTTACAGCCAGTCCTAAAATTGATGTTGAAGCTGTTTTTGAACGCAATGGTTTGGCCAAATATTTCAGCTTGTTTATCACCCGGACCGATGTAAGCAAATCAAAACCCGATCCAGAAAGTTATAACCTCTGCGTGGAGCGGTTGGGGATAGCGAAAGAAGAATGCATCGTTTTTGAAGACACCTTGAATGGTGTTAAATCGGCCTTAGCTGCCGGTATTACCTGTTACGCCATACAAAATAATGTGCGTGCACATCAAAAACTGAAAATCGCTGATGAGCTGTTCCTTAGTTTTGCCAATGCCAAAGAATTTATGCTGCAAAAGGAATTGATTTAGTTCTTGAAAATTATCTAGCTTAGTATAAAGCAATAGAACTTAATATGGTAAAAAAAGGATTATGGATTTTATTTGCAAGCTTCGCATTGCTGATTGGACTTTATCCAATGATTTACTTTTTGATCGATAGAAAATTTGGATTGTTAAAATCAAAGTCGGTTGAGTTGTTGAGTAATACTTTCTGGAACCTTGGTTTTTATACGCATATCATTTTGGGGGGAATCGCTTTATTAATAGGTTGGACACAGTTTAGTCCGAAAATGAGAAACAGGCGAATGGCATTACACCGAAAACTGGGTAAGGTTTATGTGGTTTCCGTGCTGCTTAGCGCATTAGCAGGTATTTATATAGGCTTTTTTGCAACAGGTGGATGGGTTTCTTCTGCAGGATTTATTTGTTTAGGCGTCGTTTGGTTTTACACCACATTAAAAGCTTATTTATACATTAAACACGGAGAAATTGAAAAACATCAAAAAATGATGGTTTATAGTTATGCGGCTTGTTTTGCTGCGGTAACATTAAGGATTTGGTTACCAATTTTGACCATGGCTTATGGTGATTTTTCAAAAGCCTACCTGGTTGTTGCCTGGTTATGCTGGATTCCAAATTTGATTGTTGCCTATTTAATCACTAGAAAAACCGCTAATCAATAAGTTGTTTTTGATACCTCACCAGCCGAAATAATTGAATTTTATATGATGTCAGCTCAGGAAATTTTATTCAGTGTCGGATCATTTTCATTTCAAGATCTGCTTCTTTTTGAAGAAAAGATAGTGCGAAAATCATTTGAGAAAAATGATATGCTATTGCGTCAAGGTGAGATTTGCCAATCTGTCTATTTCATCCTATCCGGATCTTTTGTTCAATTTCAGTCTGACTATGAAACTGAAACAATCATCGATCTGCACCTGCCCGAAGAATGGATGTTTAATCACCCGAGTTTGATTAAGCAAATGCCATCAAGCACTATGATTAAAGCATTTGAGGATGCAAAGGTAATTGAATTGAGTTTAATTAACCTGCATGAGCTAATTGCAAGGTCGCAGTCTTTCTTAAACCTGGGAAGAATTTTTGATCAGGCTAATCACCGGACTTACCTTTTCGACAATGCATTAAGCCCTGTCCAAAAATATAATTATATTAAAAATGCAAAGCCGCTCATTGTCCAGGTTTTTCCAGTTAAAATGATCGCTTCATATCTTAAAATAGCGCCCGAAACCCTAAGTAGGGTTAGAGCTAACTATTGAATTTCATGATTTCGATCAAGTGCTGCTGTTTAGAAAATTCCTCATTTTTGAAATAAAAAAATATGCTAACAGAAATCAATCCGAAACTTCCAATGCGTGATAAAGAAATCACCAGAGATTTTTATGTGAATAAATTAGGCTTTAAAGACATTGGGGTAGATAATTTTAAGGATTACCTTATGGTGCAAAAAGATCATGTTCAGATTCACTTTTTTTTATTCGAAACACTCGATCCGAAAGAAAACTACGGACAAGTTTATATCCGTACAGATGATATAGAGGGTTTATACAAATGGATGCAGGATACTAAACAAAGCATTCATCCGAATGGGCATTTGCAAACAAAACCATGGGGACAAAAGGAATTTGCCATGCTCGATCCGGATAGTAATTTACTCACTTTTGGGCAATCGGTTTAATAAGTTCATTTAAATATGGTTTGATGCCCTTACCATCAGTTAACACCATTAATAGCTTAATTTCTATTTATAATTAATTAATGGCAAATGCTCGGCTTTGACTTATCCATTGTTCATTCGTTCATTGGGTTAATCAAACATTATAGTCTTAAAGTAAAATGTTTTGTACGCTCAGCAACCTATGAATTTTGAACCTTCAAAAAATATCCCGTTGAGCCTTAATATAGAACGATAAGCTGGTACTATAAGCCATAACTGATAAACAAATGACTAATAAGCAATTTCTATAGCCTAATCGACTTTCAGCTTTCCGCCTTTTTTCCCTACATTTGGCTAATCAAAATTCTAAAGAAATTATGCAATACGATGTCGTTGTTATCGGTTCAGGGCCGGGCGGTTATGTAGGCGCAATCCGTTGTGCTCAGTTAGGTTTAAAAACTGCAGTAGTAGAAAAATATAAAACTTTTGGAGGTACTTGCTTAAACGTTGGTTGTATCCCATCTAAAGCCTTGTTAGATTCATCAGAGCATTTTCATAATGCTGCTCATACTTTTACTACTCACGGTATCGATTTAAAAAGCCTTAAAGTAAATATGCCGCAGATGATCGCCCGTAAAGACGATGTTGTTGCACAAAATACGGCTGGTATTACTTATTTGTTCAAGAAAAATAAAATCGATTCTTACGAAGGCGTTGGTTCATTTGTAGATAAAAACACAGTTTTAATCACAAAAACTGATGGTTCTACGGAAACCTTAACCGCTAAAAATGTAATCATTGCTACGGGTTCTAAACCTACATCCTTGCCATTTTTGCCAGTTGATAAAAAACGCATCATTACTTCAACAGAGGCTTTAAATATTAAAGAAGTTCCAAAGTCGATGGTTGTAATTGGTGGCGGAGTTATTGGTTTGGAGTTAGGTTCTGTTTATGCCCGTTTAGGTACAAAAGTTTCAGTAATTGAGTTTTTGCCATCCATCATTGCGACAATGGATGCAAGTTTAGGTAAAGAACTTCAACGCGTATTGAAGAAAAACCTGGGCATGGAATTCTTTATGAATCATAAAGTTACCGGCGCTACAAATAATGGTAAAACTGTAACCGTTACTGCAGAAAACGCGAAGGGTGAAGCCGTAAATTTCGACGCTGATTATTGCATCGTGGCGGTTGGCCGTACGGCTTATACAGAAGGTTTAGGTTTGGATAAAATCGGAATCACAATAGAAGAAAGAGGTAAAAAAGTCCCTGTTAATGAACATTTAGAAACTTCGGTTCGTGGTGTTTACGCCATTGGCGATGTAATTACGGGTGCCATGTTGGCGCATAAAGCCGAAGATGAAGGTACTTATGTTGCAGAAACCATCGCCGGACAAAAACCACACATTAACTATAACCTAATTCCGGGTGTGGTTTACACCTGGCCGGAAGTTGCATCTGTTGGTTTAACAGAAGAGCAGTTAAAAGAAAAAGGAACAAAATATAAAGCAGGTTCGTTTCCGTTCAAAGCCAGCGGACGTGCAAAAGCAAGTATGGATACCGATGGTTTCATTAAAGTTCTGGCTGATGCTGCAACTGATGAGGTTTTAGGTGTACACATGATTGGTCCGCGTGCTGCGGATATGATTGCTGAGGCGGTTATTGCTATGGAATTCCGCGCATCTGCTGAAGATATCGCCCGTACCTGCCATGCACATCCAACTTATACTGAAGCGCTAAAAGAAGCGGCACTTGCTGCAACTGATAACAGAGCAATACATATTTAATTATTATCCAACCTTCATATTGAGGGATAATTTATTGTATAAAAATCAATATGATTGACAGCAATTAATCTACGCGTAAAAATCCCCCGAGTTACCGTCATTTCGAGCGGACCCGATAGTTATCGGGTGCAACGGAGTCGAGAAATCTGTTTTGATAGATCTCTCCACTTCGCGCTTTCGGTCGAGATGACGAGCTTTTTTTGGAGTCTGTCAACGGTAACTTGTTTAGTATCTTGTTGGTAAATTGCACATATCATTAATCCCGGTATTTATATCGGGACTTTTTTTGTTTCAGCCACTTTCTTCATATCGGACTGATAACTATCGAATCGAGATGAAGGTGGTTTCTACTTTAGTCTTTCAACTTTGGTCTTTTGTCTTCCGCTCTAGCTTTTCTTCACAATTCCTTAACCAAATGATAATGTTTGCAGGTTAAAAAATAAAGTTTTGCACTTTTATTTTTGCGATTCAGATATTAAAAAACCATGAACTGTAAAAAACTATTTGGTGCAATTTTTATTGCTTCGCTGGCATTTGCTGCCTGTAAAAAAGATTCAACTGATGATCCGATTGTAGATCCTCCGGTCGAAGCCGTTGTTCCAGAAAAAATAGACAGCTTTAAAGAAACTGCATTTATTGATTTAGGCGGTGAATTCGCTTCAGAAATTTCTGCTTACGATCCCTTAACCAAAAAATTGTTTGTAGTAAGCAATGATGGTGGTGCCAAGGTTGATGTTGTAGACATGAGCAAGTATCCAAATGTTACCAAATTACAAACCTTAGCCTATACAGCAAACGCTGGTATTAATAGTGTGGCAGTAAATAACGGTTTATTGGCAATCGCTTTAGATGGTGCAGATAAACAAGGTAATGGCGATGTTTTGGTGCTGAAAACATCAGATTTATCAGAAGTTAAAAAAATCACCGTAGGTGCTATGCCAGATATGGTAACTTTCAGTCCGGATGGAAATTATATTTTATCTGCAAACGAAGGCGAGCCAAATGCAAGCTATACTGTTGATCCCGTTGGAAGCATCTCGGTTATCAATATCAAAGATAATTATGTAGTTAAAACGTTTAATTTTGCTGGATTAGAATCAGAAAAATCAAGCCTAATTGCCAATGGATTTCGCATTTATGGCCCAAATGCAAGTTTTGCCCAAGATATAGAACCAGAGTACATCACCGTAAGTGCAGACTCTAAAAAAGCCTACGTTACCTTACAGGAAAACAATGGCGTAGCAGAAGTTGATATCGTTGCAGGCAAAATCAACAAAATCATCCCATTGGGCACTAGGGATTTCAGTATTGCAGAAAATGCCGTTGATTTTACAGTAAAAGATGATAAGCCAGAATTTAAAACATGGCAGGTTAAGGGTTTTTACCTGCCTGATGCCATATCTTATTTTACCGCAAACGGTAATGCTTACCTGGCCTTGGCCAATGAGGGCGATACACGTGATTGGTCGAAAGAAACATCCGAAGAAATAGAGGTGGGCAGCAGTAAACTGATCCTAGATCCTGTTAAATTCCCGAATGCGGCAACACTAAAGTTAAATGAAAATTTGGGTAAACTTATCGTTGCGAAAAATTATGGCGATACGGACGGCGATGGTGATTATGATGAACTGTATTCTTTTAGCACCCGCAGTTTCAGCATTATTAATGCCAATACTGGTCAGTTAGTGGCCAATATAGGCAAAGAACTGGCGCAAAAAGTGTCGGATGCCGGAAAATATGACCCCAAAAGAGCAAATAAAAAAGGGGTTGAGGTTGAAGGGATCGCCGTGGCTGAAGTAAACGGGCAAACTTTAGCTTTTATTGGCATGGAACGTGCAGATGCAATTGCTATTTATGATGTAACCAATCCGGCAGCACCAAAATTTGTTCAGTTATTCTCTACCGGCGATGCACCGGAAGGTTTGATGTTTGTTAAACCAAAAGATAGCCCGAATGGCAGAAGTTTATTAATTGTTTCAAATGAAGGAGATGGTACCGTTCGGTTTTATCAACCCGATAAGATATAATTTACCTATTCCTTTATTAATTATTATGTTTTAATCCCGGTATTTATATCGGGATTTTTATATATAATTCATTTCTATAAACAAAGAATAAAAACTAAGCCCTATATTGCGCTACAAAATAAAACTTTAGGGGTGCCTTCAAATAAGTTGGCTGAGAATATACCCTTTTTGAGGTTAAAGGCAGAAGTAAAAAGGTAGAGGGTTAGTTTCCTTCAGCCTTAAAATCCTCCAGCCATCAACCTCAAATGGACCTGATCCGGATCATGCTGGCGTAGGAAATTAGTTTGTCTGCAATAATTGCATAAAATGCCTTCGGCATTTGAAGACTCCTGAAGTTGTACAACAAAATGAAGTCTTTAGCAATGGATTACATTCAAGTATTAACAATTGCCGGCTCAGATAGTGGGGGTGGGGCTGGCATTCAGGCCGATTTGAAGACCTTTTCGGCCCTGGGCTGTTTTGGTACATCGGTAATTACAGCGGTAACTGCACAGAATACGCTAGGGGTGCGTTCAGTGCATGGTATTCCGGCTGCAATGATTAAAGATCAGTTACAGGCAGTATTGGATGATATAGCACCAGTGGCCATTAAAATTGGAATGATTAACCGTGCCGAAGTGGTACAGGTGATTGAAAAAGAACTAAAAGCTTACCAGCAATCTGTTCCTGTTATTTTAGATCCGGTAATGGTCGCTACCAGCGGTCACCGCTTAATCGAACCCGATACCGTTAACCAATTAGTAGAAAAATTGTTCCCTATCGTTAGTTTGGTTACACCAAATATAGATGAGGCCATAATCCTTTCGGAACAAAAAATCAATAACCTCGATGATATGGTTGCGGCAGGGAAGAAAATCATCGAAAAAGGCGCAAAAGCAGTTTTAGTTAAAGGTGGTCATTTGGCTGGGCCGATTATTTACGATGTGCTCATTTCTGGTACTGAAATTCCGGTGGTTTTAGAAAGTGCCTTTATTGCTTCTAAAAATCTACATGGAACGGGTTGTACACTTTCATCGGCTATAGCTGCCGAAATGGCGAAAGGCAACAATTTATTATCCGCAATTAAAAATGCAAAAAACTACATCAGCCAGGCCTTAAAAGCTGGTAGCGAAGTAAAAACAGGTGAAGGTAATGGGCCGCTAAACCACTTTTTCGAACCTTTAAGATTAATTATCCAATGAAGTGGAGCGACGATGCCTGGGAACGGGTTAAACCCATTTATAATAAAATTTTAACCATGCCCTTTAATAAGGAGCTGAGCAATGGTACCTTACCGAAAGAAAAATTTATCTTCTATTTAGTACAGGATGCCTATTACCTTTTAGAATTTGGGCGGACGCTAAGCACTATTAGCGGGCGTATGCAAGATGCAGATTTGGTAATGGCTTTTGCCGGATTTTCTACAGGCGCTATATTTGCCGAGCGGAGTTTGCACGAAAGTTACTTTGTAGAATTTGGTTTAGCAAGCCAGGTGCAACCCACTCCATCTACACTCTTGTACACCAATTATATTCTTAGTCAGGCTGCGTACGCCAATGTAGAAATAGCAGTAGCGGCTGTTTTGCCCTGCTTTTGGATTTATAAAGCGGTGGGCGATCATATTTTCGCTCAACAGACCAATGATCAAAATCCCTATAAGAGATGGATTGATATGTATGCAGGAATCGAATTTGCTGCAGCAGTTGAAAAAGCAATTGATATTACAAATCAACTGGCAGCACAGGCCAATGCCGCAACTCAACAAAAAATGCTGGATGCTTTCGAAATGGCAACCCGTTTAGAATGGATGTTCTGGGATAGTGCTTATGAATTGGAAAAATGGAAAATCTAATATTTTAACCCTATAAGCAACAAATTTTTGATAAAATGTTAAAAACTTGTCGGTATTTCCAATAGATTTAAAGAACTTTGCAGTTCTATAATTTTAAGACATCACTTTGGAAGAAAGCACGCAAGAACAGGAAATTTTAAATAGACAAGAAGATAAACCTGTATTAGCACAAAGCTCTCCAAAACAAGTACGTTTAGCCATATCTGCCTTTTACTTTATGCAAGGGGTCTGTTTTGCAAGTTGGGCCAGTAGGATTCCAACTTTTAAAGCTTCAATGGGTTTAAATGATGCAGAACTAGGCTCTATTCTTTTTGCATTACCTGCAGGACAGATCATTACCATGTTTTTTTCTGCAAAACTGACCACACATTTCGGTAGTAAAAAAATGCTCAGGGCAACTGCGCCATTATATGCAATTGCCTTAACTTTTTTAGCACTAGCCACTACTGGTTGGCAACTGGCTGCTTTTTTGGTTTTATTCGGCATAACAGGTAATCTTTGTAACATCGCCTTAAATACACAGGGTGTTGCCGGCGAAAACTATTACGGCAAACCTATTATGAGTTCTTTTCATGGCGCCTGGAGTATCGGTAATTTAACCGGTGCATTAATTGCGCTCGGTTTGGTTAACTTAAAATTAGGCATGTATACCCATTTTTGGATTATTGCCCTAATATCTTTAACCAATGTAACCCTTAACTGGAAAAAGTTGCTGAACTATAATAAACCAGATACCGTAATTGAGAAGACAAAGTTTTTTACCATGCCACAAGGTATTTTAGTGTTATTGGGTGTTATCGCATTTTGTAGTATGGCTACGGAAGGTACAATGTTCGATTGGAGCGCTATTTATTTTGAAGATGTGGTGAAGTTACCTCATAATAGGGCGATTATTGGTTATGCATCGTTTATGTTTATGATGGCAAGTGGAAGGTTTTTGGGCGTATACTTGATCGGTAAATTTGGGCGGAAAAACCTGTTGCAGATCAGTGGTGCCATTATATCGATAGGTATGGCACTTGCCGTAATATTCCCGAATCTGATTGTTGCCATTTTTGGCTTTATGCTTATTGGCTTGGGCGTTTCGAGTATTGTACCGATGGTATATAGCATAGCGGGTAATAACAAAAAAGTGCCTGCTGGTAAAGCCATAACCATGGTTTCGAGTATCGGTTATTTTGCTTTTTTGTTTGGTCCGCCCTTAATTGGTTATGTTTCGCAATTATCGAGCTTGCGTTATTCTTTTGGAATCATTTCCGTTTTTGGCCTGCTGATTACTTTTCTGGTTACGAAAATAAAGGAGATAAATTAGGATTTTGTTCCTTAAAAAATCTATCGGTTATTTGGAGCGCAAGGTCACTACAAAAAAAATACATTTCTTCCCGTTTTTCGCTTGTACGCTTCGCTTCCTCGTACCTCGTTGCTACAGGGTACCACTTCAACCGGGGCTAATTGGCCAAAACAGCTTTTCATTTTAAGGGTTGCAGGATGCAGAATCCCTGTTCCTAAACCCGATTGCAGCGAGCATCCCGATTTTTAATCGGGATAAAGCGCAAAGCGGGACTACAAGCCTCCATGAACCACTGTATGCTCATTTCCAAATCTTAAGATGCTAAAATGTCTTAATTTATTTCGGTGGTTAAAACACCAATAGATAGAATAATAAGCTTAAATTTTCTTCAATGTCTTATCTATTCTTTCCTGATTATCCCATGTTCCTTCAGTGTAGCAACAGCAAGTTCGATCAACCTGAAATTTTCTTCCAGATGCCCGTGCTGCACTTCTACATTGATATAAGGGATATTATTTTGCATGGCATAAACCGATAGGGAACCATCATTGGAAGCAAATTTAGATTGAAGAATTACATTCACGTTTGCCTTTTTTAAGCTGCTGAATAATCTTGGCTCGGTTACGTAAATAAGATCGTCACCATCCATCTGGAAGTTAATGTAAACGGAATCGGCGGTGCTGGCTAAATCGTAACCTGGTAAATAAGACGAGATTCCAAAACCACCATCGGCATTGTTATGGAGGGTTAAAAAATAACCCGTAGTTTTTGGATCGTAAAAATCTACAATTTGCTTTCCTGCATTTAATATGGCTTTTTCAACTTCGTTAGAGCTGAACTGGTTTTTCTTTAACCTGGTATTAACCCCCACTTCGGTGTAGATCGCATTAGGGTCTATGCGGTACTGGTCGTCCATATAGCTGAAATAATAATCCCGAACGGCTCCGTACTGACTGTCGATCAATTCACCGCCATACCATCGGATATAATCAAAACCAGCCTTTACACCCGTATCTTCATTATCGTGTACCACCAAAAATTTTACACCATTGGGTTTATAGCTGTATTTTACTAAGGTAATATCCAAATTATAGAGTTTAATAAAGCTCGAATCAGTACGCATAGCTGCAAAAACAGGAGGGTGTTGCGCTTTTACAAGGAGTGTAGAACAGATTAGGAACAGGCTAAGAATGATTTTGAACATAATCCCTAATATACAATGTGAGCACATAATTTGTTTGCTGACAACATTGTAGAATTATCTGCGCATGGAAAAAGCAAGTAATTTAAATATGCTTTTACATGTTTCTGAGTTCTTTGGTCTAAAAAAATAGTGGTTCCCGACTATCCCAGAACAATCTTATTAAAATAAAATCTATTATTCGCAGCTAAAACCATGTGTTTTAGATGTGTTTTCGCTGCGGATAAAACTAGTTTTCATAGTTGATATTAAAAGGCAAAAAAATGGAATTGCTCATTGGAAGAATAGTCAATGGTGTTCAAAGTGTTACTTTCATCAGTTTTGTTATACCCGCAGAACGCATTCGGTCAATTCATTAAAGCACCACGATTGTCAGTCTGAGCGTAGTCGAAGACTTTTTGAGGTTGGTTAATCGTAAATAAATACCCTTCGACTACGCTCAGGGTGACATCTTTTGAGATTTATTCCCTTAACTTAATGACATTGTGCATTTGGTTCAGATTAATAAGATTTATGATCTTCACTAAACCATGGCTCTTGATTTTTAAAACTCCACAAAAAAGCCCCGATTTGGGGTCGGGGCTAAATTGATTGTTAATCTGGATGTTTATTAATGTCCGTGATCTAAGTCGTATTCGTTTACATCTTTATGGTCGTATGGTTCAACCATTAACTCGTCGATGGTTTTTCCTTTTTTATTGAAGCCAAGGCGCTCTAACATTCTGTCGAACATTAAGTACACCACAGGTACCACAATTAAAGTTAAGAACAATGAACTGGTTAATCCACCTACAATAACCCATGCCAAACCATTTTTCCATTCGGCACCTGCACCGCTTGCCAGGGCAATTGGAAGCATACCAAATACCATGGCGATGGTTGTCATTAAGATTGGACGTAAACGTGCATGGTTAGCCAACACAAGCGCTTCTTTGGTTTCTTTACCTTCAGCTTTTAAGTGGTTGGTAAAATCGACCAGGATAATCGCATTTTTCGCTACGAGACCCATTAACATAATTAATCCCAAAATGGTAAAGATACCAATTGAATTATTGGTTAAAGCCAGGGCCAACAGGGCTCCGATTACCGCTAGCGGAAGTGAAAACATCACCACTAATGGATAGATAAAACTATCGTAGAGGGCAACCATAATCAGGTAAACCAAAATGATCGAAGCCAATAAAGCGATACCTAAGGTACCAAAACCTTCGCTTTGGTTCTCCTGATCACCCGCCCAACTATAACTTACGCCAATTGGCGCTTTGAGTTTGCCATTTTTTTGCATCTCTTCCAGTTTTGCCTGGAATTCTGCAACCACGGTTCCTGTTGGTCTACCGATTGATTGGGCCTTAACTGATACTGAAGTCGATTTATTTAAACGCTCCAGTTGACTTGGTCCTGAACCTTCAGTAATGGTTGCAAACTGCGATAACTTAATCTGTTTGCCATCATTATTTACAAAAATCAGGTTACGTACGTCGTCAATGTTCTGGCGGTTAAAGTTTTGATACTGGATATTGATATCATATTCGTATTCGCCTTTTCTGTATTTGCCATCCGTGTTACCCGCAAAAGCAGTCTGCATGGTAGAACCTACGGTTTGTAGCGTTAAGCCAACTGCCGACATCTTATCACGGTCTACCTGAACGTTAATTTCAGGCGTTCCTTTTTCTACCGATAATTTAATCTCTGTAGCACCAGGAATAGAAGCAAGTACTTTCTGTGCACCTTCGGCATATTTCAAAGCACTATCCAAATCAGAACCCATTACCACCAACTGGATCGGTGCATTTTCTGCAATACCCAAAATACTGATTGGAACGGTTTTTACTTTTGCACCAATTAATTCTTTTGCCAGTGCACGGCTCATTTTCGTTGCAAAAATATCTGAAGAAACACCTTCACGTTCATCACGCTCAACAAGTTTTACGTTGATCTCCGATTTATAGGCTGTTGCCTGCGTACCACCGAAATCACCTGTCGATTGTCCTACAGTTGTAATTAATTGTGTAATCTCTGGTTGTTTATCTAAGAAAGCCTCGGCTTTTTGTGTTAAGAAGTTGGTTTGCTCTAAAGAAGCATCTTTTGGTAACTCCAGCTGAACCAAGAACTCACCTTTATCTGATTTAGGGAAGAACTCAGAACCAATAAAACCGCCTACCAATAAACCGCAAGAACTTAAGAACATCACCACTACGGCAACTAAAGTAAGTGCTTTATGGTTTAACGACCATGTTAATATACTGGTAATCCAAAGGGTAAATTTCTTTAACTGTTTTTCGAACCAGAGAATGAAACGGCCAAATATGTTTTTACCTTCAATATGTTCCAATTTACCGAAACGAGAGAAGATCAATGGTACAATAGTAAATGAAGCGACCAACGAAAGTAAAGTTGCAATAATTACCACAATACAAAACTGACGTAAGATGTTAGATACTAATCCGGTACTTACCGCAATCGGGAAGAACACCACCACAATTACGAAAGTAATGGATACAACCGTAAAACCGATCTCTCTTGTCGCATCAGATGCTGCCCTTACCTTGTTTTTACCCATCTCCATGTGTCGCTGGATGTTCTCCAGTACCACAATCGCATCATCCACCAGGATACCTACCACGAGTGATAGCCCCAACAGCGACATTAAGTTTAAAGTAAAGCCGAACAAGCTGATTCCGATAAAGGTGGCAATTAACGAAACCGGAATGGATACCATTACAATTAACGCATTACGTAAGCTGTGCAGGAAGAAAAGCATTACGAAGGCCACCAAGATAACCGCAAGAATTAAATCGTGGATTACCGCATCGGCTGATTCTAAGGTAAAGATTGAACTGTCGTTAACAATTCTGATATCAAGCTTATTGGCTGCATATTCAGTTTTAAGTTTGGCAATAATGGCGTGTACACCTTTACTTACCTCTACTGCATTCGCATCACTTTGTTTAATGATCTGGATAGCGATAGACGCTTTACGATCGATACGTGCCAGTTTCTCGGTTTCTTTTTGCGAATCCTGAACATCGGCTACATCACCTAAGCGGATCTGTGCTCCATCTTTAGTTGTTGTTAAAACAAGGTTTCTCAATTCTTCCATACTTCTGTATTTACCCGATAAACGGATTAATACATCCTGATTCTGCGTTTTAACACTTCCAGTAGGGAAATCGAGGTTAGAACTCAAAATTAATTGTTGCACCTGAGGAACCGAAAGGTTGTAGCCCTGGAGTTTATTGGCATCTAACGAAACCTGAATTTCGCGTTCTGAACCACCAACAAGGTTAACCTGTGCAATACCACTTACCCTCGAAATTACCGGAGCTATACGTTTATCGATTAAATCGTAAAAGGTAATATCATCCATATTGGCTGATGCCGACATGGTAATTACCGGTAAATCATCCAAAGAGAATTTACTTAACGACGGCGTTTTTACATCCTCAGGCAGATCAGAAAGAATGGCGTTTACCTTTCTTTGTGCGTCATTTAAGGAAATATCGATGTTTGCCGCATCAGTTAAGGTGATGGTAACAGTTGATAAACTCTCAAACGATACAGAATTGATTTTCTTAATGTTTTCCATCGATGATACCGCATCCTCAATCTTTTTGGTTACGGTGTTTTCAACCTCATTTGGCGAAGCGCCAGGGTAGATGGTCGAAATAGATACTACGTTGTTAGAGAATTTTGGAAGTAATTCATAACCCAACGAAAAGTAACTTAGTAGCCCAAGCAAGGTAAGTGCGGTAAACACCACAATCACCAGCGAAGGCCTTTTTATAGATATGTCTGTTATCTTCATTTTAATTCGTATTGCGTTTTGCGATTGGCATATCGCGTTTTTAAAAGCCGAAAAATTCTGTTAACTTACTTTACGATACTAACGGCAGTACCTTCAGTTAAGTTAATCTGTCCACTGGTAATTACAGTTTCACCTTCTTTTAAGCCGTCAAGAATCTCAACATTATCTCCTAAAATACGGCCAGCTACAACATTACGGGTTTTGGCAGTATTGTTGGCTTTGTCCAATACGAAAACCTGATTGCTGCTTACACTACCCACAAATGATGTACGTGGGATAAGGATGCTAGGTGCTTGTTTAGGAAACTTAAATATGGCAGTTCCGTACATACCGGCTTTTAAAGTGTTTTTGTGGCTGTTCTCTACTTCAATTTCAATAGGGAAGTTTAAGGTTCCATCAGCTTTAGCAGCGATGAAAGTTACCTTTCCGGAGAAATTATCAGTTGGGAAAACAGAAGATTTAATGTCGATCTGGTCACCGATTTTAAGATTGGCAACCTGCGATTCGTTAACGTTTACTTTTAATTTTAATTTAGAAACATCAACAAGCTCGAACAATTGAGTGCCCTGGGTATTTACAAAAGCACCAACTTCGATGTATCTTTTGTTTACAATACCGTTAATTGGCGATTTAATGTTCGCATCACTTAATCTTCTTTGTGAAGCCTGTAAACGCAGTTTTGCATTTCTTGTAGCCAATTTAGCCTGGTCTAACTGTTGTTGCGTAACACCACCAGTTGAGAATGAGCTTTGGTATCTGGCCTCATCTCTCACTGCATTCTGGTAGTTAGCTTCAGCAGTTTCCCTATCTGTATTGATGATTTCAGCGTCAACGCGGGCTAAAACCTGTCCTTTGCTTACCCGGTCACCTTCATCTACATAAATAGCCGTAACACGACCAGCATTTTCTGATAAGAAGTTAAGTTCTTGTTTAGGAATAAAGTTTCCGTTTGCACTGAAATCTAAATTTACAGCTTTTCTTTCTACTTGGGCAACACGAACGGCAACAGCACCACCACCTTTAGCAATGAAAGCAGTTTTTTCTTCGTTCTTCTTTTTATTGTTGCTTAAAACATAAGCTATTGCACCAAGGGCAACAACAACTACGATGATTATGGTAATTACTCTTTTCATTTCTATTGTACTAGCGATTTAATATTTCCGTTTGATTTGATTAATTGTATTTCGGCTATTTTATAATTTAATAAAGCCTGTGTATAGCTGTTTTGTGCCGAGGTAAGTGCATTTTCGGTATCCAAAAGGTCGGTTAACGAAGCTAAGCCGTTATTGTAGTTATTTTGGGTACTTCTATAGATCTCTTGCGCTAAATCGGCATTTTTACGCTGCGCTTTAATAGTATTTAAATTATTGCGCAATTGTATTTTTGCATTTTCATAAGCCAGGTTTAAAGCATTGTTGGTCTCTTTTCTGCTTTCCTGAGCCTTTTTAATGTCTACATCAGCCTGGCGGATTTTAGAACGGGTTAAGAAACCGTTAAAAATTGGCACTTTTAAGGTTAATCCAATTGCTGACGAACCAAAACCGATAGCCGAAGCATTCGTTTTAAGGAAATCGAAACTATTGCTCTGGCTCGAATAGGTATAATTGCCTGTTAAAGACAAACTAGGATAGTATTCGGCTACATAAGCTTTTCTTTGCAGGGATAAAAGTTTATCCTGGTTATTTAAAAGTTTAACTTCAGTTCTGTTGGCGAGATCGATAGAATCTGTAAACATAGGTAATGTAGTTACTTCTGTTAATTCGGTAGCAGGAAGGCTAATTGGAGTTGCAACCGCCATTCCCATCGAAAATTTCAACTGGTTTTCCAATTGGGTAATCGCATTAAGCGTTTGCTCGCGCTGTGTATTTAAATTGGTTAGGTTTACACTAATCCGGTCTACATCGATTTTTCTGGCTAAACCATTTTTATATTGGTTACCCACAATTTTTTCAACCACTTTAACATTTTTAATGTTGGTGTCGATTACGTTAAGCTGTTGCCTGTTTACCAAAACCTGGTAGTAATTGTTGGCCACCAGTTCGATAATTTGTTCTTCTGTTAACTGTGAAGTAAGTGCATAATATTCTTCGCTTGAACGTGCAGCCTGCAGGCCGGTAAAAACCTGTTGGTTAAATAATTGCTGCGAAAGTTGAACGCCTGCGGTAGAATTCCAGTTCTGCCCTAATTTAAACGACTGTGTTGCTCCACCAATATTAGCAACCAACTGGCCAATAATAGGGTTGTAAGTTAAACCTACATTTCCGGTGAGTTGTGGTAAGGCTTGTGCCCTTACTTCTTCTACCTTGTACCTTCCGCCTTCAATATCCAACCTGGCATTGCGCACTTTTGTGTTGTTTTGGAGCGCAAATGTGAGCGCATCTTTTAAGGTAATTTGCTGCTGTGCAATTGCCAGCTGCGGTAATACCGAGCCAATAATGACGATGAGCATTAATCTTACCATTTTTATTCTAAGCATAATGTATTGTTTTTTTGTTTTTGGGTTTCTTCTCTATTTTTTCAAACCAGTTAATTCGGGTCTGTTTATTGATGCTAACGTCACGCTTTTTAGTCTACACACCTTAAACCTCTTATAAAGATGGTGGTCAGGTTTTTTTGTTTTAAAGTCATTTTATTTAATGCTTTTTTATCAGGGAAAAGGTCCTTGCCGGTTTCCATAATACACATTGTACAAAGGCCCATTAAACTTTCCAGGTATAATTCGGCAACATGTGCTGTATCATCATGCTCAATTTCTCCTTTTGATTTAGCCAGACTAAAAATCTCTGCGAAAAAGTCCTTTTCCGATTCTTTTAATGAGTGCAGTTTACTTTTAATTACCTCATCGTTCAGTAAATCCGGAATGCCCTCCGTAATGCGGAGCATGTAATATTTTTGGAAAAAGGTGTTCCGAACATCAATGGTATTAAAAAGAATTTCCTGTACCGGCAAATCAGGGTTGTATTTCTTTTTAATCAGTTCAAAGAAATCGTTAAACACTCTTTCAATTACTCCCACAATCAAATGTTTTTTATCCGGAAAATAATAATAAAGAGATGGTTTGGATACAGATAGATCTTCGGCAATATCATTCATTGTGGTTTTACCAATACCAAAATGGATAAAGCGTTTTATAGCACCATCAATAATTTGCTCTCTCTTTTTATCGGCTACAATCATTTTACTTTTCTACTTTCTGACTTTTTTAATATTTTAGTCAAAAATAGTGCTAAAAAATGATTTGTCATGAAACGTTTTTTAAAAACATTGTTAAGCTTACAGTTTTATGACATAATTTTGCATATTTGGCTGTTATATATCTTTACAAACCAATCATTTAGAAAAATTGTCTGTATTTATCAATATTCTTATCGTATTATTTACCATTATTTTTATGGAGTGTTTGTCGTGGTTTATACACAAGTATTTATTCCATGGACCACTGTGGTTTATGCATAAAAGCCATCACCAAAAGGCAAAATCATTTTTCGAATGGAACGATCTGTTTGCGGTGTTATTTGCTGGAGTGTCCTTATATTTAATGTACACCGATCAGGATAGTTTTGGCTACCTGTTTTTTGCGGGCTTAGGCATTACTTTGTATGGACTGATTTATTTTGTAGTACACGATTGGTTTGTGCACCGTCGTTTTAAAACCTTTAAAAGTAATAATGCTTATTTGCAGGCAGTACGTAAAGCGCATAAAATCCACCATAAAAGTAGGGGGAAGGAAAAAGGGAAAGCTTTTGGTTTGTTGTTTGTGCGGAAAGCAGTATTAAAGAGCTAAATTAAGCTATATGAAAAATTATTATCAGATCATTCTTCTTGTAATTATCTCTTTGACCTTATATTCTTGTGAAAAAAAGACTGATAAAGACCGCGCCATTGCACTTGTAGAATCGAAATACGAAACCAGTAACCGGGATTTGAATTTTGATGGTTCAAAATTGGATAGTCTATACAATATATCTCCCCAGGCTTATGCCGATAGCCTGAAAAAGGGAAACGAGCTGGATATTACCCTGGCTGAATTAGAAAGTCAGATTGAGCATTTGAGTCAGGCAGAGTCGGATAGCGTAGGTTTGATCAGCGCCAGATTAACTAAAGAGCGATACCACTTGTTGGAATTTACTAAAACGAAACCTGCGTTTATTGGCTGGAAACTTTCTGGGGTAACTATAGCAGGAGATAAGCCTGAGATTTTAAGCCTTAATTTTGATAAGGGGATTACCAAAATCGTTCCTTAATTATTTTTTATTCTACTTTTGCAGCATAACCCAAAATCAATATGCTTCAAATCCAGGAAAATATTTCTCTAAAACCATATAACTCATTTGGTATAGATGTTAAGGCCAGCTATTTCGCTGAGATATTCTCTGAGGCAGATCTGGTTAGCTTATTTAAAAACGAGATCATAAAATCTCAAAAGCTTTTAGTGATTGGCGGAGGTAGCAATGTGTTATTTACTCAGGATTATAACGGATTAGTTATTAAAATCAGCATCAAGGGTATTCAATCTGAAGTTATTGATGATAAAGTTTTGGTAATTGCTGGTGCAGGTGAGGTCTGGAATGATTTTGTAAACTATTGTGTTGAACATCATTTTGCAGGTGTAGAGAATTTAAGCCTGATTCCCGGCACGGTTGGCGCTTCACCCATACAGAATATTGGTGCGTATGGGGTAGAGTTGAAAGACGTTTTCGAAAGCTGCAAGGCATTTGAAATTAAAACCGGGAAAATGAAAACCTTCGGCTATGCCGATTGCCGTTTTGGTTATCGTGAAAGTATTTTCAAAAGGGAATTAAGGGGGCAGTATATTATTACATCTGTTACTTTCCGTTTGTCAACTGAAGCAAAAATTAATACTTCTTACGGTGCAATTGAAACGGAGTTGCTGAACAGGGGAATCGAAAATCCAAATATTGCTGATGTTTCTTCTGCCGTATCGCACATCCGTGTGAGCAAACTGCCCGATCCATCTACTATTGGTAACGCTGGCAGTTTCTTTAAAAATCCAGTAATCGAAAAATATGAATTTGCCGATATTGTGGCAAAGTACCCCGATGTGGTACATTACCCCACAGCAGATGATAAAATTAAATTAGCAGCAGGCTGGTTAATTGAACAATGTGGCTGGAAGGGTAAAGTGGTTGGTCAAACAGGCACATGGAAAAATCAGGCTTTGGTTTTAGTTAACCATGGACACGCAACTGGTACAGAAGTGTATAATTTTTCTGAACAAATAATAGACAGTGTGAAGTCTACTTTTGGAGTCATTCTGGAAAGAGAAGTAAATATTCTGTGACGAAGGCTGGCTATTAAGTAGTTAAGCACTTTTAACACCGTGCCAGAAAATTTTGGTATTAAGTTTGTTTAGGTTTAGTAGAATAAGCAATAATTTGTTTTAATCTACCTAAAGCTAAAAATCATGACAAAATTTGAATTCAATCATCTGGTTAATCATCACTCGGTATCACTTAGGTCTTATGCTTTAAATTTTACTAAAGACGCAGAAGACGCAAATGATTTGGTTCAGGACACCATGCTTAAAGCAATCACTTATTACAATAAGTTTAAAGAAGGTACTAACCTGAAAGGCTGGTTATTTACCATTATGAAAAATACTTTCATTAATAACTACCGTCGTTTGGTAAAAACCAATACGCTAATTACACAAAGCGAAGATATTTCTTCTGCAAATCTTTCATACAGTGCGACTAAAAACCAGGCAGAAAGTAAATTTGTACTGGGCGATATTGACAAAGCCCTTTCGCAATTGCCGGAAGAATATTATGTGCCTTTTATCCGCTATTTTGAAGGTTACAAATACCATGAAATTGCGGATATGTTAGAAATTCCAATTGGAACAGTGAAAACCCGTATCCACGTAGCAAGAGGTATTTTAAAAAAATACCTTAAAACTTACTCAAAAGAAATTGCCAGTGTAGAATTGGTATAAGATACATCCATCGAAAAACTAGGGGCTCAGATTTTATCTGGCCCTTTTTTGGTTTGTTCTTATGTCTCCTCATTTCGAGCGGAGTGTTACCTGTACCCATTTTACATCGGTAACTTAATCGAGAACCACGTAGTACTCAGCGAAGCTAAATCCATCTCGAGATAGATCTCTCCATTTCGCTGCTCTTGAGTCGAGATGACGCTTAGATTTTAAGCAAAATTTTCCAAAACAGCCTAAAAAGCAAAAGGCCTGGAAAATCCAGGCCTTTTTGCTTATCATATATTTGGTTAGTTGATTCTTATTTTTTCTTTCAACAATTCGCCTTCTCTCTTATTTCGAAACAAATGCAAACCCCGAACGATTATGTGTTTTGAAGCTTTTTTGCAGTGTTTTTGTTTTGTGGTTATAAAGATAAGGGAAATTTTAAATTTGTCAAGCTTTTTTTAACTTTTTTTTTATTTCTTTTGCTACCACTTGTCCGGAGATGATTGCAGGTGGTACGCCAGGGCCAGGAACGGTTAACTGTCCGGTATATAAAAAATTTGTTACCTTACTTTTCATTTTGGGTTTTAAGAAAGCAGTTTGTTTCAAAGTGTTTGCTAATCCATACGCATTTCCTTTAAAAGCATGGTAATCTTCAATAAAATCGTTCATGGCATAACTTCGTTTAAACAGAATGTTATCACTAATGTCGTTTCCTGTTAAATTTTTGAAACGATTTATCAATAAATTAAAATATTCTTCCCTTTTGCTTTCGCTATCTTTTAAATCAGGTGCAAGCGGAACCAAAAAGAAAAGGTTTTCGCAACCCTCTGGCGCTACACCCGGATCGGTAACCGATGGACAGCAGGCATAAAATAATGGTTTTGTTGGCCATTGCGGGTCAGTGTAAATTTCTTCAGCATGTTGATCAAAATTCTCGTCGAAGAAAAGATTGTGGTGTAATATATTGTTGAGCTTCTTATTTAAGCCGATATAAAACAACAGGCAGGAAGGAGCCATGGTTCTGGTATCCCAGTATTTTTCGGTGTAATTTTGGTACGGCGCATCAAAAAGGTGTTGATCAATGTGGTGATAATCGGCATTGCCCACTATAAAATCACTTTTAAAATTCCCCTTATTTGTAATCACTTCTTCAGCAATGTTGTTCTTAACTTCGATTTTAAGCACCTCGGTATCAAAAATAAATTTCACCCCCTGCTCTTCGGCAATTTTCTGCATGGCATTCACAATTTTATGCATGCCGCCCATAGGATACCAGGTACCTAAAACGAGATCGGCATAGTTCATTAAACTATACAGCGCAGGCGTGTTCTGTGGTGTGGCACCTAAAAATAAAACGGGGAATTCTAACAGTTTCCTTAAACGCTCATTTTTGAACAACTGATGTACGTGCTTGCGCATATTTCCCAAAAGCTGTAGTTTGATTCCGCTAACAGCTAAACGGGGATCGAAATATTCCATTATACTGTGCGAAGGCTTGAAAACATATTCGTTCATGCCTACATCGTACTTGTACTTTGCCTGATCGAGAAAATGTTTTAGGTTGTCGCTGCTGCCTGGCTCTAGTTTTTCAAATAAAGCATATAGGTCATCCAATGTCGCTGGAACATCAATAATATCATTTTTACCAAAATAAATGCGGTAAGAAGGACTTAGCCTTTTCAGTTCATAAAAATCGGACGCTGTTTTATCAAAGATCTGATAGTAGTTTTCGAAAACATCAGGCATCCAATACCAGCTCGGGCCCATATCGAAAAGAAAGCCGTCTTTTTCCCAGGTTCTGGCACGGCCGCCGGCCATTTCGTTCTTTTCAATAACAGTAACATCACAACCATCTTTGGCCAATAAAGCTGCAGCAGCCAGGCCTGCAAAACCGGCACCTATAATGGTAACCTTGGGTTTTTTCTCCATGGTATAAATAAAGGAATTTTATTGCGTTTTGTTTTGGTTTTTTGTCATTCTGTGTTTATCATTCTAAACGCAGTAAAGAATCTTTTTTTTGTTAGAAGTAGTCTTTATGGGAGCTTGATTCAATCGGTAGTTTTGGTGAAATGTATTCAGGATGACAGTTGGAAGCAAATACGCTTAGCTTTTCTTACATTTGCCACCATCTCATGATTAAACTACGCATTATATTTTTGCTGCTATTTGCAGCAAGCCATGTTACTTACGCTCAGTTATCCACTCAGGAAATTGCAATATTAAAAATTAATATGGTTAAGGCGGTTGAAAACTCCAAACTAACCGATTCTTTATTTACCAGGCTAAATAAACTGCCAAACAAAACAGCACTAATTACCGGCTACACAGGAACCCTGGAAGCGCTCAAAGCCAAACACTCCTGGAATCCGTATAATAAGATCAAGTATGTGAGCCGATCGCTAAAAACGATGCAAAGAGCAATAGATATGGATAAGGAAAATCTGGAGATCCGTTTTATGCGGTTTTCGATTGAATTTTATACGCCTTCCTTTCTCGGCTTCAGTAAAGATTTGGCTCAGGATAAAAAAGAGATTGTTAAACATTATCAAAATGGAAACTTCGGTCTTGCTGATCGCGAACTGGTTAAAAACGTAGCTAAATTTATGATCGACAGTAAAAAATGCAGTTCTGCTGAAGTTAAAATTTTGACAAAACACCTTTAGAATGAATTATATCTATCTACTTATTAATATTGCCGTAATTTTTTTTCCATTGGTTTTATCATTTGATAAAAAGGTTCATTTTTTTAGCAAATGGAAGTTTGTATTTCCTGCAATATTGCTTACTGGCATTGTATTTTTAATTTGGGATATCCTGTTTACCAAGCTCCATGTATGGTCGTTTAATCCCGGTTACATCATAGGTGTAAATCTTCTGGGCCTACCTTTGGAAGAGATCTTATTCTTTTTAACTGTTCCGTATGCCTGTATTTTTATTTACGAATGTTTGAACATCTATTTCCCAAAAAATGATCTGCAAAAATATAGCCTTGCGTTAAGTAATCTGTTTCTGGGGCTTTGCGTGGCCATTTTATTTTTTGGTTACAACAGGTGGTACACGCTAATTAATTTTGGCTTTTTATTTATAGTGCTGGCTTATGTAGAATATGTAAATGTGGAGTTTAGGTTTATGTACAAATTTTACAGGGCTTACCTGGTTTCGCTTATCCCCTTCTATATTGTAAATGGTTTTTTAACTGCTATTCCGGTGGTGATGTATAATAATAAGCAAAACCTTGGGTTTCGAGTGGGTACTATCCCTTTTGAAGATCATTTTTATTTAATGGGGCTGTTGCTGATGAATATCTACCTGTACGAAGTTTTTAAAAGCAGGGCTGGTAAAAGTCAGGCATAAGGGAGATAATTTTATTTTTTATTAGGAAACGAACGTTCTGTGTTCTTGGAGGTTTTCAGCCCCGCTTTCCATTACTCCCGACTTAACGTCGGGATTCATTGCATCCGATAGCTATCGGATCGGGTTTAAGAACGGGGGCTGCACTATAAAAACCCCAAAAATGAAATGCTGTTTTGGCCAGCTAGCCCCGGTTGAAGCGATACCCTACAGCAACGAGGGTACGAGGCAGTGAAGCGTAAAAGCGAAAACGGGAGTGAATTTGTTGTCTTGTAGCGACCTTGCGCTTCAAACCGGAACAATAAATTGAAATACACAACATATAGGTTTTCGACTCTGCTCAGACGGAAAACTTTGCAGTGACCTTTTGCTTAAAAAATAATAGCTGGTTAACCATGTAAGAAAACATAAGCTTATATACCCTTTATTTCTTATACGGTTAAAACCTTTTGATTATCTTCAGCCCGAAATTAATTTAAATGGATTTACCAGGCTATACCAAACAACAACTTGCTTTGCGGAACGGACAGGATAAGCCACAGATCTGGGTAGCATACAAAGGCTTGATCTATGATATGACTGATAGCAGGTTGTGGAAAAACGGGAAGCATTACGAGCATTGGGCCGGGCAGGATTTGACTGATGAATTGCCCGATGCACCCCATACCGAAGCTGTTTTTGAAAAGTTTGTTCCGATAGCTGTACTCGTTAAACCAAATTAATTTGTATAAGCTGGATTGTTCGGCTTAGAAATTTACCCAATAAAAAAGCCGCAGTTTATAAGAAATTACTCTTTAAAATCTACGGCTTAATTTATATGCAGTGTGAAACTGGGAACTGCCTATTGAAAACTGTTAACTGATTATATTTCTATGGTGAAAGCACTTAAGTTTACAAATTCTTGAATCCTTGCTGCAACTTCTTCATCGGTTAAATTCAATAACTTTTCTGTTCCAAATTTCTCTACACAGAAAGAAGCCAATGCTGAACCATAAATAATTGCATTTTTCATGTTATTGAAGTTGATTGTACCCACTTTAGCCAAATAACCGATAAAACCTCCTGCGAATGTATCGCCAGCACCCGTTGGATCAAATACTTCTGCCAAAGGCAAGGCCGGAGCGGAGAAAATCTGATCTTCATGGAATAACAATGCGCCATGCTCACCCTTTTTAATGATCAAATATTTTGGACCCATAGCAAGGATTTTCTTCGCTGCTTTTACCAATGAATATTCGCCCGACAACTGACGTGCTTCAGCATCATTAATGGTTAATACATCCACCATTTTAATGGTTTCCAATAAATCATCCATCATAATATCCATCCAGAAGTTCATCGTGTCCATTACGATTAATTTTGGCCGGTTTTTAAGGCGTTTAATTACCGTTTGCTGCACCTGTGGAGTTAGGTTGCCCAGCATCAGGTATTCGCAGTCTTGATAGCTCTCCGGGATAATCGGGTCGAAATTTTCTAATACATTTAATTCCGTAATTAAAGTATCACGGCTATTCATGTCGTTATGGTATTTACCTGACCAGAAAAATGATTTTTCACCTGCTTTAATCTGTAGTCCTTCGGTATCAATGCCATGTTTGGTAAAGGTGTCGATGTCTGATTGATGAAAGTCATCCCCCACTACAGCTACAATTTTTGCTTTATTATAAAAGTAAGAAGCGGCTAAACTTGCGTAAGTTGCAGCACCACCAACAATTTTATCTGTTTTTCCGAAGGGCGTTTCAATAGCATCAAAAGCTACAGTACCTATGATTATCAGGCTCATATATATGTATTAATTTTTTTTTAAAATTTTTCACTGCAAATATTGCATAAATAATTTAAAAGCCCTAATATTGCATTCCCAAAACGAACAAGGGCAATTGTGCTGCAGAGTATAGAGAACCTCGTTTTAGGAACAACCAGCACTCCTTCTTAGCTCAGCTGGTTAGAGCATCTGACTGTTAATCAGAGGGTCGCTGGTTCGAGCCCAGCAGAGGGAGCCAAAACCCACGACGAAAGTTGTGGGTTTTTTGTGTTTAGGGCTGGGCGAGAAATTATCTTGAGCGCAGACGAAGGGATCCAAGCAGAGGGAGCAAAGATTTTCAAGCCTGAAAATCACATAAAAACCCCATTTTTAGCTAATAGGATAGGTTTTTTTATTTCCATAATAGGAGGCTTCCTGCTTCATCTTCTCTTTTCAATAGCCAATTATTGTCAGGTTCTACAGCAAAGATTGCTGAACTTCCCGATAATTTGTTACAAATATCTTACAAGAAAACCCCCGTGATTTAGGACTTCCGGTATCTGTTTACGCAGTTTTTGGTTCTGAAAAATGGAGTATTTATAATAAACTCGATTACAGCTATTCTCACAATCTGGCTAATTGGTGCGAATAAACTGGTTGCTAACTGGTCTTCAATTCCTTCTATAGAAAGTTCCTCAAAATAACCGGCATTGAAATTTGCAGTGTTGTTGATGAGTATATCAATCTTGCTAAATTTATCCAGTCCGGCCTGAACTGCATTACCTTGTACAATACAATCATGCTACCTTAGTCTAAACGGCCCCGGCCGCCCAAAATCCGGCTAGGTGGATCAAGAGGTCGTCCTCGTTGAGCCGTCCGTAACTATGCGCTGTAAAAAGTGCGTGGCCTTGCTGGTCATATTGTGTCCATTCTGAAAGTAGCTGTCCGTGCTGCTGCCTAAACCAATTTACCCGGAAATAACCACCTGGAAATTTTTTTTGGAAGCCGGTAGCATGAGCAAGAAGAGAAATTCGTCCACGGCCATCTACGCCAGGATTTGTAAATACCACATCTTCAGCTACACTTGAATTCAAGAGTTGTTCCTGCTCAGCAGGAGATGCCTTGGCGAATGCGTCTAAGTACTTCTCAAAAACGATTCGAAGTTTGTCGTTGGTCATAACATTATTTGTTGAATGCATTGCTTGTTAATTATTATTCAAAATTAACCAGACAATATGTACATAATGGACTGATTAATTCATTAATTTTGCTTAATCGTACATTTTCATGGATGCATTAAGTAAAATTTTAGAATCAATAAAGCTTAGCGGTGTAGTTTACCGGAAACTGGAAGTAACGGCTCCCTGGGGAATTGAGTTGCCTAAAAGTCGGTTTTTGCAATTTTGGAAACTGCTGGAAGGGGCGTGTTTCCTTAAAGTAGAAGAAAACGTTTACATACAATTAGCTAAGGGAGACCTCGTGCTGATACCAAATGGAAGCAGTCATTGCATATCTGATAAAGCTGATAGTATCAAGATCCCCTTAAAAACCTATATAAATTTTCGGGACAGCAAAAGCCCTTACTTTTTGGATGGAGATTTGAAAACTGTCATGCTGGGCGGTCACTTTGAATTCAATGATCAATATCAACACCCTCTCATAACCGGGTTACCTGGCGTAATCCACTTAAAAGAAATTCATCAACAAAATCAAGACTGGCTCGAACTTACCACCAATCAGATACTCCTGGAAATTGATCAACCAAAGCCTGGCAGTGATATTTTAGTAAGCCGTTTATCTGAAGGGCTTTTCATTCATACATTACGCGCCTATATAGATCAGAGTAAAATCAAGCAGGGGTTTTTGCTTGCATTGACGGATGAAAGGATATGTTCAGCTTTGCAAAACTTACAAGATTCACCTGAAAAAAACTGGACGCTGGAAGAACTTTCTAAATCTGCGGGAATGTCAAGAACGCTTTTTTTTAATAGCTTCAAATCGCTGGTAGGGCAAACTCCACTTAGTTACCTCCAGAATTGGCGTATGCAAAAGGCAAAAGAAATACTTTTATCAAGCAAGGACAATGTAAGTATTATAGCTAATCAAGTCGGCTATCAATCAGAGGCCGCATTTAACCGTCTCTTTAAACATACATTTAAAGTGACACCTGCTAGGTTTAGAAGGTCACGTAGTAAATAGAACATTTTAATTGAGGAACCACCAATCTCTCCCTTACCTAGAAGATCACTCCAAAAGTGGTATTCTGTGTTTTCATATTCGTCAATTTTTATTTTGCGATAGTCTCAGATTGGAGGGCTTTAATGCGCTTTGGCAGGCGGGTGATTCGCCCGTTTATTTCAAACCCCACAAAATGGCTCAAAACCAATAAAATAAATCAAATAAATTAAATATCAATTACTTAATTCGTTATTAATACCCTAATTAGAACGATAGATTTTGAGCGAATTTTAAGCTTATCTGTCTCAGTAAACTTGATAATGGGGATCATTACCTCCCGAATATAAGCTAAGATAATTCAGAAAATTAACTAATCTGTTTTGCCAAGCATTTTAATCAGATTCTGCACCGATTCTTCCGTCGGCGCAGCAAAGTCGCTGATGCTTTCGATTGTTTCTTTACATAATGGCGCAGCCCTGTCAAACATGATCTTTTCATAAGCTGCCATGGCTTCACTAAGTTGTGTAAAATCCTTATTGATCAAACAATTTGACAAATCTAAGGCGTCAAGCATGGCCAAATTAACGCCCTCACCATTGGGCGGCATCAGATGTGCGGCATCGCCAATAAGAGTGAGGTTTGATTTAGTTCCCCACCTGTTCTCTAAAGGAAAGTAGTTCAGCGGCCGGGCAACAAAATGGTTGCAAGCTTTAAATAAGCTGGCAAATATAGGGTTCCAATCTCCGTAGCGATTGATCAGATACTCGTGCACATCTTGAGGGTTACTAAAATCAATACCGCTGTCTTTAACCCAGTTTTCGGGGTACAATGACGCAGCATAAAAAGTCAAGCCGCCATCGCCCCGCGGTTGTGCAGTTATGGTCGCGCTGTTTCCCATGGCCATCAAATTCGCCTGATCAACTAATTTGTAAAATTCGGGACAGGCTGTTTCCGGATGATCTATTTCGCCCTGGATAATTGTCGCGCCTGAATAAGATGCTTTTAAGTCAGTAAGGTAAGGCCGGATCCTGGAGCGGTATCCATCTGAACCGATAACAATATCTGCAGTAGCAGTTGTTCCGTTCTTAAATTGCAATTCCCAAATATTGTCAACCTCCTTCATGCTCAGGAACTGGCTGTCCCATATTACGGTATCGGGTAGCAACCCGTCGATCAAAAGATCCCTCAGTGCACCCCTGTCTATTTCAGGCCTGAATTGCAGATCTCCAAATTGTGGTTTGCCGGCCTGGTTACCTTCATCAAACAAGATATTTCCTTTTGGATCAAGCAAGCGGTATTTATCAGCACCCTGCATGTAATTGTCTTTGAATGCTTCCATCAGCCCGGTCGCGTCCATGGCTTTCAGGCCGGAGTCAAAATGCAGGTCGACAATTGCGCCTTGTACGCGTGCTGCCTGGCTGTGATCCCGCTCATAAACTTTGACCTCCACGCCTTTGATCTGCAAAAGCCTTGCAAGTGTCAGGCCGCCGGGGCCGCCGCCCACTATAGCAATTTTTTTATGAAGTAAAAGTTCCGGTGTTTGTATCATCCCCATGCTCTATTATTTTATGAGCACAAAGGAACGCCGGAAGTTGAGTTAGTACAATGACACGATACTGTAAGTGTAGGACTATTCGCGGTTTTTCGCCCGAAAATCAATGGGTGCCATGCCGGCCACTTTAGTAAACAGTCGTGTGAAATAGGAATAGTCATAGTAGCCAAGATCGCCGGCAATCTCTTTTATTGATTTTCCTGAATGGTACAGAAGGCGTTTCGCTTCCAGCACCACACGCTGTTGAATATGAGAGGAAACGGACTTTCCGGTAGTAGCTTTCACACATTCATTTAAGTATGAAGGGGATAAACTTAACTGAGCAGCGTATTCAGACGGATTTTTGGTCGACTTATAATGTTTTTCCAATGCGGTCTTAAATTCCCTAGTGAGATCCTCCATCCGGGCATGATTTTCAGCCGGCTTAGACAATGCAAGGTATTGGGAAATGATCGATACAATAAGCGTATTAACGCTTTCCTTCAAAATGGGATGATAAAGTACTTCAGTTTTATTTTCAGACAGTTTGATACATAACGCTGCAGTTTCTGTGAGTACAGCAAGTGCTTCCGGAATAACCGACAACGCGTTTACCGGCGCAAGACTTTCAAGCATGCTTAAGTACTCCTGCCGGATGTTTTCTTCTGTTATGATCCACGTACAGATCATTGCATCTTCGAACGCTATAACCCTGTGAACTTGATGAGGGTGAATAAAGATAACAGCCGGTGCCTGGATATGATGTGTTTGAAAATCGATTTCAATTAGGGTTTTTCCTATTTCCTGGATGATGAAAGTATAACCACCATCCCGGTGAGACCGTTCGACCTGTTCGGAATTGGGCGACCCGTTAAATGAATCCCGCATCATCATGATCCCCCTGCAACTGTCTTCAGGCAGTATATTTACAGGAATATTATTGGTTTTCTTGCTCATTACAGAAATAGTAAAGATAACTATATGTAAGGAACTAAAACAATCAACGATGTTTTTTAGCTGGCTGGAATTTTCCCCGGTTTATTATCTGCATAAATTGTTCAAGGGCACTGCGCTCAATGTCAGCCAAATCGTTGCATTGTAGCCGGTGACCAGCGTTCTTTTTCCTGACAATTTCAGATCCATGATATTCTTTTTATTACTTTTGTTGATTAACTTACGTTCAGTAAGTCAAAGCTAATAAGTGAATTATTCTAAAACAAGACGGGGCTTGAAAGTCAGATACTTACTTGTAAATAACTGTTGTTGAAAATGAGGCGGATATGAAAGAAATTTCAATAAGGTGTGAGAACGACCGTAACAACTGCCCGGTAAAAGATGTTTTGAACCGTGTGGGTGATAAATGGTCGATGCTTACGGTCATCATGTTATCTGACCTTGGTATGCTGCGCTTTAACGAATTGCACCAGCTGATCGTTGGCATATCGCAAAAAATGCTGACCGTTACGCTGAAAATGCCGGGAGCCGACGGACTGCTAACGCGGAAGATGTATGCACAGATTCCGCCTAAAGTAGAGTATGCCTTAGCGTGGCTGGGTGAAAACCTCGTAACACCGCTGATGCATTTATACGACTGGGCGAATGCCAACATGCCCGAGATCAAAGCTTCCCGGGAACGTTATGAAAAGGCAGTCACATTATGAACACCTATTATCTACCGGATGATATATTAAATGGCTCCACTATGGGTGCAGATGAGGTAGTGATCCGTTGCTACACCTCCGGACAGGATTCCGTTAAGAACAGAATCGTCTTAACTCAGAACATGATCAACCTGCTGGTCAGCGGCACCAAGACCGTCGTTTATCCGGATGCAACAGCTGTGGTGAATGCGGGTGAACTGGTGGTATTATCGGCAGGGAATGTACTCACATCCGAGCTATTAACGGGCGGACAGCAGTTTAACAGCATTCTATTTTATTTCAGCAACGAACTGTTCAATAAGTTCCTGATTAAGTATGACCATTTGCTGCAAAGCGTAATTCCTTTAAGCGGTAAAAAGTCCTTCCTTACTTTTAAGCAGGATAATTTTATCAAACAATTTATCGTGTCTATGCAGGCGTTGATGGCTACGGAAAGCGAACTACCGGCAGCGGTCAGATCCATCAAACTGGAAGAGTTGCTCTTGTATCTTTTACATTTCGATCCTGAGCGGTTCCGGGCTATTCAGATTCTTACCAAGGACCGGGAACAATTGCAGATCAAAAAAGTGGTGGAAAGTCATGTCGGTCAGCTGATCACCGTAGATGAACTGGCTTTTCTTTGCCATATGAGCACTTCCACCTTTAAAAGAAGGTTCAGCGAGATCTATCATACCACCCCTCAAAAATGGCTGCTTAACCGAAAGCTGGAAATGGCTGCCGAATTATTGAGATCCGGAGGAGAAAGCCCATCGGGTGTTTATCTGAAAGTTGGTTATCAGAATCATTCCAGTTTTTCTGAGGCTTTCCGGAACCATTTCGGTTATACCCCAAGCGATTACCAGCAGCAACAATTGAACGTTGCGCCATAACTCCTGAACGTCCGGCCTTAACACGCAACCTTAGCTGGCTGGTACCTTTGTATCATCAATATATGAATATATGAAAACGATGATCGAAAACAACAAAGCAGTAGTGCGTCGCTTTAATAAGGAAGTGATCGAACAGGGAAATGTAGACAGTTTTAACACCCTTATGGACCCTGATTTTATTAACCAATCAGCACCGGCTGAAATGGACAACGGCCCGCAGGGAATGATTTATTTCTTTAACGAAATATTGCGTCCAGCCATACCCGACATGAAGGTGATTATCCATGACCAGATAGCCGAAGGCGATATGGTCACTACCCGCAAAACCATCAGCGGTATGCATACGGGACAATTATTAGGAGCGCCTGCGACCGGACGCGTGATTAGCATCGGGATAATGGACATAGTGAGGGTAAAAGACGGCAGATACATTGAACACTGGGGCATTACTACATTACCAGAACTCCTTGCTACTTTAGCGCGGTCCTAAACACAAATACTATGTTGAAACAATATTTTACTGATCTGGCGGCTTATAATAGCTGGGCAGATGAAAAGGCAATGGACTGGCTGAGCCAGATCACTGATGAGCAATGGGAACAGGTTAATGTCAGCAGCTTTTCCAGTATCAGACAAACCGCTGTGCACATAGCCAGCGCGGAAAAGATCTGGATAGACTTCTGGACCGGGGCACCAGATCCGGTTTACTTGTCGGCCAATTTCAATGGTACCAAAACCGAATTAATGGACATCTGGAAAGCAGCTTCTATAGGATTGGAGCATTATATAAACAGCCATCTGGAGGAGGATTTTATGCGATCAGTTAGTTTTATCTATCCGAACGGCAATATCGGACAAATGCCCTATTATCAAACATTTGCTCATATTGTTAACCATTCAACGTATCATCGCGGGCAATTGGTTACCCTGCTGCGGCAGGCTGGTTACAGCCGATTTTCGTCAATAGATCTGGCAACATATTATATCTTAAAAACCAAAGATTTTAGATCGTAATCTTATGCTCAAAGCGAAGTTTGACAAATGAATACAGAAAGATCGAAGGCGGAATACCGCGGACCTACTCAATCCTTGTTTTTGCTTATCAAGCTTGTCATTGTAGAATTAAATTCATTAAGTCCAATGTCATGTATAGCAAAAAAATCTATGTCTGCATTTTCTATGGCAATTATGGCTTTTTGTAAAACAGCTTCTCCTTTTTTTGTCAGTCTTATTATTTTTGCTCTTGTGTCTGTTTCGTGTTCCTGTCTTGTTAAAAAGCCCTTTTCCTATAACATACGCAATACTTTAGAAACCATCATTCTATCAGCATTACTCTGGTTGGCAATATCAACCTGGGTAACTGCGTTGCTGCTCTTTGAAAGCCATCCTAACGCTGCTAACAAAACAAACTGTATCTGAGTTAAGTCCAATGGGTCTAGTACCTTTTTTTGTTTTCGTTGCCAAAGCATAGTCAGTTGCCCCAGCAAGTAGCCCGGGCTATTGTAAGCTTCCCTGTTTTTCAGACCATTCAAAAGTATAATTTTGTCCTCAAATTTCCTGCAATAAATCTACTGGAGATTTGAAGTTCAATGCCTGGTGTGGTCGATGGTAATTGTAATCCACCATCCATTCCTCTACTTTCTGCCTTACATCATCCAGGGAGTGAAATATGTAGGCATTTAACAATTCTCTTCTGATACTTGCATTCAATCTTTCTATATATGCGTTCTGTGTTGGCTCTCCTGGCTGGATAAAACCAGTTCAACATCGTTTTCCTTTGCCCATTCATTCCGCTTATGTGAGATGAACTCAGGCCCATTATCCATTCTTATTTTTTTTGGAAGCTCCCTATATTGTTTTAGGTCATCCAAGGCTCTTATAACTCGCAATGCCGGAAGTGAATAATCTATCTCCATAGCAAGCATATCTCTATTGTAATCGTCTGCGATGTTCAGCAACTTAAATTTCCTTCCATTCCAGAGCGCATCATTCATAAAATCCATGGACCATACCTCATTTACTGTTCCTGGCACGAACAGGGGTTTTTTAACTCTTTCTGGCAGCCTCTTCTTTGCCCTGCGGCGGATATTAAGCTTCATTGAGGATAAATCCTATAAATCCTTTTATGATTCCATTTAAGCCCTTTTCGACGCAATCGGTAGTAACACTGCCAAAAGCCTATTGAAACGTGGGCTTAGCAAAAAAAACTGGGAAAAATTTTAGGAGTTGACGAAACTACTTTTGTAGCTGGGAATTAGAAGAAAACCAACCATATAAGGCAATACTGGAAAAGTTAGATATGATGTTGTAATCACTATCATTATTCAACTGTTTAATAATAGGTCAAATTAAATGTTTTATGTTGAATTGAATTAAACCATAACGTCTGTATAATTCTGTGTTGAAAATTATGGTATAACTGAGTTATCTTAAATAATTTATTTAAGCCACTTCAAAAAATAAAAAAGAAAGCACTCAATGATTTGACTAAAGAGGAAATTGGACAGATCTTCCTTATTGAAATCAGCCAATATGATTCTAACAGGCCTAAACTCTATGAAGAAGAGAAGCAACAAAATCCCTGTTTCTTCTGGAAGCAGGGATTTGAAAGCAACGATCAGTATCTGGCTGGCGAGTCACGGTTAACAATAACTCCGTCGCACCACCTTTTAAAAACCATACATACCACCTGACACGGAAATTTGTTCTCCCGTTATCCAGGCGGCATCATCGGAAGCCAGAAATACCGCAGCTTTGGCTATATCTTCGGGCCGGCCCCTGCGGCCAAGCGGCGTATTGGCGATAAACATTTTTTCGTAGTCGCTGCCGGCGGTCACCCCCGCTGCAGTCGCACCTTCGGTTTCCGTAGCGCCCGGCAAAATCGAATTGATGCGAACGTTTTGTGCACCCAGTTCTTTCGACAAAGCGATCGTGATGGCATCTAATGCCGCTTTAGTGGCCGAGTACAAAGAAGCACCCGGAAGCGGCATTTTGCTGGCGCCCGAACTGATATTAATAATATTGCCTCCTTTATCTCCAAATAATTTCAACGCTGCCTGAATGGTCAATATCGGGCCCAGCACATTCACATTGAAACTATTATGAAAAGTTTCTCCTGAAATCAATTCTATAGGAGCGTATCCCTGATAAACAACGTTATTGACTAATATATCCAAGCCGCCGAATGCCGAATTGGTTTCTTCAAACAACCTGTTTACATCTGCTTCTTTTGATACATCGGCCTGTACAGTAATGGCAGTGCCGCCCTTATCGGTGATGGCTTTCACCACTTGATCCGCGGCCTCTTTACTGGAAGCATAATTAACCACCACCTTTGCGCCTGCCGCCGCAAAGTGTTTGGCGATGGCTGCGCCAATTCCTTTGGAAGCACCCGTAATTACGGCTACTTTGTTTGTTAATATATTCATGGTTAATATGATTTAAGATTTGAACTTTACCAGGTCCTGAAAGATGAGTTTACCCCAGTTCTTTCCTTGAGCCTGCACCAGCAGTCCGCCCTCCGAAAGCCCACCCAGATTTACCGGCGCGAAACCGAGTTTTTCGGCGAGCGCAGAGATCTCTGCGGTGGCGGCCTCATCGTCGCTCGTCAGGAACACGACTCTACTGCCACCCTGTACGGCCGGATCCTGGTCAAGAATAGCGGCGATCAAATGATTGAAGCCTTTAACCAGTTTGCCACCAGTGAAGGCCTGCGCCACGAATTGGGCAGAAGGCAGTCCACCCAACTGCTCAGGAGCTACGCCGTAGGCATTGGTAACGTCAACAATGGTTTTGCCTTCCCAGTTGGGCAGTGCCTTTGCGACTTCGTGGTGCGATTCGAAACGCACAGCCAAAAAGATAACGTCGGCCTTGACGGCTTCCGCTAATATTGTCGGATCGATCTCCCGGCCTATAGCGGTCGCATCGGCTGCAAAGCTTCCCGGGTCGCGAGTGGTGGCAACGGATACTTTGATACCCTTGCGGGCGAATGCCCTGGCCAGGGCCTTACCGATTTGGCCGAAGCCGATAATAGCATAGCTTGCTGCTTTTTTTGCTGAATTACTCATTTTGATAACTTTTAATTATTTGGATAAATAGGTCATACCTCCATCTACCAGGAGTTCGGCACCCAACATAAAAGAAGAATCATCAGAGGCCAGAAAGACCGCAGTTTTAGCAATGTCGGAAGGTTGCCCGATCCTGCCTATCGGCATTTGATCTGCAAAGTGTTTTTTTACCGCTTCCATTTGTTCTGCGGGAACAAATTTGTCAAATGCCGGGGTATCTGTGGTACCTGGCGTGATGACATTTGCCCTGATCTTGCGGTCTAACAGGTCGCTTGAAAAGGCTTTGGCTAAAAAGATCACCGCCGCTTTGGCAGCCCCATACAGCGTAAAATTGGCGTAGGCCCGATGTGCGGCATTTGAACCGATCAAAATAATGGAGCCACCATCATTCATATAGGGCAGTGCCTTTTGCACCGTGAAGTAAACACTTTTCAGGTTCAGGTCAATAGCCTGGTCAAAGTCGGCTTCGCTGGTCGTTGCTACTGTTCCTACAGCGCCGCCACCGGCGTTAGCTACGATCACGTCTATTTTACCAAATTTTTCAGCGGCTGCCGCAAACACCCTTTCCAGGTCGGCCAAATTGGTTACGTCACCATTAATAGCGATAAAATCATCGCCCAATACTACCGCGGCACTCGCTAGTGTTTCCTCGTTCCTGCCGACGATAACACCTTTCGCACCTTCGTTTTTAAATGCTTCAGCAATACCCAATCCGATACCGCTGTTACCGCCAGTGATCAGGGCCACTTTATTTTTTAATCTACTCATTGTTTCTTTTTTTATATTTGTTTCTCAAAGGTACTATCAATAGTTTATATTTGTAACTAATGGCGTACATACTGGTTACGAACAGGTAACCACAATTTTTAAATGATATGAAAGACGAAAGATTTTGCAATTCGAATTGCCCGTTTACGAGGGCTATCGGCACTGTTGGAAATAAATGGAAGCCGATAATTATCAACGTCATCGGCAACCGTACGGTTCGTTTTGGTCAGCTCGATACCATCATACCCCTGATTTCCAGAAAAGTATTAACCGAACAACTCAAAGAGCTGGAAGAAGATGGACTATTGGAAAGACTAGCCTATAAGGAACTGCCGCCAAGAGTAGAGTATAAGTTGTCTGAAAAGGGCCTGGCATTTCTGCCGATATTAGAACACATCAAAGAATGGAATTTAAAATATGAGGTAGCTCCGATTAACCTGGAGACCGATAAAAAAAGCAGGATAAATTATGCCGGATAGTTAAACCTGCGGTTTGGCATAAGTAAAATAAAGTGGAACTCGTCGTTAAATTAGAAAGGATGGATTTATGATCAGGTGTGTGATTGTTGATGACGAACCACTGGCTATAGCTTTGCTTGAAGACCACATAAAACAAGTCCATGACCTGCAATCATGTTAGCGACTACAAATCCTCTGGAAGCTATGGAGTACTGTCAGAATTCGGATATTGATCTGATATTCCTTGATATACAAATGCCAAAGTTAGACGGAATTGAAATAATGAGACTGATAAATAATCGCTACAATATCATAGTAACAAGTGCATATAGTGAATATGCTATACTTGGCTTTGAACATAATATTGTCGACTACATGTTAAAACCAATTACATTGGGTAGATTTTTAGCCGCAATATCAAAGGCGAGAGATAAGCTAGATGCCAAGCAAGCTATCGCACGACATGATAATTTCGTATATCTAAAGGTTGAACAGCGCATGCATCGCATAAATTTTGATGAAATTCTTTATGCCCAAGGATTAAGGGATTATGTACTTCTCCATTTCGATAGTAGTAAAATTCCAGACAATGAAGGGACTAATGGATATTCTACCAACCAAGTCTTTTGTAAGGATACATAAATCTTATATTGTCGCTATTAGCAAAGTTGAACAGATACATAAAGATTATATTGTAGTCAACAATACTATAATACCAATAGGAGAGTATTATAGAGAAGATTTTTTGAGGCAAATTTTAAATAGTTGATTAAAATAAAAGCACTTATATGGATGATGCGCATGCAATGCTAAGAAGGCTTGTCTATATAAATCCATCTGCAAACGTTAACCAACAGCACTTAGTCAGGCAGACCATTAATCAAAAACTAGGAGAAACCATTACCCTGAGCGAATTAAGGGTCAATCCTTTATACCTAAGAAAAGACAGGGGATATATGGTCATTGATCAGACCATGTACTTACGGAAAAATTATCGCGAGCCCTTTTTTGAACTATTCCACAATACCTCCCATACTGTGCAAAGCCTTTAAAATTTTCAAACTTGCTTTGCTAACACCTTCTTAGCGGATAAGTTATAATCTGCATTGTCGGCTTTTTTTGGTTCGATGTTGGTAAATTCGATAGGAATACAAGTTTTGCTAGCATTGTAGAGTTTAAACGCCTGTTCTGAAAAGAAATAAATTAATTCGGTATACTTTCTGCTTCCTCTTCTGATAGATTAATGCCTTTGACTTTGAGGTCTTCGATTACCTTGTTGGTGGTAAGAGATTTGGTTATTTGATTTTCCATTATGGTTGGTTTTGGTTAACGATGCCATAATAGTTTGTTGGAGTTTATTAAGATAGCGAATTTTTTTGAGATAACTAGTATATATTAAGAGATTTTGATAGCGGCACAGCTAAGCATAAAGAGGAGCAGGCTAAAGAAGCTAAATTGAAATTGGAGGAATCTGAAGAACAACCAATTGTAACTTGTTATCTAATGCAGCTCAGATAGGCGGTCCTGTGTACCGCCTAAGCGCCAAAATCCCTGCGAGACTTGATCGGTATAAAAGAACAAATCGGTCCTGAACGAAAACGCCTTACACATACTTATCAGACTAAAACAGGCATATCGCTTTTCATTTAAAATCCCTAAATTTTAGTCGGATCAAAATGATTTAAAAATCATCTTCTACCTATGGTTTTTCTTATAGTGAAAAGATTGAAGTGACATGTAGCGTTTTAAGCTATCGAACCGTATTTATTGTAAATAACAAGTGGTACATGTCCTTTTAATGCTTAATGGTTATTTAAAAATCCACAAGAAAGAGAGGCGGCAATTAATGTTCAATGATATTAAATATTTACATTTTCTAAGCTCAAATAATATGCAGGCAAAAACAGTATTGACAGTTTTATTAATAAGTGTTGGAATAGCCGTCCAATCATGTAAACGAAATAACCCAGTTGTTCCAAAAAGCGAGCAAACCGTTCCGAAAATTGAAGATATTTTGAACGGAAATGATCAAAATCTGATCAACCTACTAAATAAGGTACGGGGAAGCGTTGGAAGACGTGGCCACGGATCAAAAACAATTTGGAGTAGAAAAAACGATTATGGTTTGGGACTTTATATAAGCGCCAACCATGTTTATAACATATCCGGATGGAATTCCCGAAACGCCAAATTCTTTGACTTATCGTCCGAAAACACGGGCATTTTTGAATTATCTCAAATTCCTCCGAATAATGGAGGTATCGATTTAGGTAATACACTGGTGGCAGATTTCCCCCTTATTCATTTCGATATTTCTTCCGGTGCCACTAATACGACCATACTGCCGGCAGAAGATTTTTATCTAGGAATAATTGATAATCAACGAACTCCGCAAGGTCCTTTTCCTAAATACCCTGAACTTGTTAAAACGTCTGAACCATTGCAGTTATACGATCCCGAGCATAGGACAAAAGCAACCCCAACATGGAATGCCGCTGTGGCAGGCGAAAAAGTCATTGCAGTTGGTTATCCTCAGGATGATATCAACTATCCTAACGGAGCAGTAGCTTATGGAAAAATATTATCCGATACAGAAGCTACGCAAACCATCCAAAAACTGAAGATTGCCGGAGACACCGAAGGAGATATACCGTATAATTCGAGTGCCGAATTTTTAATAGAAGCGCAGGCAATAGCAGGGATGAGTGGAGGAGGCGTATTTAATGCAGATGGGCAATTATTGGGTATCATGGTTAGAGGAAGCGACAAGGAAAATGCCCCTCAGATTATCAGAGTAGTTAAAATATCCCATATTAAATCCACCATGATAGCATTTTACAATAGCTTATCTGAAACAAACAAGAATAAAATAAGACCATTTATAAGTGGTGAATTATAATCAGTCGAGCTCAGGTAAGATGAATTTGAAAGATCTATTTGTTGTTCCATCAATATTTAGAATCCTCCTCAATTATTTGGTAAGCCCATCGATGTGGCTATTTGCTATCAGCTAATCAGAGGGTCGCTGGTTACCCACGACGAAAGTTGTGAGTTTTTTGTGTTTAGGGCTGGGCGAGAAGTTTATCTTGAGCGCAGAAGAAGGGAGCCCGGCAGAGGAGCAAAGATTTTCCGGATCAAGCAGAAAAGTTGGGGCCTTTAAAGGGGGAGTTACAAACTAGTGTACTAGATCGATAAATTCAATTTTCATACGAACAAGTCTGACCCATTGCATAAACACAAGGATCTAACAGTAAATAGATCCAAATTGAACCGCCATTGTCATATATAGAAAAATATGTCTATAATTGATGTCAGTTTATTCGTAAATTGGCTTTGAACAAAGTTTTGGCACTAAAACCCCTTTTTAATGAGCAGGAACTGTTGGCTAAGATAGCTGAGGGGGATGAGCGTGCCTTTACGGAGCTTTTTGAAGGGTACTACGGTGCATTGGGAGAATTTGTATATAAAATTACTGAATCCAAGGCTGTAACGCAGGAGATTGTCCAGGATGCCTTCATCAAAATTTGGCTCCGAAGGGAAACACTTGCAGGTATCAAAAGCTTCAGTAATTACCTGTTCATAATTTGTAGAAACCAAACATATAACCAGTTAAAGAAAATTGCTGTTGAACGTAATTTTAATTTGCCAATCGAACAACACGTTAACAAGGGTTTCGATATTCAAGAAGAGATTGTACAAGTTGACCATTATCGGGCTTTAATTGATCATTCTATTGATAAACTTCCGGAACAAGCTAAAAGAGTTTATCTTCTCAGTCGCCACGAAAGGCTAAAGCATGAAGAAATTGCTAAAAAATTAAATATTTCTTCTGAAACAGTAAAAAAGCACATTCAATATGCTGTTAATTTCATTAAGAAAGACCTCGATTCTAAAATAGACATCGTTACATTGATGATTTTAATGAGTTCTTTAGTAATTTGTTAACATTCGGTTAATTTTTTCATAAATCACTACCCCTTTTTTCCTGGTCTTTTGTCTTTAGTGTGAAATGACTATAAATCCATTATTATGCAGGATGTAAGGTTAAATATTCTCTTTAAGAAATATTTCGATAAAACAGCTAATCAGCAAGAGCGGGAAGAACTATTTTCTTTGGTCAGAATAGCTGCTAATAAAGAAAATATTGAAAAGGAAATGGAATTACATTGGTTAAATTTCAATGCAAAGGATAATCCTTTTTCGGTGCAGGATAAATCTGCGATGGTTGAAAAAATTCTTCACTTTATTGATGAAGAAATTATAATGCCGGATAAAAAAATAAAAACCTATAAATTATTTACTAAATGGGTTGCCGCCGCATCCATTGCTATAGTAGTAATGGCAGGAAGTTATTTCTACTTTAATAATCATAAACAATTACCCGAAAAAGTAGCTTACCAAAATGATGTTGCGCCAGGGGGCAATGGTGCAACTTTGACCTTAACAAATGGGCAAAAGATATTAGTTAATGATGTACTGTCAGGAAATATTGCCATGCAATCAGGCGTAAAGATTTCTAAAACGCCTGATGGGCAGATTGTATATGAGATCACGGATAATGGTTCAAAGAGTTCAGGGTACAATACTTTATCGACTTCCCGGGGGGAGCAAACTCAGGTGCGTTTACCTGATGGAACCATTGTGTTTTTAAATGCAGAATCTTCATTAAAATATCCGGTAAGTTTCGTTGAAAAAGGTAAACGACAGGTGTTTTTAACAGGAGAGGGATATTTTGAAGTTGCTAAAGATCGATCGCATCCTTTTATCGTGAAAACTACGCGACAGGAGGTTCAGGTTTTAGGAACACACTTCAATATAAACTCATATGATGATGAGGCAGCTACAACAACTACATTGCTGGAGGGAAGTGTATTGGTTTCAAATTCGAATCTTGTTCAAAAAGTGCTCAGGCCAGGGGAGCAATCTGTCCTCAGTTCGGGTCGCATTCAGGTAGCGCCTGCAGATGTTGAAGAAGCGATCGACTGGAAGAATGGGGAATTTATTTTCGGCGGTGATAATTTTCGTACAGTAATGCGCAAGATTGAGCGGTGGTATAACATCGAGGTAATCTATGAGCCATCAGCTCCTATAAATCTGCAGTTGGGAGGGTTCTCATCGAGATCACGAAATATTTCTACTGTATTAAAAATGATTGCAAAAACTGGCGAAGTGCATTTTAGGATAGAAGGACGAAAGGTTTTTGTAAGCAAATAAGTATATCAATTAATAGATTATAACTTTTAAACAAAAAAGAATGGAAAAACTTTTACGACAGCAAAACCAGGGCTAAAAAGGTCAGGGGTGCATAAACACCCCTGATAATAGTCTGGCATTAGTTAATAAAAATCAACGAAAACCGCAACAGCTATGAGCTTCGAACCACATGGGCTGCTGCTAAACCAAACCAAACAAATGTATAAATTTTATCTCATTGAAACGGATAGACCAGATCGTCTATTCCCTAAACTCTGGCGTGTCATGCGGCTAACCACCATTATTATTTTAATCACACTGATGCAGGTAAGCGCAGCTGGTTTTGCACAAAATGTGACCCTAAATCATAAAAATGTATCTCTTGAAAAAATTTTCCGGGAGATTCACCGGCAGACTGGCTACGATTTTCTTTATAACAGAGACATCATAATGAAAAAGCAGTCGGTTAACCTTTCTGCTTATAATCAACCTTTGGAGGCTGTTCTTAATTCATGTCTCGACAAACTTGCGCTGGAATTTTCTATCGAGGATAAGATGATCGTGATTAAAGAAAAAGTTTTAACGGAAAATCGCAAAAATTTTGCAATTGATTTAACCATTTCAGGTAAAGTAACCGATACAGCAGGTAAGGCGCTTTCTAACGCAAGCGTAAAAAATGTTACGCAGAACAAATCAGTCATAACCTCAGAAAATGGGAACTTTAGCATAAGTGCCAAATCAGGAGATCGTATTGAAGTTTCATTTATTGGATTTATAACTTTTAGTTTTACCGCAAAGGAAAACTTAGACTATCAGCTCATCAAACTTAGGGCAACAAGTGGTGAGCTTACAGAAGTGCAGGTTGTTTCTACAGGTTACCAAACCTTGCCGAAGGAGCGGAGTGCGGGATCTTTTGCAAAGCCCGACATGGAGATCTTGAATAACCGGTCTGGTACAATGAACATCTTACAACGTTTGGATGGATTAATCCCTGGTCTCACCATCAACAACGCAAACACAGACAATTTTCAAGTCCGTGGATTGACCTCTATTGGTGTGCTTAGCGGGGGTACGAGTGGCGTTTACAGCGGCACCGAACGGGGGCCACTTATTGTTGTAGATGGCATTGCCATCAGTAATATTGCTTCGGTAAACCCAAATGATGTAGCTGATATCACGGTGCTGAAAGATGCTACAGCCGCATCCATCTGGGGTTCCAGGGCCGCAAACGGAGTGATTGTAATCACGACAAAGCAGGGCGATCGTTCCGGCAAATTAAAAATTGAATATGATGGTTTCGTCAATTTTTTAGGCAAACCTGATCTGGATAACATGCCCTTACTGAACAGCCAGCAATTCATACAGGCTGCTAAAGATATGTTTGATCCTTCAGTTACAAGCTGGCAAACAGTAAGCACTTCCAATTCTACCGGAACTCCTGGTGTGCCTCCTCATGAACAAATTTTGTTCGACTGGTCGCGTGGAAAGATTTCGAATTCTGTTAAAGATGCTAAATTGGACAGTCTCGCAGGAATTAGTAATCGTGCTCAAATCAAAGATCTCTTCTATCAAAGTGAGATATTAACTAACCACACAGTTTCTATCCGTGGAGGAGGAGAAAAATACAGTGCCTATGGTTCTTTCGCTTATACGGGTAACCAAAATAGCAAACCGGGATCTTACACCAACACATTCAAAATCAATGCCCGTCAGGATTACCGGCCATCGCATTTTATAAGGATGTACCTGATTACCGATATTACCAATACAAGAAGTAAAGTAACCCCTTTACCAAATGCGAATAACACTTTTTTACCTTACCAGCTAATTCGTGATGCTCAGGGCAATAACATTCACATGCCCTGGTTGTTCAGGACAGATTCTTTACGGAATGCATACGAAACCAGAAGTGGTATAAGTTTAGACTATAGCCCGTTAGATGAGGCAGAGTATGGCTATACGCTTACAGACAACCTGTTAGCAAGGCTCACTGGTGGTGTTGCACTTAACCTTTCAGATGGCTTAAAATTGGAAGGTACTTATGGCCTGGTAAAAGGCAGCGACAACAGCCGCAACTACAGAGGACAGGAAGCTTATGCGTCCAGAGAGGAAGTGGTGAGTTTTGCAACAGGCAGCGTAGCCGGTAACAATATCCGTTATTTTATGCCACAAAAAGGCGGACGATATACGACAGGAAACAATATGCAGGAAAACTGGACCATTCGTCATCAGTTAGCTTATAATAAAAACTGGAAAAATTCAGAACACCAGTTATCTGCCATTTTGGGTACCGAAATGCAAAGCGCGTTGACAAGAGGTACATCGATTACGCAAAGAGGTTTTAATCCGCAACTTGGAACTACGATGCCTCTCAATTACGACACTTTATCCAAAGGTGTAGTGAATACCATCCTGCGTAATAACTCTTCAAAAAGCCTCTACACCACTAACGATTTTAACTTTGCGCAGGTGGAAACACGATTCCGGTCAACTTACGCAAACGCAGCTTATACCTTTCGTCAAAAATATACGGTCAATGGCAGCTGGCGTCAGGACGAGTCTAATCTTTTCGGTGTAGAAAAATCGGCTCAGAACAGACCGGTATGGAGCATAGGCGCAAGCTGGTCGCTCTCAGGAGAGCATTTTATGGAACACATTGACTGGCTTGGGCGATTGAACCTAAGGGCTACCTATGGAATTACCGGAAATGCGCCCACGCCCGGAACAGCATCCTCCAAAGATATTATTTTAGCAGGAACAGGGTCATCAATCTTTCCCGGATCGATAGCCTATGTCATTTCAAGTTATGCCAATAGAAGCCTTACCTGGGAATCAACGAAAGTAACTAATATTGGTGTTGATTTCGCGATACTGAACAACAGGATCAATGGTGCGTTGGATTTTTATCATAAAAAGACAGAGAACCTGCTCGGCAATGTCCCAAGCAACGGTTTTACAGGTGTAACCACAATTGTGGGCAACCTGGGCGACCTGACGAATAAAGGTGTTGAACTGAGCCTGACTACCGAAAATGTTATCAGCAAGAACTTTAGCTGGCGCACCTTATGGAACATCGCTTATAACTATAATAAAATAAACCGCCTGGCAACAGCCCTCATTTCGACCACAGGTAATTCAGTAATCAATAACAATGGCTACGGAGGCTTTTATCAGGGTTATGCAGCCTATGCTCTTTTCGCCTACAATTATGCCGGACTGGACAATATGGGTGATCCGCAAATCCGATTGGCAAATGGCACGGTAACTAAAGCGTTGAACGTAGCCAAGCCGGAAGATATGGTTTTCATGGGCACTTACCAACCCAAATGGAGTGGCGGTTTTTCCAACATTTTCAGTTATAAGTCACTTTCACTTTCTGCCAATGTTATCTACAACCTGGGGCATGTGATGAGGCGTGACCTCAACAGAACCTATACCCTCAACCGCTTGTATCCCAACGGTACATCACTAACGGGTGCAAATGTGCATTCGGATTTTGAGCAACGCTGGCAGAAGCCGGGTGACGAAAATTTCACGGATATTCCTGGCTGGGTGAGTAATGCCACTACAAGCGGGAGCAGGCGTTATGTCAACTATTATTTATATGGCAATACAAATGTAATCAGTGCATCCTATATTAAATTGCGGGATGTTACGCTTTCTTATAAACTCCCTGAGGTGTTATTACGCCGAATTAAAACGCAAGGTATAACGTTGCGTGTTCAAACGGGTAATATCACGCTCTGGAAAGCAAACAAATTCAATATTGATCCGGAATTTCAGAATGCACTACTGGGTATACGAGGACAGGTAGCCAACCAGCATACATTTTCCGTTGGAGCACATATCGATTTCTAATCATTAAAAAGAGAAAAAATGCTAAAAAAAAAATTCATCATTGTACTAGCTTGTATAGTACTTGTCTCTTGCAAAAAGAGTTTCCTGGAGATTGATCCGATTGGGAAAGTTATAGCTACTACAACAAACGATTATAACAATTTATTTTATACTACAAGTCTGCTATCGACATCTTCCTCCGACATACCGATTACCCTGAGCGACGAAGTCGCCGGAGTTTCTACTTATCTAAGTCCGGCGGCAGTTAACGTACAAAATGCCTTTCGTTGGGAAAAGGACATCTATCTCGATAGTGAAGATGCAGTTGAATTTACCACCTTGACGGCGCAGGTATATCTACTCAACAAAATTGCCAATGAGGTAATGGGCTCTACCGAGGGCTCAGAAGCCGAAAAAAGAGCGATACAGGCAGAGGCCCGTGCAACCAGGGCATGGAGCTATTTTATGCTCATCAACTATTACGGCAAACCGTACAATGCGGCAACAGCAGCGTCTGATCCAGGCTTTCCTATTATTACAGAGGCAGATGCAGCGGCAACTTCCTTTAGTAGAGCCAGCGTGCAGGCCGTTTACGATTTTATTATTAAAGACCTTACCGAAAGCATTCCAGATCTTCCGCGCAATTCTTTATTGAGGCAGCGTATGAACAAATCCTCTGCGATCACGTTACTGGCGAAGGTCTATGTCTTTATGGGCGAATATGGGAAGGCACTTTCACAACTGAATCAGGCTGCAACTGTGCTACCCACGAATGTGACCACAGAAATCTACGATTATAACCAAACGTTGGTTCCTGGGGGTAGCTGGGGATATTCTCCTACTGCAAATTCGTATACTAATGGCCCGGCCCCGGTACTGAGTAACGAAGGTATGCTGGCAAGAAATTACAATTCCAAGTTCATGCCCAACTCAAATTTACTCCTGCTAACGCAGGAAGCATACAAATTGTATGGTAGGAATGACCTAAGGAAAAGATTATTCACGGAAAGAGCTACCCCATTCTCAAGTAATGTAACCTTTCCGCTGAGCATGGTAAGAAGATACGGGTATAGTACGATTCCATCTTTTGGAATAACCTATCCGGAATACTTTCTCCTTCGGGCAGAGTGTAAAGCCAGAACCAACGATTTGACCGGAGCTAAGGATGATCTTGAAACGCTTCGGAAAAAAAGAATGCCGTCAGCAGATGCTGTTGTGAGCATTTCAAATCAAGAAAATATGATCAGGTTTGTTATTGATGAGCGTCGTAGAGAATTCGCCATGTTCGGGTACCGCTGGTTTGATATGAGAAGGTTATCCGTTGATCCACTTTTCGCTAATGATGTTTACACACATAAAATTTACGATTTGCAAGGAAATGTACTGTCTACCTATACTTTGTCGAAAGAGCGATTAACACTTAGATTTCCACTTAAGTTAATGGCTCAGAATCCTGATATTACAAATAATCCATAAACTATGAAAATAAGTATAATCGCTATTTTTCTGCTAATTTGTTGCCAGGTAAAAGCACAATCGAAATATAATGGATCTTTTACCATCAGTGGTGATGTTTCAAAAGTTTGCAAAACAGGACTGATGACTATGGCTTATGCTAATGCGAACGGCAAACCTAAAAGGGATACTGTAAAAATCGAAAATGGAAAATTTAAACTTTCAGGTGAGGTGTCAGAGCCTGTGGTCGCAATACTTAAGATAAAATTACCCCAAGCTACCGTTGGACCGGCATTATACGATCCGAAAAATATGTACCGGATTTTATTGGAACCAATTGACTATAAATTGAGTACAACCGGGGAAAGTCTGAATACCGCAATTGTGAAAGGGAGTCAAATCCAACAGGAATACACCAGATATTTTCAGTCATTACAAAAGTTACATTATGAGATGCGGCCTTACAATATGCAAGCACAAGCATTTGAGAAGCAAATGGACGTAAGTAACTTTATTAATGTACGCAAAAAGCTAGACTCTTTAGACGAGATGGAGCGGGCTATGGTTGACAGTTATGTGTCAGCCAACCCTCACTCTCCTGTTTCACTTTTTGCAGTTGATGATTACAATAGACCTATAATGTCGCCCAAACCTTTCAAGTCCTTTTTTGATAAACTTGATCCCGAATTAAAAAAAACAAGCATAGGTCGGAAGCTGGCCAAAGACATTGAGGAAAGAGAATACTTTTTGCCAGGCAGTCAATCAGTTGACTTTACTCAATCGGATACATCAGGAAAACTTGTTAGCTTATCTGAATTTAAAGGAAAATATGTACTCCTCGATTTTTGGGCAAGCTGGTGTGGCCCGTGCAGGGCGCAAAGTGTGTTTATGAAAAAGGCTTACATACATTTTAAAGATAAGAACTTCACCATCATCGGTGTATCTTGCGACGACAACAGGGAAAAATGGATCGAAGCGATCAGGGAAGATGGAGTTGGTATATGGACACAACTTGGAGATATGACCGGGAAGAAAAATATAGTCAGCGATATTTATAAAGTCAGATCTTATCCGCAAAACCTGCTGATAGACCCCACGGGAAAGATAATAGCCAAAAACCTGGGTGGATTGTTACTCGAAATGAAGTTAAAGGAGGTTTTACACTGATAGCAGGATTTTCATTCACATCGCTCCAGGCAACATTCAGCATATAGCTGTCTATTAACAGTATTTTGGGGTTACTATGTCGTTCGAGATAGTAACCCCTTTTATATACCCCCATCTTTCTCATCAGATGAAGAAAAGCTATTAAGACCATTGAAATGAATTACCTTCGGTGAGCTCGCTTAAGGCTCGGTTTACTTCGTAGCTTTCCGCTTCGCTACAGGTCAGGGTGACGGCTATTAACGAAAAATGTCTGCAGTAGACCTTTAAAGGAATATTAAAATCGAACTCAGGTTAATACTAAAATACCTGAAGAATAGCCATAAAAGCCACATTATTAATCAACTTCAAGTTTCTAGTCTCAGAAGCTAAAAAGGGCAAGCGCGGTAAGTGCACGCTTGCCCTTTTTGGGCTCATATAATTAATGTTCAAGAAAATAACACAATGTTAATTTTCAGAAACATCGTATTGGGAATAAAATTGCCCACACAAATACCAAAATCAGGTTATTTGATAGCCATTTATTATTTAATTAGTTTTTTATATTCAGCAAGCTTCGCTTCGTATTCTGTAACCGTACTTTCCATTACAAAACCAACAAACTTTTTCTCTTTCAGGTATTCTTTTGCCTTGGCAATTGCTTGCTCCTGGGCTACTGCGGCAGATTTATAGTCTCCCATATTCACATAACCAATGGCAATCATATTTAACATCAGAGAGCCTGGTTGCGGATTGTCTATCATTGATCTCAGAATGTCTATTGCATACAGATAGCTTTCTTTTGATAAGTTGGGTTTATGGACAATCGCAGCGCCAACTGAACCCCTAAATCCAGGGTTGGTGGCCTGCCATTTTTTGACGAAATCCATTGCTTCCTTTTCTCCGACATGGTCCAGGAGCATCATAAACTTGTTCCAGTTTAAAACAACCCCTTTATTTTGTGGCATTGTTGCAGTGATAGAATCTGTTAGTTGAGATGCTCTATCATATTGTTTAGCTTTAATTGCATCATCAATTAATTTTGTAGCATTCGTCATAGCTATTTCATCTGCCGTTGGTGTTCTATTGGCCTGGTCTATTGCTTTTTTGCGCATTGCCGTAACATCATACTTGCCATCCATGACTACGGTGATAATCGAATCTAAGTTAACCGGGTGGCCCATCCATTGAATGACGCCATCTTTTACCATCATGGAGGTAGGTAAACCAGCCTGGCCTGCAGCGGTCATCCAGTTTTTTGCCATTAATTGGTCTTTGGTATCTGTAATTACGTTAAAATCCATGTTTTTACCCATGCCTTTGGTAAACTTACTCACTTTTGCATAGATGTCATCGTAGGTCATCTTTCCAGTTTTATCTTCCCAAATATCTACAGCCACAATGGTTACATCCTTGGCTTTTGTTCTGGCAACTTCAGACAGGTGTGGCATAGAGGCAATACAGGGACCGCACCAGGTTGCCCAGAATTCGTAAATATACAGGTGTCCGCTTTTGAATTCTTTGATTGGAGTTCCTTTGATCCATGCCCCATAATATAATTCTGGGGCCTTATCTCCGATAAATAATGTTGTGGGTGTTTTTTCCTGCGCTGTTATTGTCAAACTAGAGAGCACAAGGATGGCCAATGTGATTATTTTTTCTATTTTTTTCATCTTACTAAATTTTTAAATCTTCCCTGCTGCTTTCAATTTATACTCATCTGCTTTTTTCTGGTAATCCTGGATTACGCCTTCTGTAATACCGGGGTTATCCTTTTCTCCTTTGGCAACATCAACTGCCTTTTGCTGGCTTTCAGCTGCTTCTTTAATCTGACCGGCACGCATTTGTAAAGTTGCTAAAATATCAAAGACCTTGGAATAATTGGACATACCCCATCCCTTTACGGCCTCAACCGCAAATTTGTAGACTTCTACAGGTAGTTTATCATCCTTGTAAAGGTTAGCTATTAATACCTGTCCGGCTAGTTTGTCGCTCTGCAAAGCTTTACCGTATGCAATAGCTTTATCAACGCTATAATGTTTTAACAATAGATTAAATTTATCGGTAGCAAATAGGTAGCTATTATTTGGAAATTTTACCGTCGCTTCCTCCATCAACTTTAAAGCCTTGTCGTAGTTTTTAGCGGTTTCTTCTGCTTTGTAAGCTTTGATTGCATTGGTATAGCCAGCTGAAGTTTTTTGATTGCGGATTTCCTGTTCTTCTTTTTTTGCTTTTTCTACCTTGTAATCGTAAGTTCCCTTATCTATAGCGTTAAGAATTGAATCGAGATAGACAGGATGTCCAATCCAGGCGATATTTCCATTTTGGATTGCAAATGATGAGGGGATGCCATTTTGCCCCGCGGCTTTTAGCCAGTTATTTCCCATGTCTTCGGCTGTATTGTCTGTGATGACATTGTAGGTTAAACGGCCTTTTTTAAACTGGTCATTTACAAAGGTGGTTACTTTGGGAAGATAAGTTTCCTGGTCTTTTGGTCCACCGTACATGTTTTCCCAAACATTGCAACCAATAAAATTGATCTTACCTTCGTATTTTTTAGCAAGCTCTGAAAGATGTGGCATTACAGCAATACAAGGCCCGCACCATGTTGCCCAAAATTCAATAACATAAACCTTATCCTGATCAATTTTTGTAATCGGTTTTGGCCCCTGGATCCATTTTGAATAGGTCAGCTTTGGGGCAGGGTCGCCTAATGAGAGTTTTTTTGTCGCTTTCTCTTGTGCATTTGCCTGACAGAAGATACCTGCAATTAAAGTTAAGCCAAACACTAAAATGTTCAACCGCTTTATTATATCCTGAATTTTCATGTTTTTTATTTTATTATCTGTATAAAAAATTAGTAAGTGTTTTGCTGAATCTGCCCCTGAGATTGGATAACATCATTATTCGGAATCTGGATCATGTAATGAGCGCTTTTAACGGGCATGGTGTAGGTTTTTGGTGAGGTTCTGTCCACAGCGCTTAATGTTACGTTATAGAACTGGTGTGTAACTACAACATCGTCGCTGGTCGTTTCATTGTAGGCAAAACGACGGATATCGTACCACCTGAATGCGAAAGGAAGTTCTCTGCGTCGCTCCTGCAGAACTAAGGTTAGGGCATTTGTAGCATTAAATCCCAAATCTAAATCAGCATAACCGGTCACAAAACGTTTGGTTCTAAGTGCTTTGATCAAAGATGAAGCTGTGGCAAAATCACCCAACCGTGCAGAAGCTTCGGCTTTATTCAACATCACCTCCGCTATCGTTGGCCCTGTTGGAATTAAATTGAGGCCAAACTGTTTAAAGCTATTTAATCCAGGTGTCTTCCATTGTGCGGTAAAACCACTATTTTCGGGCATAAAATGCTTGTACCTTAAATCCTTTGCTCTTTCCGTTTCGTTAGGTCCGTAAGTTGCAATTAGTGAAGGACTGGCATTGAATGTATTTCTGCCTGTATTAAGGCCGGCTGTAAAACTTGTATAGAAGAATTCTGGCCAGGCAAGGTATTGGGTATTTGTCCATTGACTAAGACTTGAATAATTAACCACATACGCAGGGCCGTTGGCTCCGTCAGGTCTGTAAATAGTCGGGTTAGTTGCGGGTTCAATCGTATTAAAATTAACCAATTGGGCATTTGTTGTTGTCAGTGCATTATTGGCGTGGCTAAGTGATGCATTATAATCGCCTGTAAATAAGTAATACCTGCTTAAAAAAGCTTCTATAGCCGTTTTACTAACTCTCCATCTAAACAGGGGATTCACGTCTGAATAACTTACTAAAGCCTGCGCTTGTAAAATATCGGAAAGTATAAAATCATAGGTTTCTTTTAAAGTTGCACGGGTTAAAGATTCGGTATAACTTACCGTTTTCCTCAACGGCAGACCAAGCGATTGAAGCGTACTTGCATGGTAAGGCTGGCAGTATTGATTTACCAAAGTCCAATAGGCATAACCTCTATCAAAATAGGCATTGGCTCTAATCATATTTTTAGCTTCATCGCTGCCGCTCACGTTGTCGACATTTGCAAGAATCACGTTGGCGGTTAATATACGTTGAAATGCGTTCGACCATACCGCATCACTTGCTGACGTTTGTATCAGTTTATCAGCGTCGAATGTATAATAAAATGCACTGTTCAAGTCTAATGCGCCTGGGGATGCATTAAAAGCCGCTAAGTTTATCTCCACATCGTCACTTGCATTCATTGCCGCGTAATTTGCTGCGAATTGGCTGCTCCAATCAGGCGATGTATTTGCAACATTATCGAGTAGTGCTTGTAACTGAGCAGTTGTTGTAATGGAAGCCTGAATTTTGTTAGGCTCCTCCAAATATTTTTTGCACGATGCAAGGCTCACAAAAGCCAGCAGCATGACTGCATATCTAATTTTTTTCATCTCTAAATCGTTATTAAAAACCAATGTTATATTCCGAATTTGAAACCAAAGGTGTAGGCGGCTACAGGTCGGTCAGTTCCCGGCAAAAAGTCCGGGTTGTAACCATGGGTATTATTGTTCCAAACCATGCCTAAGTCCCTTGCCTGTACAAAGACATTGAAGTTTCTCAACTTTGCCCGCTCAAATATTTTTGCCGGGATATTGTAACTGAGGTACAGTTCCTTAAGTTGTATGTAGGATGAACTTTCAATGTAACTCGTTAGAAAAGGTGAGTATCGTGGCCAAATTGTAATGGCTGGGTCAGCCAATAATGGTGGCACTGTCGGGTCGCCGTCTAACACTTGTCTTACAAAACGGTTTGGTGCAGTTTTTCCAAATCCAACAAATGCACTTCCATAGTTGAATGAAGGGTTAAGAAAGTGGGCACCGAAGGTTCCGATGAGTTGCGCCGTCAGGGTAAAATTGCCAAAGGTAAATGTGTTTCTCCATCCCAGGGTATGCGGTGGAGTTGCAGTACCTGCATAGTGCATGTAACCCTTTGTGATGCCGTCATTACTTGCCAGCAGGGTTTGAGAATTAAATCCAAATCTGGCCCCATTTAATCCGTAAATCTGCGGCATTCCCGTGGCATCTACACCGGCATAGTCATACGTGTAGAATGAATTAACCGGCTGGCCCTGTACAAAAGCATTTCCTGGCGCAGTTAAGTTTGCATTAATTGGATTAGGAAAGTACAGATCGGTAACAACATTGTGGTTATATGCATAGTTTAGTGAAGTGCTGTATCCAATACCTGCAGGTAATTTTAATGTTGTTCCCAATTGGATTTCGATACCGCGATTTAGAATTTCTGCATTATTAAACTTTTGCGATGACGTACCGTATGCCTGCGGCAAGGCAACCGTTCCGGTAACCTCGGTACTCTGTTTGTTATAAACGTTAATGCTACCGGTCAGTTTATTTTTTAAGAGGGCAAAATCAACACCGAAGTTGATGGTATGTGTGCGCTCCCAATGCAGGTAAGGATTACCAAAACTGCTGATGGTAGCCGTGATTGTACCAGTTCCAACATTTGGCGATGTACCAACGTTAACAAGTGCCTGAGTAGATGTAGATTTATCTGCCGTGCCATTGCTACCGTAACTTGCGCGCAGGTGCAGGTAGTCTATCCAGTCGCTGGAGGATATGAAATTTTCTGCTTTAACATCCCAGTTACCGCCTACTGACCAAAATGGGGACCAGCGGAGTGAAGGGATTGAGGTAATGTAGTTAGAAGCATCACCACGAATGTTTAATGAAAGCGTATACTTTTTGTTATAGGTGATATCACTTGCCGCAAAATAAGAAACGTAACGGTCTAATCCATAAGATAATGTCGTGTTTCCGCCTTGAATCGAGGCCAGGTTGTCTCCTGTAACGGTTCCATTAGGGAAAAAATCTACTGAACTTCCGTATCCGTAGGGTGGAACTATCGACGTTAATGTAGCCGGATTGTAGCCATATAACCATGGGTATATTGTGCCATCTGTACGGTATTGCGATACCTCACCACCTATAATTGCATTAACATCAAATTTACGCCCTATATTTTTGATGTAAGAAAGTTGGCCCCTATAGTTATAATTGCTAACCTCTGTATCATTTTTCTGAAGAATCCCGCCTTTAGGGATATAAACATTGCCTACAACTTTGGTGGTATTGTTATATTGTAAATTTGTATTAACCAGATTCCTTACAAAATAGGTGTCGTCACTATAATGATTTTTTACCGCAGTTTTGCCACGTTCAATCTGCACCTTTGCATCCAGCGTTAAACCTGGTAGTAATTTTGCGGTTAGGCCTGTCTGGATACGGGCATTATAATTTGCCGACTGCAAGTCGCGACCCCTCATTTCCCTCAACAAGTTATAGCTCCAGTCTGGATAGGGAAATTTATTCATTGGTAATTGCGATAATATGTATGGATCAGGACCACTAGTACCAGTGTTGCCGCCTGCTGCCTGTTTTGCATAAGTCCCATCCGGGTTGAGCAGAAGCTCATAAGACGATAGTCCGCCGCCAAAAAGCGTAGGATAGCCATTCAACTCGGAAAGCGTTACCCCACTATTTTGCTGCCCGTTATACTGAAGAAAAGTATTAAAGTTAAACGTTAAAAATTTCGTCAATTTGTATTCGTTTGAAAAATTAATATCATATTTCTTAAATCCGTTGCCGATAAACCGATCCTTATTATCTTCTAACAATAGTGACAGATAAGTTTTAGATTTCTCGGTGTTATTACTCAAACTGACATTATACTGCTGTGTAATGGCATGTCGCATCAGGTATTTTTGAATCTGATTCCGATTATCTACTTTGCTCAACTCATCCAGGCCGGTATTCATCTCCGTGGTTGAGAGCCTGCCGTATTGGTTTGCAAACAATAATTGTTGGGCATTGGTAAGCGTGAAGGTAAAATCACTGGGAAACAGGCCGCCCTGATAAAAGAAGCCCGCAGTTGGATATATTTTTTTTGCAAAAGCCAGTTTTTCGTAGGCAATCTGATCGGCAGAGTTGGCAATGGTATAGATTTGGTCAAGATCTGGTCTTTCAGACACCCGTGTAAAAGCACTAACGTCTATCGATAATCCTTGTTTGCCCCTGCCTTTTTTAGTCGTTACAACAATTACCCCGTTGGCAGAACGTGCGCCCCAGATTGCTGAAGCTGCCGCATCTTTAAGCACATCCACACTTTCTACATCATTTGGGTTGATTGCCGAAAAATCACCATTCATTAAAGGGAAGCCGTCGATAACAATTAAAGGAGAGCGTTGGTTATTCGTGGTTCCCAAAGTTGAAATCCCCCTGATGGTAAATGCAATGTTGCCATTAGCGCTCTCCGAACCTTGCATACCCGCCACGACACCCTGCAACATGGACGAAAGGTCGGTGTTCGGGCGGTTTGCCAGCACCTCCTGACCAATGTGTTCAATCGTTCCGGATGCCCTGTTTTTTGCCAGCGTTTGGAAACCGGTAGACACGACTTCAACAGCACTTAACTCATTCGTTAAAACAGACATTTTAATTGTTCCAATTGCAGGTTTTGCCTTTACTTCAACCGGGTTGTAGCCCATAAAGGTAATCTCGAGAATATCATCTTCATTGATTCCTTTTAATACGAAATCCCCAAGGTTGTCGGTCAATACGATCGTACCTGTTCTTTGATGCCTAACATTTGCTCCAGGAAGTGGCTTTCCATTCCCATCCACTACGGTACCGCGTGCGTCAATAGCAAAAAATATAGGTTTAAATAAAGCGGGCGTTTCCTTTTCGCTAATCACCACCGTCTTTTTTTCGATGGTGTAGGTTAAGGCCTGATTGGATAAGCTGATCTTCAGGGCCTGCTCTAAATCGGTGTTTATAAAGTTTACACTGATGGGTTTTGCAGATCTTATCCGCTCGGCATTCCAGACAACGTTGTAACCCGTTTGCCTTTTAATCTCTGTAAAAAGTTGTTTAAGCTGGCCATTGCTCGCCTTAAAGGTAAGTTTCTGTGCGAATCCTGAGGCATTTACCTGCATCATGGAGATTATCAAAACAGCGGTAGTTAAGCGCATCGTGAGCAATAGAGGTCTAATACGGGATAGTTGAATACCCCATTTGTAAGTATAAATTTTATACATTTGTTTGAGTTTGGTTTAGTTGATCGATTTACAGTATTTATTGACTTTTTGCCAAACTTACGGCCAGAAGTGTTCCACCACTTTTGGCCTCTTTTGACATTAGTTAATAGTTCTTGGTAGCTATTTTTTCACTATAATCCTCCTTTCTCTGATCTCAAATTGTACATCCTTCGTTAACTGCAACATTCTTAAAACATCTGATACATTCGCAAATTTAGATATGCCCCCTGAAAAGAGTTTATTTCGTACACTTTCGTCCTTGTATTCCACTTCGAGATTATACCATCTCGCTATTTTTCGCATAATGGATTCCAAGGGTTCATCGTTAAATACAAATTCACCATTTTTCCATGCTATCGCTTCGGCGGCATTAACCTGCTGAACATTTATTATACCTTTAGACTGACTAGCTTCCTGTCCCGGAGTCAATATGGCATGGTTGCCCAGGTTTGAAACTACTTGTACGCGACCTTCTAACAAAGTTGTTTGGGTAGCCGCGTCATCACTATAGGCGCTCACATTAAAATGAGTACCTAATACTTTAATCTGCTGTCCATTAGTCTCCACTATAAACGGATGCATTTTGTCTTTTGAAACTTCAAAATAGGCTTCGCCCTCAAGCTTAACTGTGCGATAGCGATTTGCACTCAAATTTGTCGGATAGGTTAATTTTGATGTGGCATTAAGCCAGACTTTACTTTGATCAGGTAAAACGATTGCAAAGGTTTCTCCTTTTGCGGTGGCAAGGGTGTTTAATGTATTGGCACTTGCATTTACATTTTTTAGGTGATAAACAATCTGGCCGTCTGTTGTTTTAGTAATGGTAACCCCATTATCTTTCGCAATTGTGCCTTGTGAATCATCAGATAGTCGAATTGACTGTCCGTTTGAAAGAAGCAAGGTGGCAGCAATCTTACCAGGAGTGAAATCTTGCTTATATTGTTTAGCAACTTTTTTATCAACTTGACTGGGTACAAAGTAAATCCATACAGTGAATAAAATCATCGCTGCTGCAGCGGCAATTCCTGAGTATAAAGGCCAGATTTTCTTTGTTTTGCGGCGACTTATTTTTGCCTGGATCTGACTAAAAAGCTGGGCCTCCTTCAGATCAGCATTGCCTAATGCCTGGCTTGCCGAATCGTTTTCAACCGTTACTGAACTGTACCAGGCATTGTAGCGTGCAATTTCCTCATCTGAAACTTTGCCAATACTTATCTTTTCAGCCAGCTTTAAAAGCTCTTCATTGTTCATGTTACTCACAATATTTTATTACCGCGTACAGTAACATATAACTTAAAATGGCCGTAGCACCCAAGAAAAAATAAAATAATATTGAAACTAAATTAAGCTCATCAAAAAAGACAGGTTTCCCAATGTTTTTTTGAGTTTTTTAAGGCTGATATTCATTTGATTCTCGACTGTTTTTTCTGATATGCCGAGCTGCAGGGCAATTTCTTTATTGCTTAATAATTCATTTCTGCTTAATTGGAAAATCAATTTTGCACGAGATGGAAGTTTTGAAGTGAATTGTGCAATAATCTCTTTAAGTTCTTTTAATTCCAGTTCATTCTCGTCTGTTTCAGCACGGTGTTTTAATGTTAACGAACGGGCGAGGTATGCGTCTTTTACTTTTCCATGCCGAATAAGATTAGCAATTTTATACTTCACTGCAGCATGTAAATAGGGACGGAAAGAGTCTGTTAAGTGTTTTTCACGATTTGTCCATACCCATACGAAAATCTCCTGAACAATATCATCACAAGAGGTACTGTCCTTTAATACAGCATAAGCCGATTCGTATAATGATTTCCAGTAGCGTTTATAAATTTCATTGAAAGCGACATCATCCCCTGTTTTTAGCTGGGCAGCTAACTCACTGTCAGAGAGAAGATGGTAAGCGATCATGGCCGGTTTAAGAATACTAAAATTTGAATAATGTATCAGAACCGTGAATATCACTAAATTATTACAAAAGGCAAAATGTAACCCATTGATTAATGAGTGTATTTATAGCAAATCTGGAAGAAAATGACGCAAGCATACTCTTAGTTATCGAATAGCAAAGAAGCACAGTCTGCTAGATTTTTTTGACAAGGAGAGGGAATTGTCCGCTAATCACCTATTGAAAATGTAGCTTAAAAGTCTTCCTCATAAAATGCTCATATAAGTATTATTAGCTGAACCGGGGAAGTTTTTTGCCTGATATGTTTTAATTTTTGAATTTGATTACCGGTTTGCCATTTACGCATTCTATTTTCTCTACCGTTTTTATATTTGTGAAGTGATTTCCTTTATTTTCAGCTTTGATCACATTAAGGTTTAGCCTGTTGTATAATGAGACCTTTGCCTTGAATTCTTTATAGCCTGTTGTGAGTGAATAGGGAATATATTCCATGCTCATAGTCTGGTGGTTGATTAATCTGGTAAAACTCCAGTTTGCCTCACTGCTGCAGCTTAATGCGGAGGTCAGGATGTCGAGCTGGTTTTTGGTTGTGGTGACTAGTGATTTTGCTTCTTCAACCGGTAGGTTCTCCGCGGTAATCAGGTAAACTTTATCATTTTTACAATCCAGTCTAACTGGCTGGTCGGTGGTCCACAGGCTTTCAAAGCAGGGCTCTACAATTAACCCCTCTTTATACCAGGCAGCATATTGATTGTCGGTGAAATCGAGGTATTCCTTTTTAAGCCTTTCATATTTTTGCAGGTCAGAAGACAATATAGGGTAAAACTGCACGGAGCAATTGAACTCGATGGTTTGCACGGTTACCTGGGCTTTTTGGCTGCAAGGGATATTGGTTGATAGAGCCATGATCTCGTTACGTTTGGCAACTGCACGCTCTCCCCATTGGGCAGCGGTGAGTTCTTCTTTTTTACAGCCAGAAAACAACAGGGCAAGCGCAAAGCTAAGGGAAATGAATGAGGTAAGTGGTTTGGTTAAAAATTTCATATCGGTTGGTTATACTGCTTATACGGATAATTGTCAGCTAACGCTACAGCCCCGCCAATAAATAGGCGTTTTATTCTTTTTTTAGCAAAAAGTATCAGATGATATGATTGTCTAATTTTACGGAAAAAGGGTTCTAAATAGCCCATTTTCGCAAAAAGAATGGGCTATTTTTTAGGTTAGGATTTTCTGAACAATTCTTTAAAAATCTTTTTACAAAAAGCACATCCTTTGTGTAGCTTGTTCTATGGAAATTGTTTCGCTATTCGCTATACGTTCCATCATTCGTTTTGGGCCACCGGTCATGATCGAGCCTGGAGAAACCGGTAAAACCCGCCCTCCTTTTGGAGCAACTTCTTTAGAGCGTCCTTTGCTGTAATTAATCAGCCCGGCTTTTGCTGCCGCATAGGGTAGTGTGCTTTCATAGAATGGAAGTTTGCCTTTCCGGTGCCTTTGGTTCCGCCTGTTACCAGGGCAATCTTATTTGATAGTTCGCTGTTGAAATTAAATTGCATTTCCATTGTATATGTTTTTTGCAAAATTCAGGTATAGCATAGTTTCCCACAAGTACGGCGTTAAGATTCGGATAGTGTAAAATTAATCCATATACGATTCGTATTTCCGTATCGCAATAATTAAACATACTCAAGATATTTGCTTTATTATCATTAAGGATGTTTTCGGAGATGGGATTAATGTCTGATGATTTAATCGATAAGGATTCGATAAATATTTGTTTGTGGGAAAAATGTACAAGATTGTTGTCTGTTTGTCCATTCTTTAGGCAGGGTTCTCTCCCCACCTTTGTATTGTCAACAAACAACAAATATTTCAAACATTAATTTAAAAAAAGTAACAATGAAAAATCTAATCTTAACAACAAGCCTGATTATTACCTTAATTACAAGCCAATTTGCTTTTTCACAAAATAAAAGAGTTCCCGCTTCCGCCGGAAGGGCAGAATATATCGAAGTTGAGCCAGGTGTAAAACTTCATGTAACTGATCTTGGCGAAGGACAGCCAATTGTACTGATTCATGGATGGCCACTTAGTGATGAAATGTACGAATATCAATACCAATATCTGGTAAGGAAAGGTTTTAGGGTAATCGGTATTACCTTACGTGGTTTCGGTAAATCTGATAAGCCTTATGGGAAATACAATTTTGATGTTTTTTCTGATGATATTTATGCTGTTCTTCATACCTTAAAAATAGAAAATGCTGTTCTGGGCGGTTTCTCTATGGGCGGTGCCGTTACCATCCATTATGTAAATAAGTATAAATCTGCACATGTGAGCAAACTTGCGCTATTTGCGGCAGCTGCTCCATCCTGGAAACAACGTGCGGATTACAATTACGGAATATCTGAAGAAGGTGCTGCCGGACTGATCAAACAAACCATGACCAGCAGAGAAGATCTGATAGGCGGATTAGGTGCAGCATTTGCGGCCAAAGGTACCACACTTCAAAAAAATACAGAGAAATGGCTTGAAAGTATCAACTTATCTGCAAGTCCGTATGTAGTTACCGAATCTATCAGTGCCCTTGGCGATCTGGATTTGCGTCCTGTGCTTAAAAACGTAACCATCCCAGTAGCCATATTTCAGGGTACAAAAGATCAACTGATTGATTTTACGCTAGCCGAGCAACTACATAAAGGCTTAAAAAACTCATACATTGTAAAATTCGAGAATAGCGGACATGCACTTTTTGTAGAGGAGATGGATAAATTCAACTCTGAGCTAGAACAGTTTGCGAAAAAATAATTAAAAATTTGCCTGTAGGTTTAGATATCTACAGGTAATTTTCGTTTCAGCCCATAATAAAATCATCACGAAGAATCGTATTTTTATCTTTAACTTATTTGATTAGCCCGATTATGAAACGAAGCATTTTTGACGAGAACCTTAAAACCATCGGCATGTTAAATGTCGATTTACAAAGTATCGAAGTCATTAATTCCGAATCATATAAATCCTATATCAAGGTGCTTTATCTTAATGAAGGATTTGAGATAAAAGTAGATTTTAATGTATATACCACTTCTGGTCCAACACTATTCTTTATCAGTCCAAATCAGGTACTGAGCATCGAAAAACTTGGTGAGCAACCTGGTCGATTGGTTTTTTATAACCGCGACTTTTACTGCATACAGTTGCATGATGAAGAAGTTGCCTGTGATGGGCTCTTGTTTAATAACATCAATAATATGCCAATGACGGTGATACCGGCGCAGGATGCTGCTTTTATGGAATACTTGTTTTCGAGGATGGAAGACGAATTTGAATTGAAGGATGGCTCGCTGGAAGAAATGATTAGAACTTACCTTAAACAGCTCTTGATCAAGTCGACCAGATTATGGAAGGTACAGCACTTAGAAGGGGTGATGGCCGCCAGACCCAATAACGACCTCGAGTTTTTCAGAAAATTTACACAATTGGTTGAAGCTAACTTTAAACAAAAGCATAATGTTGCGGATTATGCCGACCGGATGATGATAGCCCCAAAAACGCTTACTCATCGGTTTAAGCGGCTTAATCTACCTCAGCCCAACGAAATCATCAAAAATAGGATTATGCTGGAAGCAAAAAGATTGCTGGTACACACCAACAGAACAGCAAAAGAAATTGCCTATGCGTTGGGTTATGAAGATCCTGCCTATTTTAGCAGATTATTTTTTATTAAAACCGGCGAATCTCCGTCTGGCTTCAGGTCCAAGTACCTAAATGTACAGGAAACGAAACAGGAATAATCTTATGTACTTAGGTTACGGAATTATAGGTAAGGCACTACTTACCCTGTAGAGTTTAATCACTTTAATTTTAATTGCTGATTTATAACAATTGGTTGAAAAGTAAAAAACTCTCAATAAAATTTGCGTAGTTAAATGACTACGCTTATATTTGTAGTCAAATAGCTACATAATGAATTTGAGAAGAGATGTATTTCAGGCGATTGCCGACCCTACCAGAAGGGCAATATTGTTGTTGGTAGCTTCACAGTCTATGACGGCTGGCGCAATAGCTGCCAATTTCGACACCGCAAGGCCAACTGTTTCAAAACACCTGCAAATTCTTACCGAGTGCGAATTGTTAGCGCAAAAACAAACTGGTAGAGAAGTGCATTACCACACTAATGCAAAAAAGATGAAAGAAATAGCCGATTTTATTGAGCCTTTTCGCAAAATGTGGGATGACAGGTTTAATAAACTGGAAGATATTATGCAGAACTATAAACCAGGCAAATAGCATAGCATGGAACAGAAAACAAAAATTGATGCCGAAAATGGCAAGCAGGAAATCGTAATTACGAGAGAATTTGAGCTGCCTGTTGATTTGCTTTTTAAAGCTTATGTAGAACCCGAAATTGTAGCACAATGGATGGGCACCAAAGTGCTAAAGCTGGAAAACAAAAAACACGGTAGTTATACTTTCGAAACTTCTGATCACAAGGGTAATGTAGCCTTTATCGCCAGTGGCGTAATCCACGAATTTGTACCAGATGAAAAAATTACGCGGACATTCGAAATGGAAAATACGCCGTTTGATCCTCAACTTGAATTTTTGACCTTCGAAAAACTGGACAATGAGCGGAGTAAACTCACCATGCATGTGATCTATAAATCGGTTGGGATGAGAGATCAGATTTTAGCACTTCCGTTTGCCCAGGGCATTAACATGGCACATAACCGGTTACAGGATGTTGTTGGTGAATCAAAATAACAGATCATGACAAAGAGAAACAAAATTATCTATTGGATTGCTACGGCATGGCTGTCATTAGGCATGTTATCAACCGGTATTGTACAGTTGTTAAAAATGAAGGAAGAAATAGCTCTTTTTAGCCAGTTGGGTTATCCACTTTATTTTATGACAATATTGGGGGGTTGGAAAATATTGGGTGTTGTTGCGGTGTTAATTCCTAAATTTACCTTACTAAAAGAATGGGCTTATGCAGGTTTTTTCTTTGCCATGTCTGGTGCTGTTTTCTCGCATATTGCTATTGGCGATACTAGTATTTCTGCCTATTTCGGGCCATTGTTGTTACTGGTGTTAATTGTGCTGTCATGGTATTTCAGGCCTGCAGAAAGGAAAATTGTTTCAACTAATCTATAATTACGATGAACTCAAAAGTTGATTTTTATTTTAATAAAACCAAAAAGTGGCAGGAAGCAGTAAATTTATTAAGAGGTATTGCGCTTGATTGTAAGCTTACCGAAGAATTGAAATGGGGCAGTCCCTGCTATACTTATAATGGAAGCAACATCGTTTTAATTCATGATTTTAAAGAATACTGTGCTTTTTTATTCTTTAAGGGTGCTTTATTGAAAGATAATGATGGTTTATTGATTCAGCAAACGGAAAATGTGCAATCGGCAAGGCAGATCCGTTTTACCACTGCAATGCAGATCGTAGAAAGGAAAGCGATTTTAAAAACCTATATTTTTGAAGCCATTGAAGTAGAAAAAGCCGGATTAAAAGTTGAATTAAAAAAAACGGCGGAATACAGTATTCCTGCTGAATTTCAAATTAAACTGGATCACATTCCTGATTTAAAAATCGCTTTCGAAGCCTTAACTCCGGGACGCCAAAGGGCTTATTTGTTGCATTTTTCGGCACCTAAACAATCCAGTACCCGTGAAGCAAGGGTTGAAAAGTTTATGCCGCAGATATTAAGTGGGAAAGGATTGAATGATTAGTTTTTTTGGTTTATCATCCTGAAGGATAATTTATTGTATAAAAATGAATATAATTACAGTAGAATTTTTCAAATACATCGGAGTGTTGATGACAGATATACAAGGGGCGTCATTTCGACCGCAGTGGAGAAATCTTTTTACCTCCGCTCTGTCCGTAGTTTAAGCATAGCGTCTCCTATGGATACAAGACTAAGATTGCGTTTATAAACTCCATAAAACGAGTCACAGACTCTTTTTAATTATTAATCCGTAGCGCCCTTCAGAACGTTACGGATAGGTACGAACAAATTGCGTTTCTGCTGCCCGTGCCAAAAAATACGAAGCTCTTTTTTGCCCGCTTTACCATAATTTTATTATATTAGGTTAATCAAAAGCGATGATAACCCAACTCAATCCATCTGATTAAAGATTCCCAAAAAAATATTCCAAGTCCACCTTTACGCCACCTTTACCCCACGTTTTGGCCACCTTTCGGCCAGGCGTGCCTAACACCTGCTTGCACATTGCTTAACCCTTGCTTCGGTGGAGTGATGCCCCTGGTGGAGATCAGGTAGATCAAAGATTTGCCTCGCTTTAGATCGGCAGGCTAACAATAGCTAAATAAAAGGTAAAGGGAAAGTTATCTTAAGGTATTGTTGTTGTATAACTGTGTCGGAGCAGCACGGTTAAAGAAACAATAAACGGCTGTCCTGATTTTTTTTATTCCGCCCTGTCCCTAGCGTTAAGCAGAAGCTCTATGGATACAAGATAAAATTGAGTTTATAAACTCCATTAAAATGAGTCACAGACTCTTCTATTATTAATCCGTAGAGGCCAATGGAACGCTATGGACAGATACGGGAGCGTCATTTCGACCGCAGTAGAGAGTCCGAAGGCTCTGCGAAGCAAAATCTTTAACATAGTTCAAAAATCTCTCCATTTCGCTTCAGTCGAGGACGACTTATTTATGTGAGCCATCTACTCCTTTTTCACTACATTTAATTACAAAACCGCTATATGCATACTTCATTTTACTTAGAGAAATTTCAAAAAGCAGCTGATGAGCTTGATCAAAAACGGCTTCGTGAAAAAGAAATCGAGGCTGCTTTTGGAGTGATTTTGGATTCCGTATTTTTAAAACTCTATAAAAAATCCTGGGCAAGTCCCCTTAACTGCAGCATCGAGGATTTTCTTCTCCAATTGGATAAATGATACCATCATTCAAGAACAAAAGATTTATTATAACATTCATGCATTTAAACTGAGGCATCTTAAAGGTTACGCCATACAAAGCAGGCCATTTGCCGATGTATTCAGGAGCAGTTTCAATCTTTTTTAAACCCAATGGCCAAATGTGAGTGTCAATTATGGCCGCTAACTTTAATGGAGGGTTGGGTAAATTGTGATGCGAACGATTTTCAAAATGAAATTTTATCGTTAGCCAATAATTTTATATCGATAGCACATCTTGTTGATGATACATTGATTCAATTCAAAAAATAAAGCCGGATTAAGGGGGTGATTTAAAGAAAAAAATAATCTTATATGCCTCTTATGTTTCCTTATATGGTTAGTTTTTTTATTGAGTGGTTTGTGGTTCTTGGAGGGCTTTGGTTCCGGCATTCGCAGTAGCTCCGATAGAAAAAATCGGAGGCTGCCGCTGCTGTCGGGTTTAGGAACAGGGGTTTGTATACCCTACAGCCTCAAAAATGAAACACTGTTTTAGCCTATTTGTCCCGGTTGAAGCGTTACCCCAACTTCATTAAGTTAAGCAACCGTTGGCACAGGTGAAAATAATTTAACCACAGATAAAAAGGATGCACACAGATACAAAAATCCGTGTTTATCTGTGTGCATTTGTGGTTAAAAACCTCAACTTAGTGATATTGAGCGTTACCCTGCAGCGACGAAGTATGCGGAAACGAAGTGTAAAAGCAAAAACGGGAGTAAACCTGATGTTTTGTACAGGCACCGCGCTCCAAAAGGTTTATTTCTGTTTTACACCATATAAGACATTGAAGGAAATATAAGCTTATAAGCCACTTACATGGTTATTTTTTTTATTTGGAATGAGTGTACAGTAATTCTTGGAGGGCTTCAGTCCCGCCATTCGCTAATTCCGATGAAGTATCGGAACCGCTGCTGTCGGGTTTAGAAACAGGGGTTTATGTACTCTGCAACCTCGAAAATGAAAGCTGTTTTGGCCAACTAGCCCCGGTTGAAGCGTTACCCTGCAGCAACGAGGCACGAGGAAGCGAAGCGTAAAAGCGTAAAACGGGAAGAAGCTTCTTGTTTAGTACAAGCCTTGCGCTCCAAATATAAATTGGTATTTTTAAAAAAAGAAACTGAGCAACTATTCGATTGAAACCATAATATGAGCAAAAAAGAACTATCTGCAGAACAAACGCATGGATTGCTGAATACGCTGAAAACCCGTTTCGAAAAAAACATGAATCGTCATAAAGGTTTTGAATGGGCTAAAATACAGGCAAAATTGGAAGCGAATGCTGAAAAACTCTGGGTACTTGATGAAATGGAAGTAACCGGCGGCGAACCCGATGTAGTAGATTATGACCAGGCTACAGGTGAATATGTTTTTTACGATTGTTCGGCAGAGAGCCCTAAGGGCCGGAGAAGTGTTTGTTACGATTTGGAAGGACTAGGGTCAAGAAAAGAGCATCAGCCAGAAAATAATGCTATTGATATGGCTGCTGCAATGGGTATCGAACTGTTAACAGAAGAGCAATACCGCTTTTTGCAGCAACTCGGCAAGTTTGATACGAAAACATCCAGCTGGATCGTTACCCCGCCAGAGATCAGAAAGTTAGGAGGTGCTCTTTTTGGTGATCGCCGCTACGATCATGTATTCGTGTACCACAATGGCGCCCAATCGTATTATGCTGCAAGGGCATTTCGTGGTTTGTTTAGGGTATAGCGAACAATTACAGCAGCTTTTGATAGCAAAAGAAATGTAGTCCGGGGCGCTTGGCCAAGCTAATTTCGCCGCTAAACTGATAACCAAGTTTTGGGAAAAGCGCTTGTGTGGCCATATTTTTACTGTTGGTATCTACTCTTAATATAGAGATTCCAGAAGCTTTTGCTTCCTGCTCGGCCTGGTTCATCAAAGCTTTGGCAATGCCCATGCCCTGGCAATCAGGATCAACGGCTAAACGGTGCGTAACAATGGCTTTTTCTGTAATGTCCCAGCCAGCATCGACATACTCGGGATCCTGATCTGTAGTAATCGCTGAAACACCGACAATTTCGTTTTCCATTTCAGCTACCCATAACTGACCCATCCTAATATCGCTGGCAAATACGTCAGGGTTCGGATAATCATCTCCCCACTGGAAATTTCCTGCAGCACGCATCAAGGGCACAACCTTGCGCACAAGTTGCATAATTAGTGGTATATCTTCTGTAACGGCTAATCTTATTGTCATGGATGCAAAGATAATAGATGGGTTCATTCGTTCAGTTGTTCATTGGTCATTTGTTTGTTGGTTAATGGTTCTTTGCTGGTGGTTCATTGGTTCAGGAGTTATTGGCTTATTAGTAACATGTTACGGAGCTTGAGTAACCGCAAACTAAAAATTGTTAACTGAAAATTGACTTCTGACTTCCGACTAAAGACTTCTGACTTTTCTAATCTTCATCAAATCTTCATCTTTCAGTCTGATATTTGAGCATATTGCTCTTCATCATATTCCGGCTTCCAAAGAGCTGTTAAGGAATTGTTTTCCTATTATTTAATTCTGATTTTCATATTGTTAACATAAGGTTAAACTTAATTTCATGTTAATATTGAGTTAACATTAAGACTGTTGTTTTGTGCAAAATAAAATAACAGAAAATGAAATCACGTATACTATCTCTAGTAAGTATTCTTGTACTCCTGGTCACGTTTGCTCAGGCGCAGGTTACCACGTCTAGTATTAATGGAAAGATTAAGGATAACAAAGGTATCATCCCTGGTGCAACCATCGTTATGGTACACGTTCCTACAGGAACAGTGTCCAAAGGTTCGTCAAACGAATCTGGACTTTACCGCATTGGTAATTTAAATCCTGGTGGACCATACAAAATCACTGTAACCTTTGTAGGTTATAGCCCAGTAGTAAAAGAAAACATTTATTTAACCCTTGGCTCAGATGTAAAACTCGATCTTGATCTTCAGGAGCAGGGTAATCAACTGGCTGATGTAAGTATTAAGGGCCAAAAGGGCGGAACAAAATCTGGTGCAGGTACCAGTATTGGCGAAGGTCAGATTAAAACCTTACCAACCATGAACCGCAGTTTGCAGGATGTTACCCGTGTAACGCCTCAAGGTAGTAAAGACAATACTTTTGGTGGTACCAACTTCAGGTACAATAACGTAACCATTGATGGTGCGATTAACAACGACGCCATTGGTTTCAGTCCTTCATTGGGTGGCCAGAGCGGAAGTTCTGGTATGCCGGGAAGCAGTACACGTACCAATCCAGTTTCGCTCGATGCAATCCAGGATGTTACCGTTCTACTTTCTCCTTACGATGTTAAGGTAGGTAACTTTTTAGGTGGTAGTATTAACGCTGTAACGCGTGGTGGTACCAACGAGGTAGTAGGATCGGTTTACGGTTATGGCCGTAATGCTTCATTGATCGGTAGAAATAAAATCGGCGATAACAGCAAAGAACCATCAGCTTTCCATGATTATCAAACCGGTTTCCGTGTTGGTTTTCCGATTATAAAAGATAAGTTGTTTTTCTTCACCAATGAGGAAATTACCCGCCGTCAGGATCCGGTAATTTTAGGTGCAGGATCATCGGATATGAAATTGCTTACCTTGACTGAGGCGCAGCAGATCTCAGATCGCATGAAAAATGCTTATGGCATAGATGCTGGTTCGTTTGGCGATTATAACATCTATTCGCAGTCTAACAAATTCTTTAACCGTTTAGATTGGAATATCAGTGAAAATACCCAGTTAACCATCAGAAATAACACCATCGTTTCGAAAGCCACGAACTTAGAAAGAGATCAATCTAACTTCAGGTTTGGCGGTATCGATTTTAAACAGAATAACAACCAATCGTCTACCGTTGCCGATCTGAAAACCCGTTTCGGAAATTCAGCTACAAATAACCTGATTTTGGGTTATTCTACGGTACACGACTTTAGAAATCCACTATCTAATCCTGCTGTACCCCAAATAGAAATTACAGGAACCGGAGGTTCAGGAATAATTTTCTTAGGTACAGACCGTGAGGCTAGTATTTTTAACATGAAACAAAAAACGTTTGAGTTGACTGATAATTATACTTTTAGTAAAGGGATAAGTACTTTTACTTTCGGAACGCATAATGAGTTTTATAATATTAATTATGGGTTTGTTAACTCTTGGAACGGCCGTGTTGCATACGATAGTGTAAATGATTTCTTAATAAATAATCCGAGTAGAGTAAGAACAAATTTTAATTACGCAGATAACACCCGCGATAATATTATTGCGAATCCGACAGCTAAATTCAATGTTAATCTTTATAGCGCTTATGGGCAGGATGAAATGCGTTTGAGCGATAAATTTAAACTGACATTAGGTTTACGTTTTGATATGGCAGATTTACCTACCATGCCATCATTGAGCACAAAAACAACAAACTCTCCTGTTGATGCAAATTACGGTACAACCTATACCTATACCCAACCATCATCAATTACCGGAAAATTCCTAAATAAAATTCAGATTTCTCCGCGTGTTGGTTTTAATTTTGATGTTTTGGGCAATCAAAGCTTGGTTATGCGTGGTGGTACCGGCTTGTTTACCAGTCGTGTTCCTTTTGCCTGGATTGGTTATGCTTATTACAACAATGGGGTAAACTACGGCGCTTTTGATCAAAAAAGATCGTCTAAGGCCTATACGGCGGGTTCAGACCCAATTAAGGATGCTTTAAATGGTAATGGAGAAGCTGGCTTTGTTAGCAAACAAAATGTAAATGTTAATGATGCAACTGGAGCAACACAGGTAGATTTGGTTGATAACAATTTTAAAATGCCTAAAGCCTGGAGAAGTAATTTGGCTTTCGATTTTAAGACCGAAGACAATTGGAAGTTTACTTTAGAGGGGATTTTTAGCCAGGTGATTAAAGATGTACAATTTCAACAAATCAACTACGTAGATAATCCAAAATACATGGTTTATGATACGCAGAAAGAACAGCCTATTTATTCAGGAGCAAAAATTAATCCTTTGTACACCAATGCTTATTTATTATCAAATACCGATAAAGGATATAAATACAGCTTAACTGCACAGGTAAGTAAATCACTTCCTATTGGTTTGGATGTAATGGTGGCTTATACCTATGGAAAATCGAAAGATATTGCCAACGGTATCCGTAACTCTATGGAATCTAACTGGCAATTAAACCAGGCGCTTAGCCCGAACAATCCTGGTTTGGCTTATTCTAATTTTGATGTTCGCCATAGAATAATTTCTACCATTAATTACAGATTGGATTGGTCTAAAGACGGAAAATATACAACTAATTTTGGCTTATTCTTTAGTGCACAATCAGGTGCTCCATATTCTCTTGGCTTAGTTGGAGCGGTAATTAATGGTACGGGACAAAATGTAAGCTTAATGTATATTCCAGCAGCAGGAGAAACGCCTAAGTTTTTCGCAAATACGCCAACTGGTATAGCGCAAGCAGCAGCTTTTGATGCTTATATTGATGGCGATAAATATTTAAGTACACGTAGAGGGAATTTTACAGAGCGTAATGGCGCACGTACCCCTTGGAATGTTCAGGCTGATTTCCGTTTATCACAAGATATTTTTGTTACCGGTACAGCAGCTAAAAAACATACTTTAACACTTACTTACGATATTGTTAACTTAACTAATTTGTTAAATAAAGATTGGGGTGTACAATACTTTTCGCCAAATACCTATAACTCAATGGCGAGTATTGGTTTAACCCAAGCAAAAGATGCTGCAGGAAAAGTTTTAACTGGAAGCCCTACTACTTATCCTACTTATACTTTTAGTCAAGCTGGCGTTAGTTCTTATTCAAAAGATTTCTTTGCCTCACGTTACCAGATGCAATTGGGATTGAGATATAGTTTTTAATCTTTTTTTAAATAAATATATATATAACGGTCTGACTTGAAAAAGGTCAGGCCGTTTTTGTTTTGGCTTGAGATCAATCATCATATCGACCCAAAGTAGAGAAATTTAACTGATAGATCTCTCCATTTTACTGCGATTCAGTCGAGAGGACGTGTTCTATTGTCATCTTAATAAGAGCAAATATTTTTGTAAACAATTAACCAATTAAACTTTTTTACAATGCATCCGTCAAAATAAAACACACAGTATAAGCTTGAATTTATTTTTCAATTTAAAAAGGTTAGGTTATGAAAAGGATTGTAAATGTATTGCTCTTGTTGGTTATGGCGGTTAATTTTAGTGCATGCGTGGTAAGTGCGCGTGTACCAAGGGCACATTGGGTGCGTGGGCATTATAATATTGACCCTTATGGTGGTCGGCATTGGGTGCCAGGACATTACCGTTAATTTTTATTATCGCTGCCATCAAAAAATGGTGGCGATTTGTTTTTGTAACCATGTTAAAAAATGTGAACACATAACTTAAGAGATTGCTGATTTAGATTACAGGAATAAAAAATAATACACTAGCGCTATTAATCCCCATTTTGGCATCCAAGAAGAGATTCTTTTACAGATCAGCGTTAAAATTAAAGAAAGACGTAAAGAATTTGGGCATTATTGTTTAAGGGCTACGCTTAGCCAAAAGCTGATATGACTGATCTTAAGGCATTAATGGCGCCTGGATGACACAGGCATACTGTGTATTGCCATCTTCAAGTGCGGTAAATGCCATTTAAGGTAGCTTTTAATTGTGCTCAACAATTACTGTTGAGTTGTATTTTTTTAACTGGTTAATTATTAGTGTGTTTTAATAATTCTTTAATGTTTTTTTGCATAAATAGTTTAAAAGCACTAATATTGCACTCCCAAAACGAGCAAGGGTATTTAGCTGAAAAGTGTAAATAAACTTTGTTTAAGGAAATAACCAGTAATCCTTCTTAGCTCAGCTGGTTAGAGCATCTGACTGTTAATCAGAGGGTCGCTGGTTCGAGCCCAGCAGAGGGAGCCAAAACCCACAATGAAAGTTGTGGGTTTTTTGCGTTTAGGGCTGGGCGAGAAGTTTATCTTGAGCGCAGACGAAGAAAAGCCCAGCAGAGGGAGCAAAGATTTCATTCTGAAAATCACATAAAAAATCCATTTCTAGCTAATAGGATGAGGTTTTTTATTTCCATAATAGGAAGCTTCATACTCCATTTTGTCCTTTCAGTAGCCAACAATGTTAAGTTTTACAGGAAAAACTATAGAATTTAACGTATGACTTTTACAAATATTTAATAAAGAAAACTCCAAGATTTAGGGCTTCCGGTACCCGTAAACGCAATTTTCTCAAGTTAAAATGTCAACAGTTGATGCAAAACTCCACGTTTACCATTACGGAAAACGATGGCACGCGCAATGTAAAGACCAGAATTTATCACAAAAAACTAGCAGAGGTTCATTGAAACAACACACTTTCTCTGCGACAGGTTATGGATGATACATTCATTTCGTAAATTCATAGCTTTTAACTAACTATGTCATTCATTAGCGTTTAATTAATGGAAGGAGAAGATAGTAAAAGACTCAATATCTACGAATTCGAAACAATGTTTCGAAGAAACCATCAATTTCTGTGTGCTGTGGCGATGCAATACGTTCATGATGAGTTTACGGCGGAAGATATGGTGCAGGACTTTTTCATAGACTTCTGGCAGAGGCGTCATACTATTCAACTGACCACAGGTTTCGAAGCCTACGCACGCAGGGCAGTAAAATATAAATGTATTGATTTTCTGCGCAAAAATGCAGTAACTGAAAAGAGGAATTCGATGCTGGCCGCTCTGGAAGAGGAACAGGAACAAGACAAGGAGCTGGAATATGACGAAATCAGACATCAGCGTTATATAAAAATTGTCGAACTGATTCAGAAACTGCCTGAAAACAGACAAAATATCTTTATTATGCATGCGGTAGATAAAATGAGCTATGCAGATATTGCTAAAAAGCAAAATATTTCAATCAATACGGTCAAAACACAATTAAGCAGGGCTTATTCAGCGCTTCGTAATCATGCCATTCTTGCTTTTATTGCCTTTTCTTCATTATCAGGGCGTTTTTAGATTTATTTTGAAAAAAAAATAGAGATTTCCCGATTTGCTGTCACCCATTTTCGATACAGCTACGACAGTGTGTTGATATGGATAAAGAACTCAGCCCTTTTACTCCTGACTGGCATAAGCTTTTAGACAAACTGGAAGCAGATGAACAGTCGTCAAATTCCCTGAGCGCCGATGAACAGGTGCTTTTAGCGGAACTTCGTGCCATCAGGGATGAATCTGCTGACGCATTGAAAACCTACTCTTCTTTTCATACCCATAAAAAGTGGGGTGAATTAAAAGCGCACATCGAGATAACCTCTGCTGTGCGGAGCAAGGGTAAGTTGCGTAAACTTTGGTTCAGCATCGCGGCTGCGGCGGTGTTGCTCATTATCGGAATCAGCTTTATTTATCACAGCGATCAGCAGCGGCCACAAAATCTGGTCAATATGATCAGGAACGATATTCCTCCAGGCAGAAACACCGCAACACTTACCCTGGATAACGGCAAAAAGATAGTATTATCTACTGCCAATGATGGCAAACTGGCCAATGAAGCAGGGATCGTGATCAGTAAAACTGCAGACGGACAAGTCGTTTATACTGTAAAAGATGATAAATTGGCTGCAGGTACACATATCCATACCTTATCGACAGCCGTGGGGGAAACTTACCGGCTTCGCCTGCCAGATCAAAGTGAAGTATGGCTGAATGCATCCTCCTCTATCAGGTTTCCTGCATCATTTGCATCGGCGAAATTGCGTGAGGTTGAACTTACAGGTGAGGCCTATTTTGAAATTGCAAAAGACAAAACACACCCTTTTATCGTAAAAACCAACCTTCAGGAGGTACAGGTACTCGGTACACATTTCAATATCAATAGCTACGCTGATCACCACACAACAGTGACTACACTACTCGAAGGAAGCGTGCATGTGTCAAATCATTTGGAACAGGGAAAAATCATCAAACCCGGAGAGCAATCGATAGTACAGGATGGGCGGGATATCATCGTTGAACCTGCGGATATCAAAAATGTGATGGCCTGGAAAAATGGTTATTTCCGTTTCAGAAATGAGCCGATTGAGGATGTAATGGCAAAAATTATCCGCTGGTACGATATCGACGTAGTATATGCAGGCAAGGTATCTGGTGAGAAATTTAATGGTAATATTTCACGGCGTAAAAATATAAGCGAAGTATTAAATATGCTGAGCTATTCTAATGATGTTAAATTTAAAGTTGAGGGAAGGAGGGTGACGGTTATACAATAAAAATCTACTATCTACTCTATAGGAAATTCAAAGTCCATCCCTGGAACCACAGGAGGATGTGCTCCAGAAATAAAATACCAGTCCGACGCCAATCGAACTGGTAACAAAAGGCTGGGAATTAACAAAAATTGTCAACTAACCGCTAAAAGCCGCGATCTCGAAAATACAAGGCTTGAAGCAACAACCTACTTACCAAATGTACCAAATTTGCACTAAACTAGTGCGCTTTTTCAGCGCGCAGTATAACTTATGGAGAGTTATGAAGCTAACCACTCTACTCATGCTTGCTGTTTTCATGCAAGTAAGTGCGGGCACCTACGCACAGAAAATCACTTTGTCAGCCAGAAATGCTGAATTGTTTACCATTTTTGATCAGATCAGCGACCAGAGCGGTTATGATTTTGTCATTACGAATTCTATATTAAAGAATTCCAAAAAAGTGACGATCGATGTTAAAAATGCGGAATTAAGTGACGTTCTGGATCAGATATTTAAAAACCAGTCGCTGGAGTTCACGATCACTAACAAATCTGTACTGGTTAGAAAGAAAGCCCCTGCATTCCTGGAAAAAATTATCAAACAATTTCAATCGATCGATATTACCGGAAAGGTGCTGGATGAAAAGAATCTGCCGCTTCCCGGCGCTACTGTAGGCGTAAAGGGACTGAAAAAACAGACAGTGACCAATACTGATGGCGAGTTTACATTAAAGGATGTTGATGAAGATGCTGTGCTGGTGATTACATTTTTAGGCTATCAGACCAGGGAAATCAAGGCTTCGGAAAATCTGGGTAATATCATCCTGGCCGTTCAAACAGGGCAGCTGGATGAAGTGACCGTTTCCACAGGATATCAAACCCTGTCTAAAGAACGTGTAACAGGATCATTTTCTACGGTATCATCCAAACAACTTGATCAACAGCGTTTGAGTAGTATGCAGTCACTGCTGGAAGGCAGGATTCCAGGTTATAACAACGGCCTGATTAGGGGAACAACTTCGATGAACGGATTGGTACAGCCTTTATATGTGATTGATGGCTTTCCTGTAGAAAACCTGAAACTGGATGCCAACAATAGCGTAGCCGAAGGCATACCGGGACTGAACCTGGAAGACATTGAAAGCATTACGGTACTGAAAGATGCTGCTGCTGCATCTATTTATGGGGCACGTGCTTCCAATGGTGTTATCGTTATTGTTACCAAAAAAGCAAAAAAAGGCAAGCCGCAAATCGCTGCTTCCGGTACATTTACGCTTTCTCCCTACAGGCAATACACTAATAACCTGACCAATTCAGCCGATATTGTTGACCTGGAGAAGGAATGGGCGGCCAATAACCCGAATTTACGCGGTGCAAATGCCGGCACCTACGCGGCCAATTTACTGCAGAATGTGGCTTACCCAAGCCAGGGTATCAATGCTATTCTGAAAAATGCTGCTGGTACCCTTTCACAGGCGGATCTCAATACAAAATTAGGCCAGCTGGCCGCCGGTGGATACCAGTATTATGATGACGTTGAAAAGTACAGCAAGCGCAGTCCTTTTTATCAGCAGTATAACCTGAGTATTGGCAACGCGACAGAAAAAAATGCTTTGTACACTTCTGCAACTTACCGCAATAACAAAACACAGGATAAATATGCGGGTGATGAATCACTTGGCATCAACATCAACAATACCACTCAGATTAATAAATGGCTAACCATGGAGCTGAGCACATTCCTGTCCTATAATGAAGGCCAGATCCAACCTTACAACACGTTGTCGCCAGGTTATACATTTTTACCGTATGACAGGCTGGTGAATGCAGACGGAAGTAACTTTACCTCTACTGCTGCATCCCGTTTATCAGCCAATAACATGTCACTGATTAATAATAACCGGCTGTACAATATGGACATTACGCCATTGGATGAACAGGCAATGAGCATTGGTAAAACAAAGAACTTTACCAGCAGGTCGTTTGTGCGCCTGGGTGCAAAAATAACCGACTGGTTGTCTTACAAATCAAGTTTTCAATATGAGTATGCAACGAGCAGGCTGAATCAGCTATATGATAAAAACACCTATTTTGTTCGCAGCAAGGTAAATAGTTTTGCTTCTTTCAATCCTGTGAGTGGCGGACAGGCAATCTTTAATCTGCCTTACGGAAATATTAATTACAGGGAAAATCAGTTCAATAATGCCTATAACTTCCGCCAGCAGTTAAACGTTGATAAAACTTTTGGAGATAAACATAGCTTCACTGCAATTTTAGGGTCTGAGATCAGGAACAGAAAAATTGAATATGATAATCAGTCTCTTTACAACTATAATCCAAGTACATTAACCTACAGCCTGGTTAACCAGCCTTTATTGGGTAGCTACCCTGGTAATATCCTCGGAGGAGGAAGTTTTACCACAAGAGATGCGGCTGTTAACAGAATCAATATAGAGCGTTTTGTCTCCTTCTATAGTAATGTTGGCTATGCCTATGATGAAAAGTATCTCTTTACAGGTAGCATCCGCTGGGACAAATCAAACCTTTGGGGCACAAGTTCGAAATACCAGAATACACCAATCTGGTCATTCGGTGCCGGCTGGAATATCGATAAGGAATCATTCTTTAATGCAGACTGGGTGGATAGATTGAAATTACGTGCTTCGCATGGCATCGGCGGTAATGTTTACACCAACAGTGCACCGTTTACCACTTTCAATTTCAACCCTAACTATAACGTGGGAGGTTTGCAGGCGATCATAGGCAGCAGGCCAAACCCATTGCTGTCATGGGAAAAAACTACGACCACCAATGCCGGTCTGGATTTCGCAATTTTTAAAAACCGCCTATCGGGATCGGTTGACTACTACCATAAAAGTGGCAAGGATTTGCTGGCCAACACGCAGGGTGTGCCGACCGAAGGGTTCGGTTATTCAACCTACGTGATCAATAACGGAGAGATGCTGAATCAGGGAGTTGAACTGGCCTTGTCAGGTGATATCATCCGTGGCAAAGACCTGATCTGGAATTTAGGGATGCAGTATGCCTTTAACAAAAATAAAGTTACTTACGTTAACATAGAGGCACCTTTTTATGTGCTTCAGCTTGATTATCCGCAATCATTCCCACGTATCGGAAATCCATACAATGCCATTTACAGTTATCAATGGGCTGGTTTGAGTAATACAGGATTGCCACAGGTTTACAATGAAAAGGGAGAGAAGGTACAGGCTTCACCGGCTACGCTGCAATCTATTGTCTACAGCGGATCGACCGTTCCAAAATACAGCGGATCAGTGAACAGTACGCTTTCCTATCAAAACTTCAGCCTATCCTTCCTGCTTACTTTTGAGGGCGGTCATAAAATGAGGGATACATTTTTACCTGTATTGGGAGCCAGCTATAATGGTGCCCTCAACGGTTATGTTACGCAAATTTCTGCAGTGAACAAAGATATTGTAAACAGGTGGAGAAATCCGGGCGATGAACTGAAGACCAATATCCCTAAAGTTGTTTTTGCTGAAGACCCTAGCTATAATAGTCAGAGTGCTGACATCTACAGGTATGCAGATATCAATGTGCTGGATGCGACTAATATGCGACTGAGAAATATTTCTCTTGCCTATAACGTACCTCAACTGATCGCTAAAAAAGCAGGACTGAGTAATATACGTTTCCAGTTTAATGTGGAGAACGCCTTTACATTGGCCAAATCCAAAACTGCAAAATACCTGCTCAACGGATACCTTACTCCTAATTATGTATGGGGTGCTTATCTTAATTTCTAGGAAACTATTTTATACTGCATTTAGCAGCAAACAATATTTAAAGACATAAGTGATGAAAAATATATTTTCAAACACCATAAAATTAGCCGCTCTTGCTTCAGTGTTGAGCTTTAGCAGCTGCAAAAAATTTATTGATATCCTTCCTGTAGGTAATGGCCAGATCCCTACTACGCTGTCAGATTATGAGGCGTTGATCCGCGACGAGTATGGTAACCACCGTTCAGATATCACCCAGGCAGTGCTTTTGCTTAATGACAAATTTGAGACCAGCAGCAACCTGAATTACTATCCCCTATACAAGGCGAATTACAACTGGGATGAATCGGCCAACAGGATTGCATTGAACAATGCCGATGAAGGTACTTACTATAATAATTACAAAGGGATCAATACCAGCAACCTGATTATTGAAAAGGCAGCGGGAACAACAGAGGGGACGGAGGCCCAAAAAGCGGAACTGATCGGACAGGCGAAAGTATTAAGGGCGATGGATTATGATATCCTGGCCAATTACTATGCAGACACCTATGAAGAAACAAACGCAGCTACCAAATTATCTGTACCGTTGATCCTTAGTGCTGATATTGGCGCTGCTTATACTCAGGTATCGATCAAAGAACTATATGATTTCATGCTGAAGGATATTAATGAGGCTATTCCTGCTTTAGGCGCTACCAGCGCAACGGTACTGCATCCCAATCTCGGATCGGCAAATGCGCTGAAAGCAAGAATACTTCTGCAAATGGGAAGGTATGCCGATGCGCTGGCTGCTGCAAATGAAGCCCTGAAGTACAATGATAAACTGTTTGACTGGACAACATTTTATAATACCTACAAAACGCAGATAGAGGCTGTTGGTATCTATAGCAATGCACCTACACCAATGGGCTTCAATTATGTGGAAAATTACTATTTCCGTCATGGTGCATCAAGTAATGCCGGACGGGAACAGGCGATCCGCGTTGACCGTGCAGCACGTTTTGAACAGGGTGATGCAAGATTTGCTTCCCGTTGGAAACTCAGGACAGTTGGTGCAGATACGTATTATACCAGCATCACCACTGGTTTTTTCAACGTGGGTGGTTTAACAACCACTGAGGTGTACCTGATTAAAGCAGAATGCCAGGCACGTCTCAACGATGTTGCTGGTGCGATGGCCACATTGAATGCTGTGCGGGTGAAAAGAATCTTTGCTGCAAAATATGCACCGCTGAGCGCATCTAGCACCATAGAGGCGGTAAAACTCATCCAGCGAACCAAAGGTAACGAACTCATTTTAGGGATTACACCTTTTGCTGATGCACGCCGCCTGAATAAGGATCCTAACTATGCCGTTACGCTGAGCAAAACAGAAGCCGGACAAGCCTTAACGCTTGCCCCGAATTCTCATCTCTGGACGATGCCATTTCCACAGGGTGCTTCAAAAAATCCGGGTAATGGTACCATCAAACAAAATGTAGACAAGTAGATTAAAATACAATATGAAACTGAAAATTGGGCATTTACTGCTCCTCATACTCTTAACCGTCTTCCTGGGACAGGCGAAAGCGGTCACCATGCCGGTTACCATCAACGGTACGGTTAAAGGCTTGCCTGATGGCACACGTATCGATCTTTTTCCGGGGGCTACACATGCAAATGAGCAGCCTGTGGCTACCGCTGTAATCAGTAACGGTAATTTTCTGCTCCAAGCAACAATTGCTACAGAACCAAGGCTGTATTATTTGCGGACTGCAGGCATCAGCGGGCAAACCTCATTAGTCCTTCAGCCCGGAAAGATTGTTGTTACCGCCACAGCTACCCTGTCGGGCGGGGCAGAAAACAAATACTATAAGTTTACTGATGTGGTGGTAAAAGGGAGCGAAGCAAATGACCAGTATATGAAAAAAATTGCGCCCAAGAATGAACTCAATGCACTTTTTCTTGCAAATCAGGAAGCCAATAAAGAGGTGATGACCAGGAGAAACCAGGCATACGCTGCGAAAGATACCGCATTGGTTAAATCGATCATGCAGACTCCCGCCTGGAAAAAAGCAATGGCTGATGAATCAGGGTTCTTTAAACAGGCGCAGACAAATATGCGCAAAATTGTGACCGACAATAAAGATTCTTTCTGGGGGCCGCTTTTGGCACTTGATGTCTACAGTTATTTCACTCCGGAAGACAAAAGTATGTATGCAGAGCTGTCGCCTGCTGCACAGAAAAGTTACTACGGTAAGATCCTGGGCGAGCTGATTAATCCCCTGGGGTTTAAAGGCCAGCAGGCACCTTTGCTGAACGCGAAAAATGAGGACGGGCAGCCTGCGGAAATAGGAGCATTAAAAAAAGGACATCAATATGTGCTGGTCGATTTTTGGGCCTCCTGGTGTGTACCATGCCGTAAATCTATTCCCGGTCTGAAAAAAGTGTATGAAGCGTATAAAGATAAAGGCTTGCAGATTGTTAGTATTTCGATTGATAAAAAAGAGGCCGACTGGTTAAAGGCACAGCAGGAAGAAAAACTGCCATGGCCAAGTTTCCTGGATCATGGTGCAACGGCCAATGCCTGGAAAGTACAGGCGATACCTGCCATGTTCCTGTTAGACGGGCAGGGGAAAGTTGTACTGGAAAATATGAGCATGGAAGAAGTAATCACCAAGTTAAAAACATTATAAGATGAACATTTTATTTAAGAGAATATTAAGCATAGTACCCGTGGCACTGGCATGTTATGGAGGCCCGCTATTGGCCCAGAATGGAAAGTATGTGGTGACCGGTAATCTTCCTGCCGTTAAAGATAAGATCTACCTTGGTCACGACGTTGGGGATAAATATGTAATTGCAGATTCAGCCAATGTTATTAATGGTACCTTTATGTTTAAAGGAATGGTCAAAAAACCAGGATTTTATAAATTGGAAAGTAAGGGCCTGAAAAATCCAGTACTTTTTATAATGGAGAATTCGGCTATCAATGTGACCAAACCTGATAGTTTATCTCAGGTGGTCATCAATGGATCTGCTGCACAGGATGTATGGATGGGCTTTTACAAAGGCCCCTGGAAAACAATCACTGCCAAAGCAGGAGATATTTACAGGCGGCTTGATCAGGCGGAGAAAGCCGGCAAAAAAGATACGGCTACCCGTGCAGGTTTCGACCGGGAATTCAGGGCTCTGGATACGATGAACATTGCAACTGTAAAGCAGTACATCCTCAAAAATCCTGCTTCGGCCGGATCTGCAGCAGTCATTTATGATCGTTTTATCAGTTATCCGAATTTTCCGGTGGCCGAAGCGTTCTTTGGGCTGCTCACTAAAGAAGCACAGCAATCGGAAATTGGCGAACAAATCATCACCGCGTTAAAAACCAATGCGAAAACCGCCAAAGGGAAAGTTGCCCCTGCCATTGCGATGCCTGATAAGGATGGTAAGATTGTGAAGTTGTCTGATTTTAAAGGTAAATATGTACTGGTTGATTTCTGGGCAAGCTGGTGCGGACCCTGCAGGAGAGAAAACCCCAATGTAGTTGCCGCTTACAAAAAATACCATGATAAAGGCTTTGAAATTTTGGGTGTATCCCTGGATTCAAAAAAAGAAGCATGGTTAAAAGCCATCGCAGCTGATGGGCTCACCTGGACGCATGTGTCGGATCTGCAAGCCTGGTCGAACGCTGCGGTAAAAGCTTATGGCGTAAAATCTGTGCCGGCAAGCTTTCTGCTTGATCCGGAAGGTAAGGTAGTAGGTAAAGATTTAAGAGGAGAGGAACTGAACAAAACCCTGGCAGGCATCTTCAAATAGTAATTAGACAGATCTATAAAATCATTAAAAGGGTGTCCTACCTTTTTGGGCACCCTTTTAAGTTGCTTAATTAACTTTCGCACTCACTCGTCTTAGCATCCCGCTAAGACTATATTATCAAAGCACGATAACCAATCACTGATCAATTAGTATAACCACATTCAAATAAATTCCAAAAAAAAGGTAAACACGGATCCGTTGCTTACCTTTTTTTATATTTATATACTTTTTTTATTAGCCCTGCTGTTCAGGCATGCCGTTCGGGTCCATCCATACATATTCCCAATGGTGACCATCAAGATCATCAAAGCTATGCTGGTACATAAAGCCGTAATCAGTAGCCGGATTAGGTATAGTGGCGCCTGCAGCTACCGCTTTATCTACCATTTCGTTAACTGCATCCTTACTTTCAGCCGATATTGCAATGGAGGTTTCTATAGCTTTGTGGGCATCTATAATTTCTTTTTCTGTAAAGGTTTGAAAAAAGGTTCTGGTAAGCAGCATCACGTAAATCGTTTCGCTTATAATCATACAGGTTGCTTTTTCATCGGTAAATTGTGGGTTAAAAGTATAACCTAGTTTGGTGAAAAATTCTACAGATCTGTTAAGATCGTTAACAGCCAGGTTTACAAAAATTTGAGTTGCCATGTGGTTTTATGATTTAGTATATTCAAAGGTATACTAAAGCTACATAGGTATTAATGTGCAAAAACGACAAGTTAAGGGGTAAAACGCGACTTATTGATGGCTTGCCAAACCAAAAGATCTAATATTCTCTATTTTTTACCGCAAAGAGCGCTAAGGGAAGGCGCCAAGCACGCAGCGTTGCTTGGCTAGCGTAAGGTCAATACCATTAAGTTAAGGAATAAATTGCAAAAAAGATGTCACCCTGAGGGGGTAATTTATGGTAAAAGTCAATATAAATGGCGGTAGAATTAATGGAAATAAATCTCCCCGAGGGGTCGTCATTATAAGAAAGCATCAGGTCTTTGGCCTGAAAAAATAGGAATGATCCTATATTCGCTTTCTAACGTATTAGATTTAAGATTTGCATCCTGCAAAACTCATTGAGCTAAGATGTCTAAAGTGGTCGCAAAAATTAAAGACTACCCAGTTTAATTAACCACCTTAGACACCAATAACATCTAATTCATTAAATAATCCTCCAGGCTTTCACACCATATAAGCTTATATTATATGGCCCTTAAATGTCTTATACGGTCAAAAAAAATAACACTATAGATTAGTTGTTTACATAAACTTCATTACAAGAAGGCTTTTTCAGCCGGCGAAGCAATCTTACGACGATCGCTAACAGTGTGCGATTTTAGATTGCTTGGTGGCTCACAATAACGACCTTTCTTATAAGATCTGTTATTGATAGAAGCTAGAATTTTTCAAATACATTGGAGGGTTGATGACAGATATACAAGGGGTGTCATTTCGAGCAAAGTGCAACGCAGTCGAGAACCCGAAGGCTTTGCTAATCTAAATCTGTTTTGATAGATCTCTCCACTTCGCGTTGCTGCGGTCGGGATGACGACCAGTCTATTTAAATCTGTCAATTGTAGCGTAGTTGAGGGGTATTTACTTTAGATTATGAATCCTGAGAAGTCTTCGATTACGCTCAGACGACAACCGAAGTGTTTAACTTGATGATATTGATTATATGGTATCAGATTTACGTCCATCTTTCATCCATTTTACCTAAGGCCCATATTTTTCGCTAATCAATAAATTGTATCTGTTGTACTAAATAGGCCTTTCCAAACTTCTGCGGATCGTGAACTACTGTAGCTTTAATGGCCTTCCATTTTGGCCGTTGTCCATTTTGCCAGTTTGCACGGATTTCCTGTGCGTTCAACCAGATTTCCTCCAGCTCGTTCTGAACAGTACTGTTTGCATAAGTGAGCTGTAACTTACCTGGAATCAGATAATAGTCATTTCCAGTTTTGCTCAGTCTTATTACTGGTCCTCCAGGTATATAAGAAGTAATCAGCTGCACGGTAAAAGATTCACTTCCTTTATACTGCTCTTTGCTGATTATCTTTTCGAAAATAAAGTAGTATTCAGGCCCGTCTTGAAGGGGCACTTCATCGCGGTTGAACCTCGCTTTAATGCGGTAAGTATAACCGGGCTCCCGCTGATCAAACCCCGAAAGCGAAGCTCCGGCATCTACATTGCCGGGCAATTTTAAAAGTACATCATTATCTGCAGCATAACGAGGGCTTACCAATAATTCAACTTCCTGTCCGTTTTTTAAGTTCAGCGGACCATATCTTTCTGATTTTTTACAAGAAACAAATGCGAAAACAATAAATAGAAGGAGCAGGTTTTTCATAGAGATGTGATTTTTTAGATTAGTGTTCCTCCATAAAACGTAAAAATACAGACAGACGCTACACCAGACTGATCTTTTTGTTTCTCCCGCAGATTTAAAGATAACGCAGCGCGCACTAAAATATGTTAGTTCTTTTGCGCAATTGACTCCCGACTTCGGACTATTTCCATTCTATTATTCCAGCCTAAAAAACACTTATCCCCAAAAGCCTACGCTCGTGTACTTTGTCTTCTTTCTTAAAATTAGTTTTCGTTGCTTTGTTCAGAGCAGAAAATTTTGGTAAAGAAACCCTACATATCGCTTTATTGGAAATGCCAGCTAATTGGTTGGTCGGTAGCGGCTTTGTATTGGACATTCCAAGGTTGGTCTGCTTCAGGTAATTTTAGATTCGATCTGGCTGTTGTGCAGTTTGTTTCGGATGTGGTAATATACATTTTGATTACCCATTTATACCGTAATTTTGCAAACAAAAACCGTTGGCAGAATCTTTCACTCGAGAAACTGATCTGGCGAATGTTAATTGTTATTCCGGCGATGGGTATTTTTTATCTGCTGGTTACCATTGGTAAGTTATACCTGGTGAGGCTGTTATTTCTGAGCCATCCACCCCAGTCGTTTACCGATTTTTTTAGTGTACATGCTACTGGTATTTTCGTTGCTGGCATCCGCTTAATGGCTATATGGCTTTTGGCCTATCATCTTTACCATTACGCAAAAAGAGAAATCAGGTTATCGGTAGAAAATGCCAGACTGGAGCTTAGTTTTAAGCAATCGCAGTTGGACAATCTTTCTGCTCAGTTAAACCCCCATTTTCTATTCAATGCACTCAATAATATAAAATCTTTGGTATACACCCGCCCCGATGCTGCAGGTAGGGCAATTGATCTGTTAAGCGAACTGTTACGCAGCGGATTATATAAGGGTAGTGCCATGCTCATTAGGTTAAATGAAGAAGTAGAGCTGGTTAGAGATTACCTGGAGCTTGAAGGTTTGAGAATGGAAGAAAGATTAACTTACGATTTGGATATGGATATGGATATTTCGCTTTCCGGGTTGATGGTGCCACGTCTTTGTATTCAAACATTGGTCGAAAATGCGGTAAAACATGGAGTTGCCTTAGAAAAGCAAGGTGGAAAGATTGAAGTAATAATTAATGAACATGAAGGATTTGTTAATATCCGTGTTTTAAATCCCGGCAAATTGGAACAGGATAAAACAACTACTGGAATCGGACTTCGTAACCTGAAAGAAAGGCTCGATCTCAATTACGACCACTCTGCATCTTTCAGCCTGTATGAAATAGATCAAAAGATTTGTTCCGAAATTAAAATTCCGATCAGATGAGAAACATTAAGACGCTAATCATCGACGATGAACGTGGGGCAAGGCAGGAGCTGATGAGGATGTTAAAAAGCTATCCGCAGATTAGAGTATTGGGTGAGGCTGCGAATGCTGATGAAGCCGAACAGCTTATTGGACTTTTAAAACCCGAGCTGATTTTTCTGGATATACAGATGCCTGGTCGTTCGGGTTTCGATCTGTTAGAAAATCTGGTATATCTGCCACAGGTGATTTTTGTAACGGCTTTCGACAGTTATGCTGTGCAGGCTTTTGAAGTAAGCGCTATGGATTACCTGATGAAACCTGTACGTGATGAACGCTTTAAAAGTGCAATTGATAAAGCCATAGAAAAGATCAGTATAGATGATGGAACAGCTATTTTTGTGAAAGGAAAGGGCAAATATCATCTCATAAAGTGGAAAGACGTGCATTTGATCGAGTCGGTAGAGAATTATGCGCGACTCTTTTTCGGCAAGGAGCAGGTATTGCTCAAAACCTCCTTAAACAAACTCGAAGAAAACCCCGATTGTGAAAGGTTTTTTAGAGCCAGCAGAAGTATATTATTTAACCTCGACTACATCAGTTCAATAAGAAAAGATGATGAGGGGATGTTTGTAGAGCTTAAGACGGGAAATTTAATCAGGATATCAGAACGGAGGGCTGTTAAATTAAGGAGCCTCATTAAAACATAAACTATAATTTTTTGATCATGAAAATAAACTTAGTAAAACTGGGTGTGGCTGTGCTATGCCTCATAATGGGCATAGAAACTTTTGCACAACAAAAACTAACCTTACCCGATAGCAATAATTACATCATTAACGATAGTGTGATGATTAAAACAAAATACGGCATTAGTTTATCTGCCGTAGTGGTGAGGAAAAAAGGTGTGCAGCAGAAATTGCCAGCCGCATTGTTCTATTTTATCTACTCCAATACCAATAGAAGTTTGGTGGAAGCCAAATATGCAGCCGATCATGGTTATGTTGGTATTGTTGCCGATGCAAGAGGAAAACGGCTCAGCCCCGATATACCGGTGCCTTACGAATATGAAACCAAAGATGTAAATGCGGTTATTGATTGGATCATCCAACAATCATGGAGTAATGGTAGGGTAGGGATGTATGGTGGAAGTTATTCAGGCTTTGCGCAATGGGCAGCGGCCAAATACCTGCATCCGGCACTTAAAACCATTGTACCCTATGTAGCGGCTATTCCAGGGCTTGGCTTGCCCATGGAAAATAATGTTTTTTTAGCAGCCAATTATCAGTGGGCATTTTACATCACCAATAACAAATACACGGATGATGCTGTGAATAAAGATAATGCCCGTTGGCGCAGGATGCGGAATAACTGGTGGGAAAGTGGGGCCGCTTACAATAAGATCGACAGCATTGATGGCACACCAAATCCATTGTTGCAGAAATGGCTTAATCACCCCGATTACGATGCCTACTGGCAGTCGATGGTGCCTTATGGTAAAGATTTTAAACACATTAATATTCCAGTGCTCAGTATTACTGGTTATTACGACGATGGGCAAATTTCAGCATTAGAGTACCTCCGCGAACATTACAAGTATAATCCATCAGCCGAACATTATTTAATTATAGGCCCTTATGATCATTTTGGATCGCAGATAGGTGGAGTAGCCAGGCTGAGAGATTATGAGGTAGACTCAATAGCACTGATCAATACCCGCGAAATCACTTTCCAATGGCTTGATTATATTCTTAAGGGCGGAAAGAAACCTGCACTGTTAAAAGATAAGATCAATTATGAGGTAATGAGCGCAAGTAAGTGGAAGCATGTTTCTTCATTGGCAAAGATGGAGGATTACCACATCCGCTTTTATCTGGACAGTGCGGAAAACGGGCTGATGCTATCGGAGCAAAAGCCAGCCAAAGAAATTTTCATGCACCAGCACATTGATCTGGCCGATAGAAACGAGTTCTACAACGATTATTATCCTGATCCGATCATCAAAAAAGAAATCGACAGATCCAATGGACTGTTTTTTATCACGAAGCCATTTAATCAAGCCATTTCGGTATCAGGTGCACCAGAGGGACAGCTTAAAGCCATCATCAACAAAAAGGATATGGATGTAGGCCTGGTCCTGTATGAAGTTACTCCCTCTGGCGAATATTTCCAGCTTTCTTATTATTTAGGAAGAGCAAGCTATGCACACGACATGAGTAAAAGGAAATTACTCAGGCCTGGCAAATTAGAAACCATACCTTTTTATAGGTCGAGGGTTTTTAGTAAGCAGCTTCAAAAAGGTAGCAGGTTACTTTTGGTGCTCAATATTAATAAAAATCCTTTTGCGCAGATCAATTATGGAACGGGTAAGGATGTGAGTAAAGAAACTGTAAAAGATGCAGGTACTCCACTCAAAATTAAATGGTCTACACAGAGTTTTATTGAGTTAGGTTTGTCGGTTGATGCAAAATTTTATTTAGATAAATACAACCGCTAATTGATCAGGATATGCATTTAGCGGGCCTGGATTTACAATTCGTTTATAAATATTCATTTGTCCGCAGATTTAGAATATGAGCTCAGAATCAACTCCATCACCCATCTTACATTTTCCATGCTTTTGCTCCGGGCTTCAGACTTTTCGCAACAGTTTACTCACGTGGCTTTCATCAACAAGGCCAAATTCTACGGCAATTTGTTTCAATCCAAATCTTCCGCTTTCTATTCGCTGTTGAATTAAATGCTGACGATAATTGTGGATATACTGGCGTAAGGTTATCCCTGTATTTCTTTTAAAATATGGTCCTATATAGTCTTCTGAAAGATTAAAATGTGTTGCCATTACATTCGCCTTTAAATTTTTAGGCTGGTAAATATATTTGTGCAGGTAACAGAAAATGGCTTGAATGTCTTTTGATCGTTGTGCGCTGCTTTTAATTTCGGGCATATTGCGTTGCATAATAGTGGAAAGCATTAAGATCTGTGTCCAGATTAAAGCTTCATTTTGCAACATGTTTATGTTGAGTGACAGGATGAGCGCAATGATTTTTTCAACAATCAGATGATCGTTTTCCGTAAAGTTAAAACTTAGAAAATGCGTTTCCCGGCTTTTGATCAGGTATTCTAAGTACTGTAAGCCTGTTGAACCAATCTCTTTTTGATGGATGTATATATCAGTAAACTTGATGTAAATGAAATGTGTTTTTTCATCAATTTCAAAACGATGGTCATCATCCGGACCAATTAAGAAGAGATTCCCTCCTTTGTAAACAATTGGGATTTCGTTAATGATATGATGGCCAGATCCATTTTTAATGTATATGAGTTCGTAATGATTGTGCCGGTGTACAGGGTGCTGCCATTTGCTTACTTCAAATTCTGAAATAACAATTGGTTGAAATTGGACGTATCGCTTCATCATAGATTTATACAAATCTATCATACTATTTTACAAAAACATAGCTTTAGTTTGTCAGGATCTTTGCTTTACATGAATCAATTTAAATCAAAAGAGATGAATAACAGTAAAACAGCATTAGTTGTGGGTTCAAATGGCGTAATTGGCAGTAATTTAATCAGCCATTTAGAAAATCTTGGCGATTGGGATATTATCGGTTTATCGCGTCGGGGTGGGCTCGATACGGATAAAACCAGGTACATTTCTGTAAACCTGCTCGACCCAGAGGACAGTAAGAAACAATTGAGCCCTTTAACTATGGTAACACATATTTTTTATGCCGCTTATCAAGATAAACCTACATGGGTGGAGCTGGTTGCGCCTAATTTGGCGATGCTTGTAAACGTGGTTAATGCCATTGAAGGTATTGCAAAAGACTTACAGCACATCAGTTTAATGCAAGGCTATAAAGTATACGGGGCGCATTACGGTCCTTTTAAAACACCGGCAAAAGAAAGCGACGGTGGACACATGCCTCCGGAATTTAATGTAAATCAGCAACAGTTTCTTGAGGCACAGCAAAAAGGTAAAAAATGGAATTGGTCTTCTCTTCGGCCATCTGTAGTTGCAGGTACTGCATTGGGAAATCCGATGAATTTGGTTTCTGTAATTGCAGTTTATGCATCCATATCGAAAGAACTGGGTTTGCCTTTGCGTTTCCCTGGCAAATTAGGGGCTTATGATAAGCTTTTAGATATTACAGACGCTGGATTATTGGCAAAAGCAACGGTATGGGCGGCTACAAGCCCGGCATGTGCCAATCAAGCTTTTAATATAACCAATGGTGATTTGGTCCGCTGGAATGATCTTTGGCCTAAAATCGCAGCATATTTTAAAATGGATGCTGCACCTCCACTTCAAATGCCTTTGCAAACCGTAATGGCCGATAAATCGGCTTTATGGACACAGATGCAAGAAAAACATAACCTAGCCAAACATAGTTATGAAGACGTATCTTCATGGGCCTTTGGCGACTTTGTTTTTTCCTGGGATTACGATTTTTTCTCGGATGGTACCAAAGCAAGGCGATTGGGCTTCCACGAGTACGTTGATACTAAAAAAATGTTTTTTAATCTGTTTGACGAACTTAAACGTAAAAAAGTTATCCCGAATTAGTTTTCTTGCCTGGAGTTAATATTGACCAGGATTTGCAATTCGTTTTTAATTATTTATTCCGCAGATCCAGAAGATAAATGCAGAATCAATTCCAACATCCAACTTACGTTCCCATCATTAAGCACTAAGGTATGTTTCTTTTGCACGATAGGCCCGGCCCCCCGACTTCGGATTAGATCCATCTTACATTCATTACCTACTAGATATTGTGATGCTTTTGACATGAATTGCAATTTGAAGAATCTATATAGAACTAATGTTCTCATAATTTAGATATTTGCAGCTACTAATAATTTTAATGATGAAGCCTTACCTGCAACTATTCGATTTTTCAAAGAAAATAAATTACAGAACTGAAATTCTTGCAGGTTTAACGGTGGCCATGACCATGATCCCCGAATCGTTATCATTTGCTATCCTTGCGGGTTTTCCTCCCTTAACAGGTTTGTACGCTGCTTTTATTATGGGCCTGGTTACGGCTGTTTTAGGTGGCAGGCCAGGCTTGGTTTCGGGTGGGGCAGGTGCAACAGTAATTGTGCTTATCGCTTTAATGAAAACACAGGGTATAGAGTATGTTTTTGCGGCAGTGGCTTTAGCAGGCGTAATCCAGATTATAGCAGGGCTGTTTAAACTTGGGAAATTTGTCAGGCTGGTTCCGCAGCCCGTAATGTTCGGTTTTGTTAACGGCTTGGCGGTTATTATATTTATGTCGCAGTTAGAACAGTTCAAAACCCTTGTTAACGGCAGAGTAGAATGGTTGAGTGGTGTGCCTTTATATATCATGTTGGCTTTGGTATTACTCACTGTTGCAATAGTGATCATTCTCCCTAAAATAACCAAAGCCATTCCATCCTCACTGGTGGCTATTATTGTGGTTTTTCTTGTTGTCTTATGTTTTAGGATTGATACCAAACTGGTTAAAGATATTGCTTCAGTAAATGGTGGTTTTCCGCCCTTTCATATTCCGAAAGTTCCGCTTAATCTGGATATGCTCAAGATCATTTTTCCCTATTCACTCATTATGGCTGGTGTGGGCTTAACAGAGGGCCTGCTTACGTTGAACCTGGTTGATGAAATTACAGAAACTAAAGGCAATGGGAACAGGGAAAGTATTGCACAAGGAATTGCCAATATTACAAACGGCTTTTTTACGGGGATGGGTGGCTGTCCGATGATTGCCCAAACACTGGTTAACCTCTCGGCAGGTGCCAGGGCCAGGTTATCAGGTATTGTTGCGGCCTTAACTATACTCGTTATCATCTTGATAGGTGCTCCGGTGATCGATCGTGTACCTATGGCCGCGCTGGTTGGTGTAATGATGATGGTAGCCATTGGCACTTTTGAATGGATGAGCTTTAAAGTGATTAATAAAATGCCTGTGCATGATATTATCATTGGCATCCTGGTGGCTGTTATCACCATTTGGCTGCATAACCTGGCACTTGCGGTATTAATAGGTGTAATTATTTCAGCACTTGTTTTCGCCTGGGAGAGTTCTAAAAGAATACGTGCCAGTAAACATATCGATGCCAATGGTGTGAAAACTTACGAAATATTCGGGCCCCTGTTTTTTGGATCAATTGCTAGTTTTAATGAACTGTTTGATGTGGCACACGATCCGCAGCATATCATTATTGATTTTAAGCACAGCCGTGTTTTTGATATGTCGGGCATTGATGCGCTGAATAAACTAACCGAACGTTATCGTTTAGTGGATAAGAAACTTCAATTAAAACATCTGAGTAACGACTGTAAGCGCTTGCTGAAAAATGCTGATCAGATTATCGCAGTAAACATTATGGAAGATCCTACCTATCGGATAGCTACTGAAAGATAAATTAAGTTAACCTTTCTTTTACAATACACTTGCAGTTAACTGATTTTAAGGGATAATTGGGTAGTAGCTATTCAGAACTAAACTATTGCCGGCAATTTAATGGTAATACATACTCTGCATATTAATTTTTACTAAAACGTTTAAGCATTTTAAAAAATTGTAACCTAAAATTGTTCTGATTATTGTAATTATTTGTAAAAAATATCCTTATCTACTGTTTTATAGGATGTTAATTTTTCAAATTATTTTAATAATATTTATTTTTTACCTGTCTGCTTGACAATTATTTTAATAGAATTAAATATTATTGCGCTGTTTTATAAAAATTTCATAAAAATGACAATTCGTTATTAAAACGTTTTAGTATATTATATATTTGAGTTAACCAAATACTAAATTTTATGAGAATCCCTAACTATTACTACCAAAGTACCTGTTCTTTTAACCTAAGACGTGTCTTGCCGTTTCCGAAAAAATAAGTTCTAGAAATCATTTTTTTACCAATTAAAAGATCCATTAACTATGCGATACTTATGGGCGTGCCTTGTTTTTTTTGCCGCGTTTACGTTAAACGTTTTACCCGTTTTTTCTGCGGGCAAAAAAAATCATAAAGGCCTAACAATTAATTATTTGATCCTTCAGGATACGACGAAAATTAAGATCGTATCAACTAAAGATTCTTTGCGAAAAGATAGTCTTGAACAGATCAGGAAAAAAACACTTTACAACAAATTGTCTGGTGGTGTACAAAAAGACACCAGAGATTTATCGCTCTTCCCTGCAATTTCATTACAGCAAAATTTAAAGGGCAATTTTGCTGGTCTGTATATTCAGGAACCCTCAGGCGAACCAGGTTCTATTCAGAACATGTTTATTAGGGGAGCTGCAATGCCGCTATTATCTAAAAAGGATTTGTACGATGCTCAACCTCTGGTGGTTCTAGATGGAATCCCGTTGGTACGGGAGCATCCTTTCGCTTTTGATATACAGCAATTCGATTTTAACAGAATCGGTCCTGCAACTAATTTATTGACTGGTATTGATATGAATAATATTGCATCGGTAGAAGTGCTTAAAGATTTAGGTTCCACTTCTGTTTACGGCCCAAGAGGTGTTAACGGGGTAATTGTTTTAACCTCAAAAACAGCAGTTGGTAAATACCGCGCGATATCTTTCAATTCGTATATCGGTATGGTGCAAAAACCATTTGTAAATACCATCAATGGTAAATATGAAAATGATTTCAGACAGCGCTTTTATGATGTATATACCACAAATGGCAGATATTCTGATGATGAAGAGTATCCGGTATATTTAAGCGATTCGCTAAATAATGTGTACAGTGGAAAATCAGACTGGACAGATCTATACTATAAAAATGCACTGGTATATGGTATTAATTTCTCACTTGCCGGCGGTACGGACAGGGCGAACTTTAGGTTTGCATTGGGTAATACCAAAAGTGAAGGTGTAGCAGATCAAACGGGTATCGACCGTTATAGCGCCACTTTCAATATCAATATGAAGCCAACCAAATGGTTGTTGTTTTCGACTATGATTAATGCGAACCGCTTAAACCGCGACAGAAATAAAACCTTGCGCGACCGGTTTGCACAACTTAATTATTTTCCTGATTTAAGTGCGCCTCTGCCTCCAAATAAAGATTTCTATGGTTCATACCTGCAAGAATATAAGAAAGGTTTTGATGATAACAAAACAAACTCTATTCAGGGTTATGCCAAATTAGAAGGAATTTTTGGTCAGTTTAAGGTGGTATCATCTTTTAATGCTGATTACAGTGAGGGGTATAGAGATGTTTTTTATGCCAGAACGCTTTTGCAGGGAAACAGTTATGCATCCAATTATTATGGCTTTAGCCAGAGATTAATGATGGATAACAAAGTAACTTACGATTTAAACCTGGATAAGGTTCACGATTTTCATTTTGCCTTAGGGCAATCCATGCAATGGGATATTTATAAATACAGTAACGCCTACGCTTATAAAGGTGTTAATGATTATATTAAAATCAATTTGCTGGACTCTAAACCTAAAAATGACGATGGTAAGGATAACCCAGGTTATTTAACACCAGTTGCCTTTCCAAGAGAATTAACTTATCGGTTTTTAGATAAAACGGAAGATAACTTATTGTCTTTCTATGGAAAAGCTGATTACTCATTTAGCGATAAATACTTCTTATCAGCCGTATTACGTTTAGATGGCTCTTCAAACGCACAACCAACAAGCCGTTGGTTTTATTCGCCAACTATTTCTGCCGCCTGGAATATCAAAAATGAATTTTTGAAAGATAACAGCTTGGTTGATGATTTGGTATTGCGTGCAAGTGCTGGTAGAATGGGGCGTACCTTTAGTTACGATAATTATACGCAGGGTCCACAATATACAGCTTCAGTTGGTTATACTGGTAACTTAACAGTACCTGGATATAATGCATTCGGTGTTTTAACACGTCCTTATCAATTTGGTTGGGTAGGTTATGGTGTGCCTTGGTCGTACTCAGATCAACTTAATGTTGGTGCTGATGTGGCGATGTTGAAAAACCGTCTTCACGTTTCTGTTGACCTTTACAGCAAAACCGACAAAAATCAATTAATTGGCATCCCTGCTTATGCCGAATATGGTTATAAACAATCTATCGAAAGCGGAATGTCTGTTAACAACACGGGTATCGATTTCACCGTGAGTGCTCAAATCATCGCAAAAAGTAAATTCTCATGGAATTCGGCCTTAAACTTTAATCACAATGCTAACGAATTGAAAGCATTGCCAAGAGGACTGGATCAGTTGGTAGTAGGTAACAGATTTTTAAAAGTTGGCCAGCCCGTAGATCAATATTGGTTATTGGAGAATAATGGTATTTACACTGCAGATGCTGATGTGCCAGCGGTTAACGGACAAAAATTAAAATATAAGGGGATTGTTTTAAAGGCCGGCGATCCACGTTGGAAAGATCAAAATGGAGATAATACTATTGATGATAACGATAAAGTATTAAAAGGTCATTCATTACCGACCCTTGCAGGTGGTTTCGATAACAATTTTAGATATGGCAATTGGAGTCTGGCTACAAGTTTCTACTTTAATTTAGGCAGAAAGCTAATCAACCAGGAGATGGCTAACCATTTTGATTTTGTTAACCGCGAAGGTAATACCGATATCAGTTCTGTTAAAGAAATTACCTTCTGGGAGAAACGTGGCGATTACTCAAAATATCCGCTTTACAATCCCTGGAGTACGGTAATCCCATACCGTGCAGATCAGGATCTCTTTTTAGAGAATGCTTCATTCTTAAAATTAAGACAGGTTTCATTGGGTTACGAACTGGGTAATCTGCTTAGTAAGAAGAACATCAAAATCAACAAATTCTTCGTATACGGTGCCGTGAGTAATATTTTCACCATCACGCCTTACACCGGTCAGGATCCCGAGCTAGTTAGCTACGATGGCGTGGATACAGGTTATGGCCAACCCATTCCGAGAACATATACACTGGGTGTTAAAATGGAGCTATAAGATGAAAACAAGAACTAACAAAACATCAGGTAAGATGAAAAATATATTATACATACTTCTGGTTTCTATAATTGCCTTTTCGAGCTGTAATAAAGCTTTAGAAACCGATTCTACCAGGGTTGTAGGCGAAAAAAATGCCTGGAATACAGTAGAGGATGCCCGGTCGGGAATTTTGGGGGTTTATGCTTTAACACGGGCTGCCTTATCAGATAATAACGGTCACTGGATTTATGGTGATGTAAGAACCGGAGAGTTTTTAAGTCCGAAAAGACAGGATTTAAAGGCTGTAATCGGCAATAATTTAAACGCAGCATATCCTGTGATGGAGGCGTTATCTGATTGGACAAGGTTTTACGCCATTGTAAACGGTGCTAATGTTTTCTTAGAAAATATTGGGCATGTAAAAGAAACAGATAAACGATACACAAGCAATAACATGACAGTGGATATTGCGCAAGCCAGGTTTTTAAGGGCTTTTGCCTATTTCTACATGGTGAGAATCTGGGGTGATGTACCATTTATTACCTCATCAGACGAAGGTAAATTTACGAATAAACCCCGCGAAAGCCAGGCCAGGATTTTAGCATGGGCCGAGCAGGAAATGCTAAAAGCAGCAGCTGATCTGCCATTTATTTATAGCGGTGGCGATGTGCAGCAGCCAACTGATTATTATAATGAAACTTCAGGAAGATGGGGCGGTGCTTTGGCTACAAAAGTTACGGTATACGCGGTTCTAGCGCATTTGGCAGCCTGGAATGGCGATTATACCAGCGTTTCTAAATATGCCAAATTTGTGGAAGATAATTACGGAAAAAGTGCCGGAGGTTTTACAGGAAGTGCTGACTTATCAAATTCCAACGGGTTTTTCTATAATAAAAACACCAGGCAGATGTTCGGTTTTAACTCCGATTATGGCCACGTGGATGGTTCATCTACCGGGCATATTGAAGAGTTAACTTTAGCTGAACCGGTTATGACTAAGTCAGTTCCGGATATTTATCTTCCGAAAGATTCGATTCTAAAATATTTCAATATTGCAAAAGATCAAAGGTTTGCGGTTGATACTTTAGGGCAAGCAAAATACGATGGAAGATATTTTACCAACATAAACGGTAAGTATCCCATTTTCAGCAAAATCAAAGTAATTCAGGGTGGCGGAACAGATCCAAACTTCAGGTACTTTACCAGTGCTTTGGTTTTTACCCGCTTAGAAGATATCGTATTGTTAAGAGCAGAAGCGCTTTCAGTTTTGGGCGACCAACAGGGCGCTTTAAATGAACTGCTTTCTGTGATGGTGAGAAGATATGATGACGGATTTTCTGTAAATATAGATGACATCATTAAATTAATTTTCGAAGAGCGTCACCGCGAATTGTTGGGTGAAGGCTCAAGGTGGTATGATTTGATCCGTTACAACAAGATCAAACAGAACGACGCCAAATTTATGAACCTCATTAATTCTGGTGGCATTTACTGGCCAATATCAAGAAAGCTGATTGCTCAAAATAGTTTATTAACCCAAAATGCTTACTGGCGCTAATGATAACGGATATGAAAAATTCAATTAAATACACAGGCGCACTGGCAATCTTATCATTGCTTACGCTCATCAATTCGGCCTGCAAAAAGAATGGAGGATTTTACGATGCACCAGACCAGAATGTAACTTTTGCCGGCAATACTTACGATTATTTGAAAAGCAAACCAGGCGTTTTCGATTCGCTTATTGTAGCGATTGACAGGATGGGTTTGAAAAAAACATTAACCGATAGTAATGTTACGTTATTTGCAGTAAGCAATCCAAGCTTCCAACTGGCTTTACGTAACTTAAATACGTTAAGAAAACTATCTGATAAAGACCCACTTTTTTTGGCCAATATTGATGCTGTTCAGTTGGATACGATGACCTCGTACTATATTATCAGAGGTAAGAAAACAACCGATTCATTAAAACTTCAGGATGGTTTAGACTTGAAAAGTGTACATATTGGTTACCCGATGCATGCGAGTGTAACCAAAATATCGGCTTCTGGTCAGGTTGGTGCCGGACCTGAGGTTATTAATTTTGATAATACCAAAAAAAGCAAATTCGTTCGCAACTGGGCAACCAGTACAACATCATCAAATAACATTAAAACCAAAAACGGTGTCGTACATGTTATCAGTGCCGATCACGTATTTGGCTTCAATGAGTTCGTTACCCGGTTAACTTTTGTACCACCACCACCAAACCTTTATCTCGAAATTGGCGGTATATTTTCATCAAACCGCGAAAATGGCGGCGGTATAACCAGTGGAGAAAATTCGAGAAAAGTAATTGATGGGGATGATCACACTAAATTCCTGGCCGATTTACAAGGCGAATTATGGATGAGATTTGAACTTAAAACACCTGCGGTTTCGTCCGTATATACTTTAACATCTGCAAATGATGCCAACGAAAGAGATCCAAAAGCATGGACTTATGAAGGCTCGATGGATGGTTCAAACTGGGTAGAATTGGACAGAAGATCTAATTTCTTCTTTGAAGAAAGATACCAGCAAAAAGTATTTAGGTGTACAAATACGGTTGCCTACAAATTTTACCGCATTGTGATTACCGAACTCAGAAACAGTGGAACCTTCCAGTTGGCTGAGTTTACCATAAACAAAACGAAATAAGTGATGCGAAATAGAAACACTAAAATAAATAGCCCGATGAAATCGATCATATATAAATATTTTGCGCTCCTTTTGCTTGCTGTAACCGTTTGCAGTAGCTGTAAAAAGATTTTCGATTTACCCGATGAGAAAGATTATATCAGTAACAATGTAAATTTTAGCAATAAAATTCTGGAGCCAATAATCGGAAGGACCAATCTTATCGGTGGCTTTAACAGCGATAACTCGACCAATCCCATCACTTTCGAAATTGTAAACGTTAGGTTTGGGGATGGAAAGCCGGTGAACGATCTTTTTACAACGGCGCCAACTTACGTATGGACGGCCCCTTATACGGGTTTGGAAAAAAGCCTGGCTGAAATTGAGGCAAAAAGAAAAATCGAAACACATCCGATATTCGAAATACGTTCATCAGGTGAATTTATCTTGTGGCCATCAGCAACCAACCAGCTATTGAAACCCCGTCCGACTGATAGTACCAACTTTGCTCAGGATACACGCTTTTTTGATGTAAAGGTTAAAAACACCGGTGGCGAGCGCCTGATCAGAGATTTTCAGATCAGACCTTTCAGAGAACGCCCTTACGAACCATCGAATGATTTTAATGCTTATACAGGTTTGCCTGCCCCTGATCCAAAATTTCCGTTAGACAAAAAACTGAGGGATTACATCCGTCCTTATCTGAATAATGTGATCGGTGCTACTTCTAATTTAAACTTAGTGAGCAACAATGATAAGAAGGATGCCATTGTTTACATCCGTCCATTAACATCAGGAGGTAATGGCCATTCACTACGTATTGTGGTTTTGGGTAAAGATTCTTTACCGATCGATCCTAAGTTCTTCAATGAAACAGTTTGGGATAAAATGATCCATGGTTTCAATATCCAGAAAACCGATCAATATGTTCAGTATGATGTTGCTTATCCAATTCCATTGGTAGAAATCCCTACATCTTATGCTAAAGGCGGATCAAGGGCAAAAGCAGAGTTGAGTTACTCCAGGATTGGTTTTGGAGGGGCACGTACAGTGGCCAGTTTCGGTGTCGATTTCGCTATTTATAAGGCTGGCGACTGGGAAATCGTCTTTTATTTCAAAAACGAGAACCCAAAATTTGCTAACGAATAGTTGATCAATAAAGCTAATATTATGAAAAGAAATATACTTTTATATACATTACTTATTGTATGTATAATCTGTTGTACGAATGCCTATTCGCAAGAAAAAAATATTATTGTAAATGGCAGGGTTCTGGATAAAGATACCAAACAGGGGGTGCCAGGCGTATCTGTTGTTTTGCAAAGCACAAATAAAGGCTTAACGCAAACAAACGGTGATGGAAAGTTTTCGGTTAACGTGCCTGTTGGAGGAACACTTTTATTTAAATTTTTAGGGTACAATACCTCATCGGTTAAAATTACCAATCAAACCAATATCACAGTAACCATTAGCGAGGATCGTAAAGATCTGAATGATGTGATTATTGTAGCTTACCAAAACAGACCAAAAGAAACAACTGCCGGATCGGTAACGGTGCTTAGCGGTAAGGATGTATCCGATATCCCGGTATCAAATATTGAAACCCTTTTACAGGGTAAGGTGCCAGGGTTAAATATCCAGAACAATACCGGTGCCCCTGGTTTTAGGGGATCGGTACAGCTTCGTGGTTTATCAAGTTTAAGTATTTCGGGTAGTGGTAACGATTCATTTTTACAACCTACATCGCCATTATACATTATCGATGGTGTGCCATTAGATGCAGATAAGGCAGCAGAGTTTGGTTTTCAAACGCAAGGCCCCGGGGTGAGTCCACTTTCGCTAATCCCTCAGGAGGATATCGAAAACATCCAGATCCTGAAAGATGCGCAGGCCACTTCCATGTATGGATCAAGAGGTGCTTATGGGGTAATCATCATCACCACAAAAAGAGGTAATTCTAAAGTGCCGCGTATTAAATATGTATCGAACTTTTTCGTTAATGCTCCGCCTAAATTACGCGAAACATTAGGCGGTAATTCAGAACGCCAATTAAAAATTCAGCAAATTATTTTAAACGCTGAGACCATTAATCAGATCAGGGGAATTAGCAATACACCTTTTCTTGCCGATAGTTTAAATGCGTATTATAATAACTCTACCGATTGGCAGGATGTATTTTATCAAACCACCTTTAACCAAAGTCATAACCTGGCTTTAGATGGCGGTGACCAAAAATTTAATTACAAAGCTAATATGGGCTATTATGCGGAAAAAGGTGTAATTAAAAATACGGGTTATAACCGTTACAATTTAAACATGAACATGGAGTTTAAGCCGAATGATAAATTCAGGTTTTTCGGTTTCGTTAATGGCTCTGTAGGTAAACAGAATAAAGGTAACGGTGCAGGTTTGCTTCAATCGGGTGTAGCTGAAAACGGCCAGGCATCAACACTTTTGCCACCTCCGTCTTTTTATCAGGCATCTGGCGGGGTATTATCTGCTTTGCAAACGCTAAACGATAACAATTCCAGAAATTTAAGAGCAAATATAGATGCCCGTTACGAATTTATACCAGGTTTCGCAGCATCTTCTACCTTAAGTTATGATTATACCTCAGATACTGAAACTACATTTACACCAGCCGCAGCCAACGGATCATTTGCCAAGCTTTATGATTATAATGGCCGAAATTTCCAGCTATACAATAGAAATGCAATTACCTACGCTAAAACATTAGGTGAAAAGCACAATTTCTTTATCAATACATTTAACGAAATTTATAAACAGGGCTCCCAATCATCAATAAGCCGGCAGGAAAGAATTCCAAACGATCAGCTCCAGGGGCCAGTCGGCTTCGATGGTTATTACTCAAGAGGTGGCGGAGTTTTAAGTAGTTATAAAAATGCTACAATTGCCTCTTTCGCAGGATCGCTATCTTACGATTATGATAAAAAATATGTTGCTGAATTCTCTTACCGTTTAGATGGTACCTCATCAAGTGGTTTGGAAAATCCATATTCTAAAAACTCTTCAATAGGTTTAAGATGGAATTTCAACAAAGAAAACTGGTTAACAGATCAAAAATGGTTAGACTATGGTAGTTTAAGATTAACCTGGGGCCAGAATATTGTGCCAACAGGTAATCTGCAAAGTATTTATGGTATTTATAACCTTAATGGAAATTACAACAATACGCAAACCATTGGTATCAATTACGATTTAATTCCAAATCCGGCTTTAAAGCCAACCACTACAAGTCAGTATAACCTTGGTTTTGACATTGGTTTCCTGAACAGATTCTCGATTGTTGTGGATAGTTATTTTAAAAAAGTAGATAATTTACTGTTCGATCGTATTTTATCAAATACTACAGGTTTTAATAAACTATCAAGTAACGATTTGGGTATAGCCAATTATGGTACCGAGATCAGCTTAAATGTAAAAGCCATTACCAGCAAGGATTTCGATTTATCTTTCTCAATAAACGGTGCTTACAACCGCGATGTGCTGTTAAAATTGCCTGAAGAGTATAACGGGCAGTATATCCGCTTCGATGATTCCGGTTACCTGCAACATAATGTTTTCCGTGTAGGCAGAAATACCCTGTCAAACTATTTAAGAATTAACCAGGGGGTTTACAAAACAGACGCAGATGTACCTGTAGATCCGGTTACCGGAAAAAGATACCAAACAAACAATACCTTCTTTTACGGGGGAGATCCGATCTTAAAAGATGTAAATGGCGATTATATTCTGGACAGCAGAGATTACGAAATTACCGGAAACTCACAGCCATTGTTAACAGGTGGTTTATCATTCACCATGAGGTATAAAAGATGGGGACTAAATATGTATGCCAGTTACACTGCCGACAGAACAATCTTAAATAATGCCCTTGCCGATCGTATTGCCATCATGAGAGATCCTTATGCATTAAATGCAGTAGTACCTTTAGGTGATTTGAATATCTGGCAGAAACCAGGCGATGTGGCTAAATATCCATATCCTTATGATTTTAGCCGTTACGGAAATATCCAACCATTAAGAGCTGACCAAACCTTATGGCAGGAAAGTGGTACGTATTTGAAAATTAACAACTTAACTCTTTCCTATATGTTCGATAAGAAGTTGATCAGCAGATTCGGACTGGCTAATTTAAGGATATTTGGTTCCACTAATAACTTAATTACATTTTCTAAGTATAGTGGCCCTAATCCGGAAAACGTAACTGCATTAGGTCGCGATATTTCTAACGGTTATCCTGTGCCACGTACCTATAACATTGGTTTAAATTTAGAACTTAATACAGGCAACTAAAAATATTGATTATGAAAAAAGTTATTATTTACACTTTGGTTATTGCAGCATCTTTTTGCTTGCCTTCATGTAAAAAGTTTTTAAACGTACAGCCTTTAGATAAACTAACAGGGAACAACTTTTTCCAGACTAAAGAAGACGTTGTTGCCAATATTTATGATTTGTCGAGGATTGTTTTTAGCAAAATAAATGAAACGCATTATGTTGGTGCGGTTGGCGAATACAGATCAGGCGAAGTATTACACGAAAGCCAGTCTGACAATGCCGCTTCCCGTGAATATGTGGAGTATTTAGGTCGAAATGATCTGTTAAACCTGATTAGGAGAGGGCAGCCCTGGGACTATTATAATTTTGATAGAATAACAGACTGGACCGGTTATTACAGGGCAATTCAAGGTGCCAATATCCTGATTGCGAAATTAGATGAGGGTGTTCCGGGTGTTTCTGAAACAGAAAAAGGACAGTTTAAGGCTGAAGCCGCCTTTATTCGCTCACTTTGTTACTTTACCATGGTACGGTTATTTGGCGATGTAGTGTATTATACTGATGCATTTCATTCTACATCCTTACCCCGCGAAAATTTTGTATCCGTATTAAATAAATGTATTGCCGATTTAAGTAGTTATAAAAATCAAATTCCATTTACCTACAGCGATCCTGCTTTAAAAGGCGTTCGGGCAAGTAGAGGTAGCATCATTGCCTTAATGATGGAGATGAATATGTGGAACGCAGGCTTTGACGGCGCTAACGCAAGAAAATATTATCAGGCTACAGCAGATCTGGGTAAAGAATTGGTTGCAAGTAATGCCTATCGGTTATTACCAATTTCAGACTGGTCTACAGTAATTAAGGGCCGCTCAGATGAAAGTTTATTCGAATTTTATCAAAGTATAAATTATGGAGATGCCGTACTGAATGTTGCACCAATTGCCGACATGTTTTTGCATTACCCATACAAAAGACCTGAATATACACACCGCGTAAGTTTTGCTTATTACAGGGGCGAATATATGCAGAAACTTTTTCAGGATGGAGGCGACAAAAGGATCACAACCTGGTTTAATGAAGATATTTTTGCCGACAATGGTAAGTTCATGTTATTAAAATATGCCAAGAACTCTTTTATTGTTGGTGAGGAAGATGCCAATCCGGATAATACCTTTATGATTTTCAGGTATGGTGGAGAACTCCTGCTGGCGGCAGAAGCGCTTGCAAATATAGATGAAGATGCCGAAGCCATAAAACTGGTAAATATGGTAAGGGGCCGCGCCGGCGCATCTCCATATACGTCTTCAAATGGAGATCTTAAGGAATTTATCTTTTACGAACGTTCAAGGGAGCTTATTGGCGAAGGTCATCACTATTTTGATTTAGTTAGAACGAAGAGAATTTTAAATAGTCAATATTCTTACAACGTACTTACATCCGATAAATTTAGTCGTGGTGCCTGGACCTGGCCGATAAACCCGGGTGCGCTAAACAACAACCCATTCATGAAACTGAATGATTATTGGGTTAATGGTGGTAATTAATTATAATAAAAAAGATATGAAAAAGCTAATTTTTGCTTGTGCTGCTTTACTGCTGATATTAAATGCTTGTAAGCGTGATGAATATTATCGTGATGGAGGCCTGGCCAATCCTGACTTTAATGGTAACATGCTTCAATATTTACAGGCTAAAAAAGTACCTTTTGATACCATAGCCAAAATTGTAAAACTGGCGGGTTTAGAAAGTACCTTTTCAAATGAGGACTTTACTTTTTTTGCGCCTGATGATGAGGTAATTAAAAAAACAATCGGGACAATTAGAACTGATGGATTAAATAACCTACTTTTTTACGCAGGAAAAGATACCGTTAAAACGCTGGATCAGATTAGTCCGGTAATCTGGAGGAGATATCTGCAACGTTATATGTTTAAGGGTGTGAATAGGTTAAAGGATTATCAGCAAATCGATTTTGATGTTAAGAGTGTTTATCCGGGCGGTTTGTATTATTCTCTTAGTGGTAATATCTCAAATATTGGAGTAACCTATGCTACCGCGAACAATATCAAATATATCGGGTACCGCCAATTAAACTTAACTTATATCCCCGATGCTTCAAAACCTAATGATAATTGGTACATCAACAAGGTGGCATCATCTGATATAAAACCTACCAATGGCGTTGTACACACTTTGGCCTATAATGACATAAGAGGCGGCGCTTATTTTGGCTTTAACGAGAGTGATTTTTTTAGTGATGTATATTTTAGCGGTTTAGCTCCTTCTGATCCCTCAAAATAAGTCATAACTGGTTTTACCTCAAGAAATTAAATGATGAAAAAAATTAAATTTATATTCACAATAATCACTTTGATTGCTTTCAGCTTTCAAGGATGTAAAAAGGCAGATGATGTAATCCCTGACCCTTATGCTGATGCTAAATCGCCATTAGGCGTGGCCATTTCGCAAACTGATGTCCCAGTTCCTGCTGTTGGGATTGTAGGTACATCTGTAGTCATCAAAGCTTCGGGCTTTGATAAATATAAAGATCGATTAACCTTTATGTTTAACGGCGAAAAGGCCGAGGTAATTAGCGTTACGGCCACAGAAATTACCGTTAAAGTTCCGGAAAGCGGAAGTACGGGCGTAACATCAATCGCTATTGGCGATCAGTTATTTATTGGGCCAACTTTTACCGTAACCGGGCTCATGCAGATTGATCCTACTTTTAAAGCTATAGCAGGTACCAACGGTTATGTAAGTCAGGTATACGAAATGCTTGATGGAAGGAATATCGTAGTTGGTAATTTTACCAATTTTGATAATAAAGGAGGTGTGGTTCCCATTAACCGGATCGCAAGAACATCATTAGATGGAGAATACGATCGTACTTTCCGTACAGGGCGGGGAGCTAACGGGACTTTAGCCAGGATTGTAGAAATTGGTGGGCGTTTTATTGTAGCAGGTGGTTTTACCGGATTTAACCAGCGTACAGAAAATATCAGCAACATTACCAGTTTGTTCACCAGCGGAGCAATAGACACCATAAAAATTCAAACCAAAAGAAAGCCAACAGTCACTGATACCGTTACGCAGAAATGGTTTCCGAGGTTTAACGGCGGTACAAATGGTTTTATTAACCGTGTATACGCACACCAGGGAAAAATTTTAGCAACCGGCGATTTCAGGTATTATGTAAAAAGAACTTACGATAAGTTTAATTACGATTTATCGAGGGATACGGTCATATTGGACAGTACAGAAATCCGCCAGATTTTGCGCTTTAATTTAGATGGTAGTCTTGATAAAACATTCCGTTTCAACACCGCTACCAATAAAGGAAAAGAAAGTGCAAACGGACCTGTGGATACTTACATGCATACTGAGGCAGAGAAGCTGGAAAAACTGGTTGTGTTTGGTAATTTTACCACTTTCGATGGTCAGCAAGCTAACCGCATTGTGAGGTTAAATGCTGATGGAAGTATCGATCCTACTTTTACATCAGGTACAGGCGCCGATAATGCCATATATTCTTGTACTTATAATGTAACAACAAAAAAATATGTGATTACCGGAAGTTTTACCCGTTATAATGGTAAAGCAGTAGTAGGTGTTGCGGTTTTAAACGATAATGGAACTTTAGATGAATCATTCGCATCGCTCTCCTTCGAAGGTGGGCAAGCTAATTTTGCCAAACAGCTTAATAATGGGTTAATTGTAGTAAGCGGGTATTTTATTAAATACAATGGCATCACCAGAAATGGGTTTATGGTTTTAACACCAACAGGAACATTGGCAAAAGGATACAATTCTACAGGTCCTTTTAATGGTAGCCTATCCGATGTGATCGAAACGAAATCGGCAGATGGTAAAAAAGCACTATTGCTAATAGGTAGCTTTAGTCGTTTTGATAATTTACCATTATACAACATTATTAGGGTAACTATCGAATAACAGATTAAGCTAACCAGAATATAAATTAAGATGAGTATGATGAAAAAATATAAATTATTGATTGGCTTAATCGCAACAATAATTACCACGGCCATATTTTCTTGTAATAAAGAATTCGAAAGAACTATTGGAGATAAGAATGCCAGTGATACCACAACTGTTAAATACGGAAACCGTAAGGTACTTTATTTAGTTGTCGATGGAGCCAGGGGGCAATCGGTTTTAGATGCAAATACACCAAATATTGATGCTATTTTACCGCACGCTATCTACACATGGGTAGGGTTAAGTGATCCTGAAGCAACTGCAAGTGCAACCAATTGGGCAAACATGTTAACCGGGGTTAAAAAAGAGAAGCATAAGGTTACCACCGATGCATTAACGAATAACAATCTGCAGAATTACCCAATTATCTTCAACAGGATTAAAGAGGCAAGTGCAAAATCGAAAATCGTTACCTATACCTCATCAGCGGTTTTTAAATCGTTAAATACAGGAGCTGACGTGACTAGCCTGTTGGCAGATGATGATGCTGTTAAAGCCGGATTGATCAGCAATTTAACAAGTGATACTGCAACGGTTATTGTAGGCCATTTTACGGGGGTTAATGCGGCAGGTGCTGCATCAGGATATGATGTTTCTTTTCCAGCTTATAAAGCAGCTATCGAAAAATTCGATACTTCCGTAGGTGAAATCCTCGCGGCACTAAAAAAACGTCCTGATTATAACAATGAGCAATGGCTGGTGGTTATTGCATCAAGTGCAGGCGGGCAATATACCTTACCCTCAAATGCCGATGACCAAACTATTTTTAGCCAGCCAAAAGTAAATTCGTTTGTAATTTATTATGCACCAACCTACAACAAACGAATTTTAACAAAGCCATTTACGGGTAACAGGTATTTAGGCAAAACAATCCGTTTTAAAGGGGAAGATGTGAGGGCACAGGTTGATGCTGCTGACGCAAACGTTTACAATATAGATGACACTACAAAAGTGACCATTGAACTTAAGGTTAAAAAGAACGAAGACAAATTCTTCTGGCCAAGTGTTTTAGGTAAACGTAATGAGTGGTCTGGTGGCCATCCGAGTGTAGGCTGGGTTATTTATTTAGAAGAAGACTATTGGTATTTTGAGTGGCGGGGCACCAAAGATGGAGATTACCACCAATGTAGGGGTGGGAGTTTTGCCAAGGGGAAATGGACAAATTTAACGGCAAAAATAGAGGTACGTAATGGACAAAGGTTTGTTCGTACCTATACCAATGGTAGCTTTAATAATGAGCTCGAAATTACAGGTTCAGGTTCATTGGCAAATTCTAATCCTTTAAAACTGGGATTTTTAAACGGAAACGGACACGGAGTACCAGATGTATATGTAAGTGATATCCGCTTTTTTAAATTTTCTGTTCCGGACGGAATGATCGGCAACTATGCCTGTCAAACTTCAATAGACCAAAGTCATCCATACTTTAATTTTCTGGTAGGGTATTGGCCCGCAACAGATGGTAATGGTGATATCATGGCAGATTTAAGTTCTCAGGCACATGATTTTAAATTTCAGGGAAACTATGCCTGGGAGAGTTTTAACGATTTAATCTGCCCTCCGGCACCAGAAACACTGGCCATATTTGTTCCTCAAACATCAGATATACCTGCACAGATTATAAATTGGTTAAAGATTGCCAATAAACAAATATGGGGGCTTGATGGCCGGGTTTGGTTAGATCAATAACAGATTTGCTGATTATTTAAAATATCATAAAATGAAGAAAATTATATATATCGCATTGATAAGTTTAGCCATAATTGGTGTTTATTCTTGTCGCAAATCACAAATAGATGATTTAAAATTGCCAGATCCTAATACCAGAAGTGTAACAGGGGAAGGTATCGTTGCCGGAAACGTTTCCATAGATAACGAATACATTAAAGTTCCTTTTAAAATTTCTTTAACGGGCGTTGCAGAAGAGGCCTTTCAGGTAGGTTTAACTTTAAATAACGATACTGTTACGCAGTTAATTAATAATGGAACCATTACAAATGCGATCCTAATGCCGTCTGCAGGGGTAGAATATCCTAATGTGATCAACGTGGCTTACGGAACCGATAAGAGCGAAGGCGTTGCTATTGTTCGCCGGTCAGTATTGGAGCGCAATTATGGTAAAAAAGTGGTTTTCGCCCTAAAGCTTTCGGCTCCCGGCAAAGGAAATAAGATTGCCGCTGGCCAATCTACCATCATGGTTATTATCAATACTGCCGATCTGTTAAAACCCACCGATCTGCACTATTTAACTTTAAATGGCGGTGGTACCTATAATGTAGTATATCAGGGCAATTACATTGTAGGCCCTGCCGGGGTAACGATTCCACTGATTGTAAGTTTAGAAAACCAACCATCAACAGCTTTCAATATTAAAATCAAGGAAAACATAGATACCATTGCTACTTTAGTTGGCAGGGGAACTTTGCCCGCAGATGCAATCCATTTGGCTGCTAAAGATTATAGCGTTGATACTTTGGTTCGGTTTGCCACGGGAGCTTCGAGTGCGATCGTCAGACTTCAGATCCCATGGCCGGTTTTCGATGCCAACATTGTTGCAAATAAGAAATTTGCATTCGCCTTCAGTATTAACGAGGCAAGCAATCATGTAATTCACCCAACTAACAGCAAATTAATAGTGATTGTAGATCCTAATGTAAATTTGGATAATAACTCTTACATCACCGGAAACGGTACTGGTTTAACAGCAAAATATTATACCAATACCCAATTAGATCCGGATGATGGACGCGCGCCATTTAAAACCAGAATTGATGAGCAAATTAACTTTAGTGGGGATAGTTGGCCAGATAGTGTGTACGTTAATACAAAAAGTAATTCTTTGAGCCGAGATAACTTTGCGACCAGGTGGACAGGCGAGTTTTTGGCGCCAGTTCGTGGTACCTATACTTTTTATCAAACCCGCTGGGATGATGGTGCCAGACTATATGTTAATGGCGTAGCGTTAGTAGACGATTACACCACCCAATGGGATAAAGATACACGTAAGGGCACCATATTTTTAGAACGTGGTAAAAGATATAAAATAGAAGCACATCACCGCGAAAATGTAGGTGGGCAGCAGGCTTATCTTGAAATTGAAGTGCCGAATATTTTATCCAAAAGGGTAATACCAAAATCTCAATTATTTCCAACACCTTAAATATTAATCAGATATGAAAAATAACGTAAAAAAATTACTCAGTATTCTATCTCTTTTAATACTTATTGTAATGACAACAGTAAAGTGTAAGAAAGATGCAGAAGAGGTTGTTCCGGTGGTGGACGAACCTAAACCAACAGCAGGTTTTTCGTACGTAAGGCCGGATACTGTAAAATTCTTAGAGTACCAGTTTACGGGTAGCTCGACAAATTACAAAACTTTGTTGTGGCAATTCGGAGATGATAGTACCTCTGTTTTGGTTAATCCAAAACATACCTATCGTTTCCCCGGCAAATATAAAGTAACCTTAACCACCAGAAACAGCCAGGGCTATTCGGCCGCAAAAGAAGTGCTTTTAAATATTGTAGATCCAAATTTCGATCCAACAAAAATTGGAGAGAATTATATGCAGACGGTTGGTGGCATATTTTCGGTAAATTTAGAAGCCGGTGCCGGACCTAATTCTGATGAGGGATCGAAAAAACTGGTTGATGGCGACATCACGACCAAATTTTTGCAGGCAGGTTTTGATGGTACGCAAAGATGTACTTTCGAACTTGCAACCCCACAGGTTGTTGGTGCTTATACTTTAACTTCGGGAAACGATGCTGAAGATAGAGACCCTAGATATTGGATTTTACAGGGATCAATAGATGGTATTCAGTATACCGATTTACATACCGTAACCACTTGCCCGTGGGCAAACTCTAATGAAAGACGCGTTACCAAAAGGTATTATTTCGACAACTTTGTTGCCTATAAATTCTATCGTCTTTATATTAAAGCAAACAGAGGAAGCAGGGTTTTCCAATTATCCGAATGGACCATTAACAAAAAACAGCCTTAGTTTATATAGGTTTTATGCACAATTTGAAAGATACATGGAGCTTAAAAACTTCATGTATTTTTTTGAGGGCTCATTTTAAATGTCATTTAGACAATTAAAAAAATGTCTTCACTTGCAAATTAAATTATATTTTATACTTTAGTAAAACGTTTAACTAAAGTTAAATCTAACCAAAATATACAATCGGATTTCAACACACACATACAAATGATGAACAAAACCAACACTTTTAAATTTATAGGCGTACTCGGCTGCATGTTTGCAGGCAGTTTGCTGAAGGCCCAGGAGCGGAAAGCCCCGGCTTATCCCTTAATTACACACAATACCTATTTCAGTATCTGGTCTACCACGGATAAATTAAACGAATCTTCTACCCAACACTGGACGGGAGCTGATCACTCTCTTTTAGGAATGATTAATGTTGACGGTGGTATTTATCGGTTTTTAGGTAAAGAAACTACCACTTATAGAACGGTTGTACCTGCTTCCGACGAAAAAGCTTACGAAGTTAAATATACTGAAAGTGAGCCACAGGGCGATTGGAAGGCGGAAAATTATAGCGCCACCAACTGGCAAACAGGTGCTACGCCAATTGGTGATGATGAAAAAAATGTAAAAACCGTTTGGAAATCGCATGATATATGGGTGAGGAGAGCCTTTAATGTCGCTAACCCGGCATCAATAAACGAACTGTTTTTAAAGATTAATCATGATGATAATATTGAGGTTTACCTGAATGGAAAGAAAATCTACACGAAAGAAGGCTGGACCAATAACTTCCAATATATTGCCTTAAGCAATAGCGATAAAAATGCTTTAAAGGCAGGGTCTAACGTAATCTCGATCCATTTAATTAACACTGCTGGCGGCCGCTTTCTCGATTTTGGTTTAGTAGAAAAGCTAAAAGACAAAGCAGAAAAAGTACAGCTGGCTAAACAAAAAAGTGTTGATATCAATGCCACGCAAACCATTTATAACTTTACCTGTGGTAAGGTCGATTTAAAATTAACTTTTACCTCTCCCTTGTTAATGAACGATTTGGGTTTGTTTGCACGTCCGGTTTCTTACGTTTCCTATCAGGTAAAAGCAAATGATGGTAAAACGCACCAGGTAAAAGTGTATTTAAGTGCTTCTTCTAACATTGCAGTTTACCGTCCTACACAAGAGGTTGCCGCAACCAAGTACGCAACAGCTAAATTATCAGTATTGAAAACAGGAACGGTAGAGCAGCCAGTTCTTCAAAAAGCAAGTGATGATATGCGAATTGACTGGGGTTATTTTTACGTGGCTGCGCCAAAAACCGGCAATGCCATCCAGTTTGTAACGGCCGAAAAAGATGCTGCCGATGCTTTTAGAAAAGGCAATTCCGCTTCAACCGTTAAACAAGGCAAAATGCTTGCATTGAATACTGTTATCCCCTTCGGAACAGTGGGTAAAGCTGCGGTAGAAAAATATGTTGAATTAGGCTATGACGAAATTTATAGTGTTCAATATTTTAACAAAAATTTAAGACCATGGTGGAATACCTCAGGTAAAGAAACCATTGAATCACAGTTAACGGCTGCGGCTGATGAATACAAAACGGTGATCCGGAAATGCGAGACTTTTAACAAAAATTTATATGCCGATGCCTTAAAATCGGGTGGTAAAGAATATGCTGATTTATGCGTTTTAGGTTACCGCCAGAGTATTGCAGCACATACTCTGGCAAAAAGTCCGCAAGGAGAGATTTTATGGTTATCTAAAGAAAATAACAGTGGTGGTTTTATTAATACCGTCGATGTAACTTACCCTTCGGCACCATTATACCTGATTTATAATCCAGAGTTATTGCAAGGCATGTTGAACGGTATTTTCTATTTCAGCGAAAGTGGAAAATATCCTCATCCCTGGGCAGCCCACGATCTGGGTACTTACCCCTTAGCCAACGGACAAACCTATGGCGAGCCAATGCCGGTTGAAGAATCGGGCAACATGATTATTTTAACTGCGGCGATTGCCAAAGCACAGGGAAATGCCAATTACGCTAAAGCACACTGGAAAACCTTAACCACCTGGGTTGATTATTTAACCAAAGAGGGCTTAGATCCAAAAACACAGTTATGTACCGATGATTTTGCTGGTCACCTTGCCCGTAATGCCAACTTATCGGTAAAAGCTATTGTGGGTATAGCCTGTTATGCCCAGATGGCACAAACATTAGGTTATAATGAAGTAGCTAAAAAATATAGGGATATTGCTGAAAGTATGGTGCCAAAATGGATAGAAATGGCCGATGCAGGCGATCACTATGCTTTAACTTTTGATAACAAAAATACCTGGAGCCAGAAGTATAACCTGGTTTGGGATAAGGTTTTAAATTTAAATTTGTTCCCTCAAAAAATATATGATACCGAAACCAAATATTACCTGACGAAACAAAATAAATACGGTATCCCATTAGATAGTAGAAAGGCCTACACTAAAAACGACTGGATCTTGTGGACCGCTACTTTTGCACCAACACAAAAAGAATTCGAAGCTTTGATTCATCCTGTTTACAAGCATGCTATCGAAACTGACTCTAGAGTGCCTTTGAATGATTTTTATGATTCAAATACTGGTATTCGCGATAACTTTAAAGCCCGCAGTGTAGTGGGTGGCTTTTACATGAAAATGCTTGCCGATAAATTAAATAGTAAATAAGATCTCATCTCCTTTAAATTAACAATCAAAGGTTCTGCATTAATTTGCAGGACCTTTTTTTTCCCATCATGCCCTCCATTCCCCTCTTTTAAAGGGGTGTCAGCAGGACGGGGCATTTTTTATCCTATCGATTGGTGTCTCACCCACCGAAATTAAAGATATCTTGTTAGAAATGATTGGCTTGTGGTTCCTGGCTGGTTTTATCCTATCGGTCGGTGTCTCACCGACCGAAGTAAAAGATATCTTATTAGGAAATGAGTGGCTTGTGGTTTCTGGCTGGCTTTAGTCCCGCCATTCGCTATAGCTCCGATAGAAACATCGGAGGCTGCCGCTGCTGTCGGGTTTAGGAACAATGGTTTCTGCACATAGCAACCCCAAAAATGAAATGCTATTTTGCCCAATAGCCCCGGTTGAAGCGGTACCCTGCAACGACCGAGGTACGAGGAAGTGAAGCGTACAAGCGTAAAACGGGAAGGCATTTATTGCTCTGCAGAGGCCTTGCGCTCCATATAATGGAAATAGGCACTTTTAAATTATCCTATCGTTTGGTGTCGCACCGACCGAAATAAAAGATATCTTATTAGGAAATGAGTGACTTGTGGTTCCTGGCTGGTTTTAGTCCCGCCATTCGCTATAGCTCCGATAGAAACATCGGAGGCTGCCGCTGTTGTCGGGTTTAGGAACAATGGTTTCTGCACATAGCAACCCCAAAAATGAAATGCTATTTTGCCCAATAGCCCCGGTTGAAGCGGTACCCTGCAACGACCGAGGTACGAGGAAGTGAAGCGTACAAGCGTAAAACGGGAAGGCATTTATTGCTCTGCAGAGGCCTTCCGCTCCATATAATGGAAATAGGCACTTTTAAATTATCCTATCGTTTGGTGTCGCACCGACCGAAGTAAAAGATATCTTATTAGGAAATGAGTGGCTTGTGGTTTCTGGCTGGCTTTAGTCCCGCCATTCGCTATAGCTCCGATAGAAACATCGGAGGCTGCCGCTGTTGTCGGGTTTAGGAACAATGGTTTCTGCACATAGCAACCCCAAAAATGAAATGCTATTTTGCCCAATAGCCCCGGTTGAAGCGGTACCCTGCAACGACCGAGGTACGAGGAAGTGAAGCGTACAAGCGTAAAACGGGAAGGCATTTATTGCTCTGCAGAGGCCTTGCGCTTCATATAATGGAAATAGGCACTTTTAAATTACGAAATTCATGTATTAAACATCAATCATTAAAACTCAAACTCCAGCTGATTACTTTCTGGCTTTTCTATCTCCACATCATCATAAAACCGCGATAAGGTAATACCCAACAACCTGACTTGTGTTACGCCGATAGCTGCCTCTTCCAAAAGTTTAATCGCCTCTGCATAAATTACCTCAGCTTTGTTTATCGGTATAGCAAAAGAACGGCTGCGTGTAATGAGTTTAAAATCGGCGAACTTGATTTTTAGGGTTACCGTTTTTCCACTTAGCTGGTATTTTTCTAAACGTTTGGCCACGGTTTCGCTAATCTGTTTCAGCAGATCGTGCATCACCGAATCTTCATTGGTATCCTCTGCAAAAGTATCTTCTGCACCAACCGATTTCGCCTCACGGTTTGCCCTCACAGGCCTGTCATCAATACCACGAACAATCTTATAATAAAACCTTCCCGATTTTCCGAACTGGGCAACAAGCTGGGCTTCAGTCAGTTTTTTTAAATCTGCACCCGTATTAATTTGCATGGCCTTCATTTTGGCGCCGGTAACTTTGCCTACACCAAAGAATTTCTCTACCGGGAGTTTTTCCATAAAAGCTTCAATCTTCGATGGACCAATGAAAGTCAAACCATCAGGTTTGTTCATGTCTGAAGCTACTTTAGCCACAAATTTATTGATCGATACACCTGCTGAAGCCGTTAGGTTTAACTCATTTTTAATTGCATCCTTAATCGATTGTGCTATATCAATGGCCGATCCAATTCCGAGTTTGTCTTCTGTTACATCAAGGTAAGCTTCATCCAGCGAAAGGGGTTCTATGACATCCGTATAGCGGCTAAAAATTTCCCTAAGCGCTTTCGAAACCGCAGTATAAGCATCAAAACGAGGATAGACGAAAATTGCTGTCGGGCAAAGCTGGTAAGCTTTACTTGACGACATTGCCGAGCAAATTCCATATTGCCGGGCTTCGTAACTGGCTGTAGAAACCACCCCACGACTATCTGGCTTGCCACCAACCACCAAAGGCTTTCCCCGGTATTCAGGAAAATCGCGTTGCTCTACAGATGCATAAAAAGCATCCATATCGATATGAATTATTTTTCTTAAAACCGGTGGAGTTGAATCAGACATGCAATGATCTAAATTTCGTGATTTTTATCAGGATTATTGAGCTGGATTTTTTTTCTTTACAAAATATGGAGAGAGCAATTCGTTTTTATAAAAATGCAAAACACGAATGGTATGCCGATATACCTGAATGGGGAGGGGCTATTGAAGATCTACAAATGGTAGAGGGTGCCGACGAACTGTTAAACTGGATAGCTGCTGCCGAAAATGAATGTAAATTATTAATGGCCGATGAGCAAATACAAAATGCCGAAATTTTAGATCTTGTTTATGCACGCGAAGAGAATTTAGGCGGGGGTGGCGACTATCTGTTAGAAAAATTTAGAGGAGAATTTAAGAACCATAAAATTTGGCTTTGCCATGTAACGGAGTTTGTTTTTAAACAATTGCCTGAAAGGATTTATTTTAAGGAAATTGAATAACAAGATTTTGAGCGAGGCTAAATTTATGGAGGCAGCGCTCTCCATTTCGCTTCAGTTGGTATAACGATTGTTCCGGAAAGCCATACATGCTAAACCTTATGCCTTTATCTAATCCAACAATGTTTCTACCCTATTCAGTAAAGAATCCATCTCAAATGGTTTTTCCATAAAATCATTTGCACCAGCATCCAGTGCAGATTGTCTGATGTCTCTGCTAGCCGAGATCATTAAGATAGGAATTTCCTTAAATTGAGGGTCGTTTTTAAGCTGCTTGCAGATATCTCTCCCATCATGACCGCTCATCCAGATATCGAGCAGAATCAAATCTGGCCTATTTTTTACCGCATCTATTACTGCTCCGCCATCATACGTAAAGTCAACATCATAACCCATCACTTCCAAAATCATTGTTATAGCATCAACAATCCCTTCGTCGTCATCGGCGATGAGTATTTTTTTGTTCCCCATTTTGTAATTTTATTTCAAATAGTTTTGTTTTTCAATCGGTTAATGAGAAGATGATTAATATCGATAGATTATTAATGCGGCAAAGATGCTTTTTGTTTTAAAAAAAACGAATATTTATTTAAAGAATTTTATGGCAAATATTGACTATTGTCAATTGATAAAGTATAGCTGTTTTATTCCCGAAGTAGTGAATTAACTGATAATTTATTTTACATGCCAGATATTCGTACATTAATATTTTATATTTACAGCGTTTATTCAAATTAATTGGGTTTAATGGCCAAAAATGGATAGTATTAATATTAAGAAGTTAGCAGAGGCGTTAAATTTATCTACTTCTACAATTTCGAGGGCTTTTAGGGATAATAGCGACATTAATGGCGCTACGAAAGCGCTTATATTAGCCAAGGCGAAAGAGTTAAACTATCAGCCTAACCATTATGCCAGTAATTTAAGGGAGCAAAAAAGCAAGACTATTGCTGTTATTGTACCCGAACTCGCTAATAATTATTTCTCGCAGGCCATTCATGGTATCGAACGTGTGGCAAGAGAAAATGGTTACCATATTTTGATTTACGTAACCGATGATGATTATCAAAAGGAAGTAACTTTCATTCGCCACTTACACAATGGCAGAGCCGATGGCATTATCATGTCCGTTTCCGGAGAAGCCAATGATCATAATTACCTCAATAAATTTGGCACTAAAAGGCTGCCGCTGGTATTTTTTGATCGTATTTATGAAGACATAGCTACCCCAAGGGTAATTACAAATGATTATAACAGCAGTTTTCTGGCAACGGAACACTTAATAGAGCAGGGTTGCAAAAGAATTGCTTACCTGGTGGTGAATAAAAGTTTATCTATTGGTAAAACCCGTATGCAGGGCTACCTTGATGCACTGGCCAAACATCAGATTCCTTTCGAAGAAAATTTGATTGTAGACTGCAGCAACAGTTACGAAGAAAACAGCATTATCATAAAACATGCTTTAATGCAATTGAAACCTGATGGTGTTTTTACCTCGGTAGAGCGTTTGGCCTTTGCCACCTATTATGCTTGTTACGATCTCCACATCAACATTCCCGGAGATTTAAAGGTGATCAGTTTCTCCAGTTTGGAAATTGCTCCTTTGTTAAATCCTTCACTTACCACCATCACCCAACCCGCAATTGAAATTGGAGAAGAAGCGGCTAAATTATTGTTTACTGTTTTGGATGATCATGCCGATAAAAACCAGGCAAATGAGGTGGTTTTAGAGTCCAAAATTATCAAGCGGAATTCGACCAATAAATAGGTGAAAAAAGGCCAGGAAAACCACCTTGTTTTTGGTCTTAAATTTTCAAAAAAAATCTTCACTTAGTGTAAAATAAGCAGAATTGCGACTCATTTTCGGGAACGTTCCCGAAAATGGCTTAAATTTTTATACAATTTTTTCGGGAACGTTCCCGAAAAATACTCCAAAAAAGGCTTAGTGTAATAATTACACCTTAAAATCAAATTTAATGTTTGTAATATATTTATAATCAATAAATTAAGTAATTAACAATTAATTAATGTGGTTTTTTAGGCTCGTCTAAAAGTCTGATTTTGCGAAGTTTTTGAAGCCCCGTTTTTTATCCCAAATATATTTTTTAAATAAATTTTGAAATATCATTAACAGCTGTAAATTAGGCCTATGTGTAAATCACTATAATATTTAACCAAATTTTTATACTTAAACGAGCTTCAAATATGAGAGTATTTTACCTGTTAAAACAGGGGCTTTTGGTGCTGTTAGTTTTTTCAGCATTAATGGTAAAAGCACAAACCGGATCGGTATCTGGTAAAGTGCTTGATGAAACCGGCCTGCCACTACCTGGCGCTTCTGTAGTTGTTAAAGGAACAACAAGAAGTACATCAACCGATGCCAATGGTAATTTTAAACTGGCAGGGTTATCGGATGGTTCGATAACGCTATCAGCAAGTTTTATCGGCTATCAAACCCTTGATAAAGCCGTAAGCATTTCAGCAAATGCTACTGTTAATTTTCAATTGGTGCCTGATGCACAAAAACTGAACGAAGTGGTGGTAATTGGTTACGGTACGGCTGAAAAGAAAAACCTAACCGGTTCTATCACTACCGTAAATTCGAAAGATTTTCAAAAGGGTACCATTACTACACCTGAACAATTGATTCAGGGTAAGGTAGCTGGCGTAAACATCATCTCAAATAGTGGTCAGCCAGGGGTAGGAAGTACCATCCGTATCCGTGGAGGTGCTTCACTTAATGCCAGTAACGATCCGCTTATCGTAATTGACGGGGTTCCCTTCAGTGGTAACTCTATTGGTAATGCGCCAAGTCCATTATCATTGGTTAACCCTAACGATATCGAAACCTTTACCGTTTTAAAGGATGCAAATGCAACAGCTATTTATGGTTCGAGGGCATCAAACGGGGTAATTTTAATCACCACCAAAAAAGGTGCGTCAGGTGCTCCGGTGTTTAACTTTAGCACCAACAATTCTATTGCTACGGTTGCTAAAAAGGTTGATATTCTTTCTTCAGGTCAGATCCGCGATTTCGTAAACGCGAACCCAAATGCAAGTTATGATGATGGTAAAAAATTCACCTCATTATTGGGCGGCTCGAATACCGATTGGCAGGATGAAATTTATCAGAATGCATTTTCTACTGATAATAGTTTAAGCATTGCAGGCTCGTTTAAAGGCGTTCCTTACCGTGTTTCTGCTGGTTATTTAGATCAACAAGGTCTTTTAATTAGCGATCATTTTTCTCGTGGTACCGGTGCAATCAGCATTTCGCCAAAATTATTCCAGGATCATTTAAAAATCGACTTAAACTTAAAAGGTGCTTTAACCCAGTCGCATTTTGCTAATGCTGGTGCTGTTGGCGCAGCTATTCAGTTCGATCCAACACAATCGGTAAACGCAAACAATAACTTTGGTAACTATTTTGAATGGTTAAGAAGCGATGGTACGGTAAACCCGAATGCACCGCGGAATCCGGTAGGTTTAATCAGGTTGAACGATAATAACGGTAATGCCGAAAGAAGTTTTGGTAATGCACGTTTCGATTACTCTTTCCACTTTTTACCAGAATTGCATGCCAATTTAAATTTAGGTTACGATCTGTCTAAAGGTTATGGTGAGGTTCGTATCCCGGTTTATGCCGCACAAAGCATTTCAACTTCAGGATCATACACCCATTCTTTGAATACAGAAACAAACAAACTTTCTGAGTTTTACTTAAACTATGCACACACGGTAGAAAGTATTAAAAGCCGTTTTGATGTAACTGCAGGTTACGGATATTACGATAACTCAAAAACCGGTTTCAACTTTACTTCTTACAAAGGAACCGGCGAAGTTTTGGTAACTCCTGTTTTCCCTTTCTCTACCGATCGTGATAAATTGCTTTCTTACTACGGAAGGTTTATTTACACTTTGGCCGATAAATATATTTTATCCGGAACATTAAGGGCTGATGCTTCTTCTAAATTCGCAGAGAAAAACCGTTGGGGTTATTTTCCTTCAGCTGCTTTTACCTGGAGAATTTCGAACGAGAATTTCCTGAAAAACAGTACATCAGTTTCTGATTTAAAACTCCGTTTAAGTTACGGTCAAACAGGTAATAAAGATGGTATCGGTTATTACGATTACTTATCTAAATATTATGCCAACAGCAATACCGGCCAATACCAGATCGGCAATACTTTTTACAACTATTATACGCCTGCAGCTTACGATCCTGATCTGAAATGGGAAACGACTACTACTTACAATGCAGGTTTAGATTATGGTTTTATGAAAGGTCGTTTATATGGAAGTATCGATGTGTACTACAAAAAAACCTCTGATCTTTTAAGCAAAATCAATATTCCGGTAGGTACAAACTTTAACAACGAGTTAACTACAAATGTGGGTAATATGGATGTTAAAGGTGTTGAGGGAAGTTTAAACTTCTCGGCAATCAAAACCGAAAACACCAGTTGGGATTTTGGTGTAAACATTGCGTACAACAAAAGGAAAGTAACCAATTTAACCTTAAATCCTGATCCGGCTTCTAAAGTTGGTGCGGGCGATATTACAGGTGGTACCGGTGTTACCTTAAAATACAATGCGGTTAACCAGATTCCAGGATCTTTTTTCGTATACAAACAGGTGTATAACGCGGATGGAAAACCTTTAGAAGGTGTTTATGAAGACTTGAATAAAGATGGCGTGATCAATACCAGCGATCAGTATTTTTATAAATCACCAGATCCAAACATTACCCTGGGTTTCAATACTTCTTTCTCTTATAAAAAATGGAGTTTTACAACATCACTCAGGGCAAACTTTGGCAATTACATATATGATAACGTTTCTTCAAACTTTGGTGTAAGGGCGAATATCTTGAGTCCGGCAGGTGTGATCAATAACGCATCTACAGATTTTCTGGCAACCAATTTCCAGAACAACCAGTTTTTAAGCGATTATTATATTAAAAACGCTTCATTCCTGAAAATGGATAATGCAGGTATTTCTTACAACGCCGGCAAGTTATCTAAAACCGGAACAGCCTCGTTAAGGATATCGGCAAACTGTCAAAATGTTTTTACCGTAACGAAGTATAATGGTATAGACCCTGAATTGAGCGGTGGTATTGATTATAACCTATATCCGCGTCCACGCACGTATACTTTAGGTTTTAATGTTGGTTTTTAATAAGGAGACAAAAAATGAAAAACTCATTTAAAATAATATTGGCATCAGGTGTTTTATTGTTGTCATTAAATTCATGCAAAAAAGGAGATTTAAACGTATTGCCCACCAACGATGTTACTGCGGCAACCGTTTATGCTACTCCGGCAGGTTATAAACAAGGTTTGGTTAAACTATATGCAGCTTATGCATTAACCAGTTCTACCGGATCGGATAATAGTGATATTGGTGGATTGAACTCGGGTTTTGCAGATTTCCTGCGTTTATTCTGGACTTCACAAGAGCTGGTAACCGATGAGGCGATCTGTGCCTGGGGAGATACTGGTATTCCGGAATTGGATTATGGTACACCAAGTGTGGATAATCAATTTTTAAGGGGATTATACTCGAGAAGTATTTTACAGATCACGGTTTGTAATGAATTTCTTCGCGAAAGTACACCTGAGAAATTAGCTTCGCGCAACATTACGGGTACCGATGCTGCAGATATTGCCAAATACCGTGCAGAAGCCCGTTTCTTACGTGCTTATCAATATTGGGTGCTTTTAGATGCCTTTGGTAATCCGCCTTTTGTTACCGAAAATGATGAAATCGGTAAAGTAGCCCCAAAACAAATTCAGAGAGCGGCTCTTTTTACTTATATCGAATCAGAACTAAAAGCAATTGAGGGTGATTTAGCCAATGCCCGTGGCAACGAATATGGTCGCGCAGATAAAGGTGCTGACTGGGCGCTACTGGCCAGGTTATATTTAAATGCACAGGTGTATACCGGCACTGCAAAATATACCGAAGCCATTACTTACTCAAGCAAGGTAATTGCTGCAGGTTATAGCTTAAAATCCAATTATATGGATCTTTTTAAAGCAGATAACAACATCAACAATACCGAAAACATCTTAACTATTAATTATGATGGCATAACAGGTACCAATTATGGAGGCACCACATTCCTGATCAATGCAGGCATTAATGCCGATATGGGTACAGCCTCTTATGGTGTGCCAAATGGTGGTTGGGGCGGTAACAGGACCCGTCAGAATTTGCCTGCACTATTCCCAGATGCAAATGGAACTTTAGATAAACGCGGTACTTTTTTCGGTGCGAAAAATACAGTTGATGAAATTGGTGTGTTTACAGATGGATTGCGTGTTACAAAATTCAAAAACATCATTGGTACAAGTACCATACCGCCATCATTAAATGGAACATTCAGCTCTTTGGATTTTGCCATTTTCCGTTTGGCTGAACAGTATTTGATTTACGGAGAAGCAGTTGCCCGTGGCGGTTCAGGTGGCGATGCAGGGAAAGCACTCGAATATGTTAATGCCTTACGTCAACGTGCTTATGGCAATGCGTCAGGTAATCTGACTCCGGCTGCCTTAACTGTCGATTTTTATTTGGATGAGCGTGCCCGCGAATTATACTGGGAAGGTCACCGCCGTACCGATTTGGTGCGTTATGGTAAATTTACCGGTGGTACTTACTTATGGCCGTTTAAAGGTGGGGTTAAAGCCGGAACTTCCATTCCAGCTTACCGCAACATCTATCCGATTCCGGCGGCAGATTTAATTGCCAATCCGAATCTGGTTCAAAACACAGGTTATTAATCTTAATATTTTAATAAGATATGAAATCAATATTTTTCAAAACCTTGGCCCTTTGCTTTATAGCACTATCGCTTTGGTCGTGTAAAAAAGACGAAACCCAAACGGTTTCAACTATTGGGGCAGCAGGCACACTAACTGCTTCTACTACTAACTTAAGTTTAGTGCAGGCAAACGGTGCGCAGGCCGCATTAACATTAAGCTATCCACTGGCTACTTCATCAGGTTATGTGGTGCCGGTTAACTCCACCCTACAGTTCGCTTTAAAAGGTACCAATTTTGCTACTCCAAAAGAAGTAGTGGTTAACACAAAAACCTATGCCCCAACCGTAACCGAAATCAACAACATGATTTTGGCTTTAGGTGGCAAAGTTGGCGTTGCTGCCCAGGTAGAAGTGAGGTTGAAATCGGGCGCAGCCGTAAACGATTTAACTTACTCAAACGTGATCACTTTAACCGCTACACCTTATTTAGCTTCAGCATGGATTTATGCTCCGGGAGCTTATCAGGGCTGGGATCCTACCACTGCTGACAGTTTAATTTCGTTATCAAGCAATGGTATATACACCGGAATGATTGCTTATACTGCCGGAAACCTGGAGTTTAAAATTACACCTGCCAAAAAATGGGATGTTGCCTATGGCGACGCAGGTGCGGGTAAAATCAGCAGTAGCGCAGGCGATAACCTAAAATCACCAGATGCTGTAGTGAAACAGGTTACAGTTGATTTAAATGCTAAAACCATAGTTTTTTCAACACCGAACGAATGGTCGATTATTGGAGACGCAACTTTGGGCGGGTGGAACAATGATACGGATATGAAAGTGGTAAATGATGGAAAATCAAATAATTACTCCATTAAAACAACCTTAACCACTGGTGCATTGAAATTCAGGTTCAAACACGATTGGACCGTTAATCTTGGTGGTAGCATAACTGCTTTAACCAATGGAGGCGATAACATTGCCGTAACCGCTCCCGGAACTTATACCATCACTTTAGATGTAGCTGCAAAAAAAGCTACAATGGTTAAAAACTAATTCTTATTACCTGCCCTGCAGTTAAGTACTGCAGGGCTTTTTTTAAATCTTTAAAGTTTTAGCATGAACAGATCTCATACCCATCCAAATTATCCGTTCCCAATTCATAATCATACTAATACTTCCTTTTTAAAAAGGGTAACAACCATTTTGACCCTTCTGGTTGTCTTGCTAACAAACAATCTCTTTGCCCAAAAGCTGGAACGGGTAGAACCGATGTTCTGGTTTACAGACATGCACAATCCAAAATTGCAATTGCTGGTTCATGGCGAAAACATTGCTTCAAGCTCGGTTTCCTTAACTTATCCGGGAGTAAAACTCGTAAAGGTTAACAAAGTTGAAAACCCGAACTATATATTTCTTGATTTAATAATTGCTCCCGCGGCCAAAGCCGGAAAATTCCCGATTAACTTTGCCGTTAACGGAAAAAAGATATTTACTTACACCTACGAATTAAAAAACCGTGATAAAAGCGCGGGCAGGATTCAGGGTGTAACCAACAAAGATTTTATTTACCTGCTCATGCCTGACCGTTTTTCGAACGGCGATAAAAGCAACGATGTGGTGCAGGGCTTAACCGAAACCGCATTAAACCGCGACAGCATGTACTACCGCCATGGCGGCGATATCCAGGGCGTAATCAATCACCTCGATTACCTGAAAAATTTAGGAATTACGACCGTTTGGATGACGCCAGAGGTAGAAAATGACATGCCACATGCTTCATATCATGGCTATGCGGTAACCGATCACTACAAAATAGATCCACGTTATGGTACTAACGCACTTTACAAGAAATACGTAGAAGTTGCGCATGCCAAAGGACTAAAAGTAATAAAAGATATTGTGCACAACCACATTGGTACCCAACATTGGTTTTATAAAGATTTACCAATGAAAAGCTGGTTAAACCAATGGCCAAAATATACACAGACCAGTTACCGCGATCAAACGGTAATGGATATCCATGCATCAGCAGCCGACCGCAAGCAGATGTTGGATGGCTGGTTTGTACCTTCAATGCCCGATTTAAACCAACGTAACCCTTTCGTACAAAATTACCTGACCCAAAACCACATCTGGTGGATAGAATATGCTGGTATTGATGGTTTACGTTTGGATACTTATGGATACAATGATCCGGCTTACATGGCCGATTGGGCTGTAAAAGTGCAGGCAGAATTTCCACACTTATCTGTTTTTGGTGAAACATTGGTAACCGCGGTGGCTAACCAGGCTTTCTTTACTGGTGGCAATACCGTGAACCGCGGTTTCGATACCCATTTACAGGGCATTACTGATGCTACTTTAAAAGATGCGATTTATGAAGGAATAAACGGCAAAAATGGTTGGGTAGATGGCATTAACCGTTTGTATGCAACCCTGGCGCATGATTTTCTCTACAAAAATCCAAATACCAACTGTATTTTTCTGGACAACCACGATATGAGCCGTTTTTACTCAATGGTGGGCGAAGATTTCGATAAATACAAAATGGGAATGAGTATCTTGTTAACCATGCGCGGCATTCCGCAAATGTATTACGGAACCGAAATTTTAATGAAAAATTTCTCCAATCCAGATGGATTAATCCGTTCTGATTTTCCTGGGGGATGGGAAGGCGATAAAAAAGATAAATTCATAGCCGATGGCCGTACAAACAAAGAAAACGAGGCTTTCAACTTTGTAAAAACCTTAGCTAATTTCCGCAAAAACAGTCCGGCATTGCAAACAGGTAAATTGATGCAGTTTGTGCCACAGGATGATATTTATGTTTATTTCCGTTACAATGCAGAACCAAAAGGCACTGTAATGGTTATTGTAAACAATACAGAGAAAGAAAAGCCATTAAATACAGATCGCTTTGCAGAAAGAACAACAGGAATTACTTCCGCGAAAAATGTAATTACAGGCGAAAACATCGAATTTAAAAACATTAAAGTACCCGCTAAAACAACGTTGGTATTGGAATTAAGATAGCGAAAAGTACAAGATTGAGGTTTTTAAGACGTAGAACTTACATCTTGATACTCAATACTCATTACTTGATACTAAAAAATATAACAAAGATGCAAGATAACATCCACTCAGAACCTTCCTCCTTACACCTTACACCTTCTGCCTCAATAAAGGCTTGTCTTTTCGACCTTGATGGTGTGCTGGTAGATACTGCGGTTTACCATTATAAAGCATGGAAACGTTTGGCTAATACCATGGGTTTTGATTTTACTGAAGAGCAGAACGAGCAGTTGAAAGGTGTTAGCCGGGTAGAAAGTTTGAACAAGATTTTGGCCTGGGGCGGCGTAGAGAAAACTGATGATGAGAAAGAAGAACTGGCCACTTTGAAAAACAGTTGGTATGTAGATATGATTACAAAAATGACGCCTGCTGAAGTTTTGCCCGGAACGGTTGATTTTTTAACCGAAATACACAAAGCAGGTTATAAACTGGCATTGGGCTCAGCAAGCAAAAACTCAGGAATCATTTTAGAAAAAACAAATCTGGCCCATTTCTTCGATGAAATAGTTGATGGAAACATGGTAACCAAATCAAAACCAGACCCCGAGGTATTTTTAAAAGGTGCCGAACTTTTAGGTTTTAAACCTGATGAATGTGTGGTTTTTGAAGATGCCGTTGCAGGCGTAGAAGCAGCAAAAAGAGGCGGAATGAAAGCCATCGGTATCGGCGAAAAAAGCGTGCTTAGCCAGGCAGATCTGGTAGTAAGCGGATTAGATAAATTAACAGTTAAAGACCTAGAAGAATTGTAAAGGAGTAGCAAGTATTAAGTAGTAAGTATCAAGTAGTAAATTTATCTTGATACCCGATTCTAATTACTTGATACTAGTTACTCGCTACTTGATACTAAATATGAAAAACTACATTAAAGCAGATGAGTGGAATATTATCGAAGAAGGCTTTGATCCACATTTAAATAAAATTTCGGAAAGTATTTTCAGCCTGGGCAATGGTCGCATGGGGCAGCGAGCCAATTTTGAAGAAACCTATACCGGAGAAACTCTGCCGGGCAATTATGTTGCAGGTGTTTATTATCCCGATAAAACCCGTGTGGGATGGTGGAAAAACGGTTATCCGGAATATTTTGCAAAAGTGTTAAATGCAGCAAACTGGGTAGGTATCGAAGTGAAAATCGATGATGAAATCCTGGATCTGGCAACAGCTGAAGTGAGCGATTTTAAACGTGTGCTGAACATGCATGCCGGATATCTGGAGCGTAGTTTCACCGCGAAATTAAAAAGTGGTAAAACCCTAAAAGTTAAATCGACACGTTTTTGCAGCATAGCTGATGATGAAGTTGGCGCTATCCGTTACAATATTACGCCGCTGGATTTTGATGGAAAATTAACTTTAACACCTTTTATTGATGGTGATGTAAAAAATCAGGACAGTAACTACGATGAAAAATTCTGGGATATGGTTGCTGATGAAATTTCAGGAACGGAAGCCTACATCAAATTAAGGACAAAGAAAACTGAATTTGAGGTTTGCACCGGAAGCAACATCGAACTGTATAAAAATACAGAGAAATTAGACATTAACCCAGAAGCTGTCCGCAAAGAGAAATTCGTCGGACAAACTTTTTCTGTTGATGTAAAAGCAAACGATGAAATTACTCTGGTTAAAATTGCGGCGAATTTATCTTCAGAAAATTACCCTAAAGAATCACTTTTAAAAGAAACCAAATCAGTAATTGCCAAAGCATCTGCTAAGGGGTTTGATACTTTATTAAAAGAACAAGGCGAAGCCTGGGCAGGCAAGTGGGAAGAAAGCGATATCATTATCAAAGGCGACGTTTCAGCTCAACAGGCTATTCGTTTTAATATTTTTCAACTTTTTCAAACCTATACCGGTAAAGATGACCGATTGAACATTGGTCCGAAAGGTTTTACCGGAGAGAAATATGGTGGCTCAACTTATTGGGATACCGAAGCTTATTGTGTGCCTTTTTACCTGGCAACTGCTCCACAGGAAGTAAGTAAAAACCTGTTGGTATATCGCTATAAACAATTAGGTAAAGCCATAGAAAATGCGGAGAAATTAGGTTTTAAAAATGGTGCGGTATTGTATCCAATGGTAACGATGAATGGTGAAGAATGCCATAATGAGTGGGAAATTACTTTCGAGGAAATCCACCGTAATGGTGCCATTGCCTTTGCCATTTTTAATTACATCCGTTATACTGGCGATGAAAGCTACCTTTCTGATTTTGGTTTAGAAGTATTGATTGGTATTGCCCGTTTCTGGAAACAACGCGTTAACTGGAGCAACAATAAACAGCAATATGTAATGCTTGGCGTAACCGGGCCAAATGAGTACGAAAACAACGTCAATAACAACTGGTACACCAATGTTCTGGCCACATGGTGTATGAAATATGCCACCGAAGCTGCCGAAATTGTAAAAACACAGCAGCCGGAAAAATATAACAGCTTGTTAAAAAGTTTAAACTTCGATCAAAAAGAATTTACCGATTGGGCTGATATTATCGACCAGATGTATTATCCGCAGGATGAAAAACTGGGTATTTTCTTACAGCAGGATGGTTATTTAGATAAGGAACAAACTTTGGTTAAAGATCTGCCAGCGAGCGAAAGGCCGATTAACCAAAAATGGAGCTGGGACAGGATTTTACGTTCGTGTTTTATTAAACAGGCTGATGTTTTACAAGGCTTATATTTCTTTGAAGAAGATTATGATCTGGATACATTAAAACGCAACTTCGATTTTTATGAGCCGCGTACGGTACACGAAAGTTCGTTGTCGCCTTGCGTTCACAGTATTTTGGCAGCCAAATTAAACGACGAAACCCGCGCCTACGAATTCTACTTACGTACTGCACGTTTAGACCTTGATGATTATAATAACGATACTGAGGATGGTTTACACATCACCTCGATGGCAGGAACCTGGATGAGTGTGGTAGAAGGTTTTGCAGGCATGCGTGTGCGCGACGGTAAATTGCATTTTAATCCTTTCTTGCCAGGCAAGTGGAAGTCATTTTCGTTTACCATTGGCTTCAGAGGAGCTACCTTAAAAATTAATATCACCGAGAGCGGCATCAGCATTAAAAACCACGCAGCTATTGATTTGGAAATCGGTATCAGAAACCAGCTTTATAAATTGGCCGGAAATACTGAAATTGAAGTAAATAATACAGAGTTGGTATGAGAAAGGTAAAGGGTGTAAAGGTTGAGGGTAGAGGGTTAAAATCTAAAACTTTATCTGATGGAAGATGTTATTCTGCTCAAAGCTTATCCGTATTTGGAAGTAATAAAGAGTGGCTATTTACACTTTTTTTTACCTTTATAATACTCTCTATACCATCTTTTGCACAAAAAAAGCGTACAAAAATGAACGATAAACAGATCGTTATATATCAGTTACTGCCCCGTTTGTTCGGGAATAAAAATACTACTAATACACCTTACGGAACCATCGAACAAAATGGTTCTGGCAAGTTTAACGATATTACCGATAAAGCTTTAGATGGTATAAAAGAACTCCATGTAAATTACGTTTGGTATACAGGAGCCATTGCACACGCCAGCCTAACCGATTATTCTGCTTACGGAATTAAGGTTGATGATGCTGATGTGGTAAAAGGCAGGGCAGGTTCGCCTTATGCCATCCGCGATTATTATGATGTGGATCCTGATTTAGCTGTTGATGTTAAAAACAGGATGGATGAATTTGAGGCTTTGATTAAAAGAACACATGCCAAAAACTTAAAAATTTTGATCGATTTTGTACCCAATCATGTCGCCAGGAGTTACCATTCTTATTCAAAACCGGATGGCGTAGTTGATTTTGGGGCAGAGGATGAGGTAACCAAAGCATTTAGCCCTAAAAACGATTTTTATTATATACCTGGTCAGGCTTTGGTGGTTCCTGCAAATGGGCAAAAAACACCACTTTCGGCACTTCAGGATGCTAAGTTTAAAGAGAATCCAGCAAAAGCAACTGGGAACAATGTGTTTTCTGCTCAGCCTAAATACGATGATTGGTACGAAACCATCAAGTTAAATTATGGAGTAGATTATCAAAATGGGGAGAAAAAATATTTCGATCCCATTCCACCGGTTTGGCTAAAAATGCGTGATATTTTAACCTTTTGGACCAATAAAGGGATTGATGGTTTCAGATGTGATATGGCCGAAATGGTTCCTATTGCATTTTGGAACTGGGTCATTCCTCAGGTTAAAAAAGTGAATCCTGATTTAATTTTTATCGGAGAAGCCTATATTCCACAAGTGTACAAACAATATTTAGACGAAGGTAAATTCGATTACCTGTACGATAAGGTAGGTTTATATGATGGTTTAAAAAGATTGGTCAGGAATGAACCAAACGCAGATGTAAAAGATATTAGTTTCGTTTGGCAGAAAGAGAGTGCTGGTTTTGGCCAACGCATGTTACGCTTTTTGGAAAACCATGATGAAGAACGCATCGCATCTGCAGGATTTGCAGGCAAGGCCGAACTGGCTCTACCTGCAATGGTAGTTACGGCAACTTTAGGTGGTGGTCCGGTGATGCTTTATTTTGGTCAGGAAGTTGGCGAACCGGGAAAAGGGCAAGAGGGTTTTGGTGAGGACGATAATAGGACCACCATTTTCGATTATTGGGGCGTTCCGAATCACCAGAAATGGATGAACGGCGGCTTATTTGATGGCCATAAATTAAATGCTGCCCAGCAAAATCTAAGGGCTTATTATAAGCAATTATTAAAAGTAACCACAACAAGTGATGCTGTAATTAATGGCAGAATTTATGAAGTGCCTGCTACCGGCAATATGAATAAGCGCATGTACGCTTTTATCCGTTATTCAGGTAAACAACGTCTATTGATCGTGGCCAATTTTAATCGAACAGAAGCTTTAACTGCCAACATTCAAATCCCAGAGGAGATTTTAAAGGTTAAAAGTTCATCGCCCGTTACCGAGCTGTTAACAGGTAAAAAATTAAATATTCCCGCAGGAACAAGCATTCCAGTAACCCTGGCACCGGTTAGTGCACAGGTGATAGAATTTTAAGAACAATGAATTAACCGCAAAGAACGCTAAGTGTGGCGCAAAGGAAGCAGAGGTCGTATTTTAATTTCCACTTTAAGTCTCTTTGCCTCTGTGCCCTTTGCGGTTACAAACTAAACCAGATATAATGACGTTAAAAACAATATTCGAGAACCCCAAATTAACACTCGCACAGATCATCAACATGAGCGTTGGTTTTTTCGGGATCCAGTTCGGTTGGGATTTACAAAGGGCCAACATGGGGCGTATTTACGAAAACCTGGGCGCCAATCCCGATCAGGTTCCATTATTGTTTTTGGCAGCACCTTTAACCGGATTGCTCGTTCAGCCTGTTATTGGTTACCTGAGCGACCGTACCTGGCATCCAAAATGGGGGAGAAGAAGACCTTATTTTATGCTTGGAGCTATTGTAAGTAGTATTGCCTTAATCTTTATGCCACATAGCAGTGTATTGTGGATGGCAGCCGGACTGCTTTGGATTCTGGATGTTTTTGGAAACATTGCCATGGAACCTTTCCGCGCTTTTGTTACTGATAAATTGCCTGATAGCCAGGTGAACCGTGGTTTTATTATGCAGAGTATGATGATTGGTTTGGGTGGGAGTGTTGCATCAGCCTTGCCCTGGATCATGAACAATGTTTTCCATTTAACTAATACGGCAGCGCAAGGTAATATCCCCGAAAATGTAAAATTTTCTTTTTATATCGGTGCATTTTTCTTTTTCGCTGCAGTATTATGGACGGTGCTTACCACTAAAGAATACCCGCCTCAGGATGTAGATTTCAAAGAAAAAGTAAAAGAAAGCAATAAAGGTTTTGGTGGTGGTGCAAGAGAGATTTTTCATGCCTTGAGGAATATGCCAAAAAGGATGCAGATTGTTTCCCTGGTTCAGTTTTTTACCTGGCCAGGTTTATTTTTAATGTGGTTTTATTACACTACAGCCGTTGCTGTTAATGTTTTTGGCGGTAAAGATGCTGCTGATCCGGTTTATGCACATGGTGCAGATTTTGGCAGTTTAACACTTGCTTATTACAGTGTAATTACTTTTCTGTTTGCCCTGGTACTACCAAAAATTGCCGATACATTGGGCCGCAAAACCACCCATGCCCTTTGTTTAATCTGCGGAGCAATCGGTTTGATCAGTGTGGCCTGGGTGCACGATAAAAATATGCTGTATTTATGCATGACAGGCGTGGGTATTGCCTGGGCCAGTATCCTTTCTATGCCTTATGCTATGTTAAGCGGATCGCTGCCTAAAGATAAAATCGGGATTTACATGGGGATTTTCAACTTCTTTATTGTATTGCCAGAAATTATTGCTTCGCTTGGTTTTGGGTGGCTTATGCGTAATGTGCTCAATAACGACAGGCTTTTGGCGGTACAATTAGGCGGTGGATTGATGATTTTAGCGGCAATAATCTGTTATTTATTTATCCGTGAACCAAAGAAAGCAGATGAAGTTTTAACTTCAAAACTGGAAGTAGAAGAAAATAGATCGGTCTAAAACACTACTCCATGGTCTGTGTCCTCACAGACCATTATTCATATTTCGGCCTGTGGGGACGCAGACCGAGGTACATAAAATATTTATTTTCAGTGCGCTCCGTGATAACTCGGTGTTCTCTGTGGTAAAACCAATAATAATCCTAACCAAATGAAAAGAATAATTAACCACCTTGTTTCGTGTGTGCACGAAACAAAAAGAGTCAAAACCATTGTTTACCTTTTACTATTAGTAATAATATGTAGTATGGCCTGTAAAAAAGCGTCAGATGGTGTTTTAGAACCTGCGCCAACTGATCAAAAAGCTGATCTGCCTGCAGGAGCCAAAGATGGTGTCGTGTTTATCAATAACGGGACATCGGCCATTGTAACCTTGTATGCGCCCGGTAAAAAATCGGTTGCACTAATCGGCGAATTTAACAATTGGTCAACCAGCGCAACACCGATGAAAAACACAACCGATGGAAATTACTGGTGGATCCAGGTTGATAATTTAAACCCAGCTACAGAATATGCCTATCAGTTTTATGTAGATGGAAGCCTGAAAGTAGCCGATCCCTATTGCGAAAAAGTGCTTGATCCGGATAATGATCAATATATTTCTGCGGCGACTTACCCAAACTTAAAAGCTTACCCAACAGGTAAAACTACAGGAATTGTGAGTGTGATGCAGGCCAATCAACCCGTTTATACCTGGAAGAATAGCGGCTTTACGCGTCCAGATAAAAATAACCTGGTGATTTATGAATTGCTGATCCGCGATTTTACCTCCGATCATAATTATGCATCAACCTTGGCCAAACTCGATTATTTAACTGGTTTGGGTATCAATGCTATTGAGTTAATGCCGGTAAATGAATTTGAGGGAAATTTAAGCTGGGGTTATAATCCTTCTTTTTACTTTGCCCCCGATAAGTATTATGGTACTAAAACCGCTCTGCAAAACTTCATCGATGAATGCCATGGCCGCGGAATAGCCGTAATTATGGATATGGTATTAAATCACTCTTTTGGTCAATCGCCTATGGTGCAATTGTATTTCGATGGCTCAAAACCTACTGCAAACAGCCCATGGTTTAATGTTGATGCTAAACATCCATTTAATGTAGGTTACGATTTTAACCATGAAAGTTCGGCGACTAAAAAATTCTCGAAAGACGTGATGAAGTTTTGGATGCAGCAATATAAAATTGATGGTTTTCGTTTTGATCTGTCAAAAGGATTTACACAGAAACAATCAACAGATGATACACAGTTCAGGTTATACGATGCTGGTCGTGTCGCCATCTGGAAAGACTATAATGGCTACATTAAAAGCTTAGACCCTAATTTTTATGTGATTTTAGAACATTTTGCCGAAGAATCAGAAGAAAAGGTATTGGCTGATGACGGTATGATGCTTTGGAATAACCTCAATTACAATATGAACGAGGCCACAATGGGCTGGCTGGATAATTCCAATTTTCAGTGGGGCTTTTATGCCAATCATGGCTTCACCAGGTCTGATGGTCTGGTTACCTATGGTGAAAGTCACGACGAGGAACGTCTGAACTTTAAAAATATCACTTATGGAAATGCTTCAGGCAGTTATGTGATTAAAGGAAACCTGGCCACTTCCTTAAAAAGAGAAGAACTTGCAGCAGCATTTTTGTTCAGTATACCCGGACCGAAAATGGTTTGGCAATTCGGAGAACTGGGTTATGATATCAACATCGATTTTAATGGTAGAACAGGCGAAAAGCCAATTAAATGGGATTATTATACTGATCCAAACCGTAAAGCCCTGTACAATGCCTACGCTAAATTTATCAAATTGAAAAAGAATAACAGCATTTTTAATTCAGGCAATTCAACTTATAACCTGGCGGGAGGCGTTAAATACATCAAGTTAACCGAAGGGAGCAATACTGTTGTGGTTGTAGGTAATTTTGATGTGGTGAGCCAAACGGCAAATATCGATTTCGGATCGGCTGGAACCTGGATCGATGCGGTTGGAAATGGTGTTAACTTTTCGGGCAGTACGTATACGAAAACGTTGGCGCCTGGTGAATATCATATTTTTAGTAGCGTAGCTTTAAAATAAATTACAGACCCCGCAGGTTCAATTCGTGGCTTATATTGTTTTTCAATGGTCTCATTGAGGGTTACGCTGTTTAAAAACCTGCGAGGTCTAAATTTCAACTCAGTTCGTGTTGCACGAACTGAAACTTAGTAATAATCTTATTGTTTTTAGTTAATATTGCGATAACAACTAACAACTTAATGGATAACAAATTAGCGCATCATTTATTATGGGAACGATTACGGACTGGCGATAAAGATGCATTTTTTGATCTCTATACGGCACTTTATTATCCATTGGTTAATTTCGGGATCAGGGTTTGTGCCGATGCCGATACGGCCAGTGAAGCCACCGACCTCGTTTTTACCACTGTATGGGAAAAGCATGAAAGTTTAATCCGGGTTGACAATGTTGAAGCTTACCTGCGCACCTTCTTAAAACGGAAATTGCTCAGGATTCTCGAAAGAAAGCGTAAAATTAATGATGCCCTTTTTAATGCAGGTGCAGATGGCGATTGGATGGAGATGAGCTACGAAGAATTTATTGTAAAGGTGCAAAGCGACGAACTGGTACAGCACCAACTCAAAAATGCATTGGAAAAACTCACTTTTCGCCAGAAACAACTGATCCATTTAAAGTTTTTTGAAGGCTTAAGTTACGAGCAGATTGCCGAACAGAGCAACCAGACGATAAAAACGGCCTACAATACCATTTATGATGCCCTTAAAATCCTGAGAAAGGAATTTAATGCATAATTTTAGTTTCGTCCTTTAGATTTGTTTTGATATTTTATTTAAAGATACCAAGTACTTACTTTGCTTAAATTATAAATCAGATTACCTAAAACGGTAGCGGCACATTAAAATTCGTCAAGGTTTTTATGCCTATGAAATGATTCAATCCGTTACCGTTTTTTCCCTTAGTGACCAGATAACAATTAGGGTAATACCCATTATTAAGGACTAGGATCGATGGGGTAAAACTTAGGTAACCATTACAAACATAAAAAATAGCAGGATGATTGCCACTACAAAATTTTTTATCGGTATTGATATTTCCAAACCGCACTTCGATGTTGCATTAATGGCCGTTGTGAACCATGTAAAACAGGAAATAGCCACCGCACGGTTTGATAACACCGCTCCAGGTATAAAGCTATTTGAGAAGTGGTTGAAATCTCAGAAAACCACATTCAATGGGGACTCCCTGGTTGTCATGGAAAATACGGGGATCTATCATCGTTTAATATGGACTTTCTGCAGCAACAGAAATCTGCCCATCCATATTGGCAATGCCGCCCATATCAAATGGAGTTTTGGGATAGCAAGGGGCAAAAATGATAAAATAGACAGTATCCGTTTATGCAACTATGCCTTTAAGGAAGCGGATGACCTAAAGGCTACAGCTGCCCTGGATCCCGAACTGATGCTCCTGAAAGATCTGATATCAGCGAGGACAAAGCTGCTCAAACAAAGGTCCGGCATTAGCGTTTCGGTAAAAGAACTTGGCAATGTCAATGGTAAAGAACATCAGAAACTGATTGAAAAAGCACTTAAAAATGCAATTGAGGGTATCGCAAAGTCAATCAGGAACCTCGAAGATCAGATCAAAAAAATTATCACAGGAAACCAGGGTTTCAAGCAGAACTACAAACTATTGCTCAGTATCCCTGGGATAGGACATGTTACCGCAGTATACCTGATTGGCTGCACTGGAAATTTTGCAGGGCGCCCCAGCGGAAAAGAACTGGCCTGTTATGCAGGGGTTGTACCATTTGAACACAGCAGTGGTATAAGTATCAAAGGTAAAACAAGAGTACACCGGATGGCCAATAAAGAGCTTAAAAGATTGCTGCATATGTGTGCATTATCTTTGATTCAACATAATCAGGAATTCAAAACATATTACAATAGAAAAAAGGATGAAGGGAAGCACAGCATGAGCATAATTAATGCCGTTAGAAACAAGATAGCATTAAGAGTTGCTGCTGTTATAAAAAATCAAGCCAGCTATAAAAATAACTATAAAATAGCTGCTTAAAATTTGTTTTTATCATAACAATCATTTCGACCGGAGTGCAACGGAGTGGAGAAATCTAATTGACAGAAAAATTTTCTAAATTTTTCCTGCTAAAACGTAGTTTATTTAGGGATATTTTTGTTTTGGAAACGAACATTCGTGTCTCCGTGGGGACTGTAGCCCCGTTATGCACTCCAATCTTTTTATTGCAATTTAACGCTACAGGCAATAAGTATACTTTAATCATGATTATAGGCAATAAAAAGGATTTCCGTTACTACCGGGTTTAGGGAATTAAGTTTGTAGTCCTTGGCGGCCTAATCGTCTGTACCCTGCACTCCTCAATAGTAATACAGCCTGGGCCATCTAAACCTGATTGCAGCGGTAGCTCCCGATTTTTTTCTAATCGGGACTACAAGCGAAAAGCAGGAACATTTTTTGCTAAATGCTTCTGTTCTTGCTTTCCAAAAAATGTGCTTAACTATTTTCAAGCCTGAGAAATCAGCCTTTTTAACCTCAAAATCCATATTATTACAAATTAAATTTCTTCATTCTGCTGGCATTCAGGGCATATATTTCGTCATGTTAAAAAAAAGTTAAAATTTCCTTAGGAAAAAATAAAGCTTTTGGGCACTGTTATATAAAAGGCAAAAAGAATGGTTGATAGAAGTAAATTCAATGCAGAAGACTTTCTTGTTGACAGCACTTTCCAGCAATACTGCGCTGGAACAGATAAGCTATGCATTGGATATTGGGAGAAATACATTAATGCACACCCCGAACAGGAAGCGGTAATTGCAGAGGCAAAAAAACTTTATGTGATATTGAGCGGTAACAAACGCCCGCTGGTTAAGCAGGTAGAACAATTTAAAGAAAATATGTTTCCTGCCACTGAAGAAAAAGTCCTTAAACTACAGCGTTATTTATGGTTAAAAATTGCCGCTGCCATAATTTTGGTGCTTGGTGGGGTTTTAATTTATAGCACCTATTATAAAAGTACAGGTACAAATAACGTAGTACCCGATGTTTACACTTTCGCTACAAAAAATGGTGAACGTAAAAAAATTATGTTGCCTGATGGCACCTCTGTGCTGTTAAATGCCATGAGTATTTTAACCATTGCTAAAGATTTTAATGATAAATACCGCGAAGTTACTTTAACAGGTGAGGCGTTTTTTGATGTGAAACATAATAAGGAAAAACCTTTTAAAGTACATACCAACGATTTTAACATCAATGTACTGGGTACCGCTTTTAATGTAAAAGCTTATCCGGATGAAATCAGCTCAGAAGCCACTTTGATTCGCGGTTTAATTACCATGGAAGGCGTAAACGGAAATGGCGGTGTAATTACTTTAAAGCCAAGTCAGAAGGTTACGTTTTACAAAAGCGTAGCTCCGCAGCAAAAGAATAAATTGGTCAAACCTGCAGCACCACAGCCCGAAATTACCATTAACCATTACACCAAAATAAAGGACAGCACTATTGTTGAAACCGCGTGGACACAAAACCGGATCGAAATTTACGATCAGGATTTTAGCGAGATCAAAAATGTGCTGGAGAAATGGTACAATGTTGAAATCAGTTTCACTGACCCGACGCTTGAGAAATACCGTTTTACGGCAACCATTACCAATGAGACCATTGAAGAAGTATTACATGCATTAAAAGCAACCGAAAATAATTTTAAATATGAGATAAAGGGAAAACAGGTAATTATCTCAAAATAGGAAGAAAAAAAGGACGGTGTTGGAGCACCGCCCTCTTGAATTTCTTTTTTGATCAATTAATGGCAGTTTATGCGCAAACAGATTGCTGCCAAGAACTTATGCAACCAAAAAAACAAAAATATGATTTATTATTACTTACTGCAAGGGCGCCCAAAATATAAAGCGCTCCTAAAATTCATTATGCTAATGAAACTAGCCTGTATTATGGTTTTCATTACCTGCCTTAATGTTTCTGCATCGGTTTTTTCGCAGGAAAAAATTTCACTGGATGTTAAGAAAACAAAACTGGCCAGGGTTTTACAGATTATTGAGCAGCAAAGCAGTTACCATTTTGTTTACAGCTCTTCCTACGTTCCCGTAAATAAGGATATAAGTATTACTGTAACCAATACTTTGGTTACCGATGTTTTGGCAGCCATTTTAAACAGAACCAACCTGAAATATTCTGTTTCTGATGGCGGCTTAATTGTCATTAGCAAAAATAAAGAAGTCCCCATTTCCGGAACAGTAAAAGATGCGCTTGGCGGTACTTTGCCGGGAGCCAGCGTGAGGGTTAAAGGAACAGGAATAGGCACATCTACCGATATTAATGGTAAATTTTCTCTTAATGCCCCGGAAAATGCAGTTTTGGTGGTTTCTTATGCAGGTTTTCAAACCAAAGAAGTAGGTATAGGCTCACAGACCAGCATTACTATCGTTTTAACGGAAGATACCAAACAGCTTACCGATGTGGTAGTTACGGCTTTGGGTATTAAAAAAGAAAGAAGGGCTTTAGGCTATTCGGTTACGCAGGTAAGTGGCGAAACCTTAACCCAGGCCAGGGAAAATAATGTGGCCAACTCGTTAGTAGGTAAAGTGGCTGGTTTAGATATTAGCTCAACATCAGGTGGTGTGGGCGCGGCAACCAGCGTAACCATCCGTGGGGTTTCCAGTTTAAGTCAAACCAACCAGCCTTTATATGTAATTAACGGTGTACCCATGGAGAATAAACCAGTGGGTTTAAATAACCTGAATGGTAATGGGAACTCAGGTAGTCAATATGATAACGCACCTGATTTAGGAGATGCCGTTGGGAACTTGAATCCAGATGATATTGAAAGTATTTCGGTGTTAAAAGGTGCCGCTGCAGCGGCCTTATACGGTTATCGTGCAAAAGCCGGGGTAATTTTGATCACCACTAAAAGTGGAAAGGGCAACAGCATCGAACTTAATTCCAATTATGTTGCAGAACAGGTAATGGACAGAACCAATTGGCAATATGTTTACGGACAGGGCGCCAATGGGGTAAAGCCAATTGATGCAGCAGCTGCTGCACAGGTAGGCGGATCTAGCTGGGGAGCAAAATTAGACGGTTCTAACGTGATTCAGTTTGACGGGATAAGCAGACCATATTCTGCGCAGAAAAATAATATTGAAGATTTTTACCGCACAGGGGGCACATGGTCTAATACCCTTGCTTTAAACAAAAGTTTTGATGGTGGTACCATCCGTTTATCTGCCAACGATGTACATAACAATTCAGTTGTGCCAAATTCTGGCTTAAACAGACAATCTTTTAACCTGGTCGGTACTTTTAACCCAATTAAAAGGTTGACCATTGATGCTCGCATGAACTATATTTTAGAGCAGGCTAAAAACAGACCGATGGTATCAGATGGTGCAGGTAATGCCAATTATAACGTGGCATTTTTACCAACCAGTGTAAGCGTAAAAAACCTCGATCCATGGAAAGATGCCAATGGAAATGAAATTCAGTACAATAAAGGCAATGCTTATGCAACCAACCCCTGGTTTGCGGCAAACGAATTCGTAAACGATACCAAACGCGATCGTTTGATTAGCTCTTTTAATGCCCGTTATACTTTTGATAATGGTTTGTTTGTACAAGGTCGTGCTGGTCGCGATGCTTATAACGACACCTATAAAAATGTAGTTCCATCAGGTACAGCTTATTATGCGCCCGGTAAAATTGTTGAGCAGGCCACCAAATTTGCAGATGTTAACGTCGATGTATTAATCGGCAAGCCTTTTAAAGTAGACGAAGATTTCTCTGTTACTCCAAATATCGGTGCGAGTTACCGTAGAACAAATATAACGCAAACCACCAATAGCGGTGCCGATTTCGCCGTTTCCGGCGTTTATAATATTCTTAACGCTAAAAATAAATCGGTGGCGTATGTCGCATCCGAAGCCGAAACACAATCGGTATATGGTACACTTGAACTTGCCTATAAAGATATTTTATATTTAACAGGTAGCGGACGTACCGACTGGTTTTCTACACTGGCAACGCCTGGTAAAGACAATAAGTTAAATGTGGTTTATCCTTCCATTAGCGGTTCATTTGTTTTCTCAGAACTTTGGAAACCATCATTCTTAAGCTTTGGTAAAGTTAGGGCAGGTTATGCAGTAGTTGGTCAGGCCACAGATCCTTATCAAACTTTGTTAACCTATAGTTTAAGAAGTGAGGTTTTAAACGGATTGCCATTGGGTACCATTTCCAACGTAAATATTCCTAATTCTGCATTAAAAGCTTCAAAAGCATCAGAATTGGAGATCGGAACGGAAATGCGCTTCTTCGGAGATCGTTTAAACCTCGATTTTACCTGGTACAAAAAAATATCTAAAGATGAAATCACGTTTGTAACCACATCTACATCGACTGGTTATAGTGGTGCGGTTTTAAATTCTGGTAAAATTCAAAATAAAGGAGTAGAGCTGTTGTTATCGGGTCAGGTGGTAAAAAACAAAGATTTAGTATGGACTTCTTCTTTGAATGGATCGTATAACGACAATAAAGTAATCTCACTTGCTGATGGTGTTACCTCAAATCTTATTGCCACTTCAAGATCTGGCGTTGGCTTTTTACAGAATATCCCGGGCAAAGCCGCCTCTCAGGTAATGGCTTACGATTATAAATATGATGCTTCAGGAAATATTATGCTGGGTGCAAATAACGCCCCACAGCGTGGTGATCTGGTTGCTTATGGTTCTGCATATAATAAATGGTTTGCAGGCTGGAATAACGAGTTTAATTATAAAGGTGCAACCCTATCTTTTTTGATTGATGGTAAATGGGGTGGAAAAGTATTCTCTGCAACTGATTATTATGGTTATGTTTTTGGTTTACACCAGGCTACGCTCGAAAACCGCGAGGCATTGGGTAACACGGCCGCAACTTACTATCAGCTATCGGCAGATAATGTGTCTAATAAATTTGTGCAGGATGCAAGTTTCATCAAGTTCAGGCAGATGACCCTGGGTTATAATTTTCCTGCAAAAATGTTCAACAACAAAATACATGGCTTAAATGTGAGTCTTGTAGGCAGGAACCTGTTTATCCTGATGAAAAAAACGGATAATATCGATCCTGAATCGAGTTATAATGCAACCTTTCCGGGATTGGAACTGGGTGGTGTACCTCCGGTTAGAACATTTGGTGTAAACCTTAGTGTGAAGCTTTAAATTTTAAACAGACAAAACAATGAAAACGAACATATTAAAAAAATATAGCCTGTTACTTTGTACCGGCATGTTAATGATCTCGGCTTGTACCAAAAATTTCGAGGATATCAATACCAACCCATCTGCTTATGGCGCAGCAACTTTTGATCCCAATTATACGTTAACCACTGCTCAGCTTACCTATACCGGCAGTATCGATTTCGCTTACGATACCTGGAGGGGAAATTTAATCTATTCTTCTACCATGATGCAGGGACTTTCTACTGTGGTAAGTTATTGGGCGGGTGATAAATATTTATTGAATGAAGGTTATACTGCAGCATACTGGGGCAGCACCACTGTAGGTGCTTATGTAGAGCAGGTTAAACCAATTGTAGATATTGTTGAATTTACAAAGGGATTACCTAAATATAATAACGTACGCCAGGTGGCCCGTTTGTGGAAAGCACTGATTTTTGAACGTATTACCGATCTGTATGGCGATGCACCTTATTCTGAAGCAGGACAAGGTTATTATACCGGTAATCTGGCCCCAAAATATGATAAACAACAAGCCATTTATGCCGATTTATTAAAAGAAGTAGAAGAAGCCACCAATGCATTGGATGTAAATGGTGATAAAGTTACCGGCGATGCCATTTATAAAGGTGATATCAACAAATGGAAAATGTTCGGAAATACATTGCTGTTGCGTATTGCCATGCGTTTAACCAAAGTGGATGAAAACACAGCCAAAGCCTACACCCAAAAAGTGATCGGTAAAACCATGCTCAGTAATGATGATAATGCTTTTGTTAAACATGATGTATCTGGTGCAAGGGTAACGCAAAATAGAAATAGCCAGGTATTATCGGGCGATGGTGGTCAGGAAAACTATTATGTTAAATGGTCGCAAACTTTCATTAATAAATTAAAAACAGCAAACGACCCGCGTTTAGCAAAAGTTGCCGTTACAGGCCTTTATCTGGATGAAAACAGTAAAACACAAAACCCCAATTACAGTGCCGATCCGCTTCTGCAAAAAGGAATGCCTAATGGAAAAGACCTGAGTGGTATAGCAGGCAGAGATGTTCGGCAAGATGCTTCTTACACCACATTTCCGGCTTACTCTTCGCCAAATCCGGCAATGATTAAAAAAGACGGCGTTACATTTATTTTAACCTATACCGAAAGCGAACTTTTATTGGCGGAGGCGGCGCAAAGATGGGCAATAGGCGGTTCGGCTGCTACTCATTATGCCAGTGGACTATCTGCAGGTATCACTTTCTTATCGCAGTATGATGCAAGTTTAGCCATTTCGGGTACAATAGCTGACGCTTATGCTGCTGCCAATCCTTACGTTGCTGCCAATGGTTTAGAAATGATCAATACCCAATATTGGTTGCATACCTGTACCATGCTCGATTTTTATGAAACATGGTCTAACTGGCGTCGGTCAGGATTTCCGGCTTTAACCCCAGTGGTTTATCCAGGTAATGCCACCAATGGTACCATTCCACGCCGTTTCCCATACCCGGTTGAAGAAGCGGCCAAAAATAACGCCAATTACAAAGCAGCCTCTTCGGCTGTACCTGGGGGTGACAACCTCACTGGCAGGGTTTGGTGGGATAAATAAAATAAATCATCCCGATTTATACCTGGCCGGCAGTGCAGCATGCATTGTCGGCCTTTTTATGTGATCTGATTTATAGCAAACGTTTGTGTGGTATTTATTGTAAAGATCTGATATTTAAAACATTAAATTCGATGTCGCAGTGTCAGCAAGTGCAGAAGCCGTTGTGATTTAATTGATAAAATAATAAGACCTACTCCTTTATTGCAGCTTTTTTTGCAGAACCGGCATTGCCAAAAGCTTTGCTGGTTTTTTTATGGTAACATTTCTAATCGGTTTTTTGATTAACGGTGCATTAATTTGATATTTATATATCAAACCAAACTTTAAATGAAATTCAGATTTATACTTACCACCTTTTTGTGTGCAGGTTTTTTTGTACATGCACAACAAACGCCAAAAAAGAGTCAGTCAAAAGAAACGGTAACCACCACACAGGTTACCGTTAAAGATGAACCCAAATCATCATCAAACGAAAGAAACATAAAAGTAGAAAGCTCGGTAATCACCAATCATTCAGTAACGATTGATGGAAAAGCCGTTCCATATAAAGCCACTACTGGTACATTACCGGTTTGGGACGAAGACGGGCAACCCATAGCCGGTTTGTTTTATACCTATTATGAACGCAGCGATATACAAAACCGCGATAAAAGACCCTTGGTAATTTCTTTTAACGGTGGACCAGGTTCTGCTTCGGTTTGGATGCACATTGCCTATACCGGTCCGGTAGTGCTGAATATTGATGATGAAGGTTATCCTGTACAGCCTTACGGTTATAAAGAAAATCCATATTCTATTTTAGATGTGGCAGATATTGTATACATCGATCCGGTTAACACAGGCTATTCCAGAGCGGTGAGCAAAGATATTCCAACCAATAAATTCTTTGGGGTAAGGGCCGATATTAAATACCTGGCCGAGTGGATCAATACTTTTGTAACCCGGAATAACCGATGGGCTTCGCCAAAGTTTTTAATCGGCGAAAGTTACGGTACCACCCGTGTCTCAGGCTTAGCTTTAGAACTGCAAAACAGTCAATGGATGTATTTAAACGGTGTGATATTGGTTTCGCCAACCGAACTCGGTATTGAGCGTAGCGGCCCTGTTGATGCAGCTTTGCGCTTACCGTATTTCGCTGCTACTGCATGGTACCATAAAGCTTTGGCAGCCGATTTACAAAGCAAAGATTTAACCGCCATGCTCCCTGAAGTAGAAAGTTTTACCATTAATGAGCTGATTCCGGCCATTTCGCAGGGAGGAATGTTGAGTGCTGATAAAAAGAAAGGCATTGCCGTAAAAATGGCACGTTACTCAGGTCTTTCAGAAAAAGTAATTTTAGATTATAACCTTAATGTACCAACCGATTTCTTTTGGAAAGAACTATTAAGAGATAAAGGGTTTACTGTTGGGAGGTTAGATTCGCGCTATCGTGGCATAGATAAAATGGGTGCCGGAGAAGCGCCTGATTATAATGCAGAACTAACTTCCTGGTTGCATTCTTTTACACCAGCTATCAATATGTACATCCGCAACGAGCTGAATTATAAAACCGATTTGAAATACAATATGTTCGGTTCAGTTTATCCATGGGATAAATCCGGAGATCAGACCGGAGATAATCTCCGCCAGGCGATGGCACAAAACCCGTATCTACATTTATTGGTGCAATCGGGCTATTACGATGGAGCCTGCGATTATTTTAATGCCAAATACAGTATATGGCAGTTAGATGCAGCTGGTAAATTGCAAGACCGTATGAGCTGGGAAGGTTACCGTAGCGGACACATGATGTATTTACGTAAGGATGATCTGAAAACGGCCAATAACCATATCCGTAAGTTTATCAAAAAAGCATTGCCAAAAGCAGGCGAGGCCGCTAAGTTCTAAAAAATTAGAGTTGACAAATTCCTATGCACATTGCTATTAATTTGTCAACTATTTTAGGTTTATTGGGCGCAGTTGAAGAACAATAATTATCGTTCGTCCTGCTTTGCATTGTAAGTCCGTCCCGATGAATCGGGATACTTCGCTTGCGTGCTTTCCATTGCAATCAGGGCTAGGTAGGTTAGGGCGGTGGCATGGAAACCCCGCATAATGCAGAAACCAGAATAAAATAAACCTGATCGTACGGATGCCACTTTTCGTGGCTGGAGGGAGAGCAGGACGGAACCCAACCAAAGTGCCACTGCAATTGCTTTCCAAAAAAAGAAATAAATCGTATTTACAGCGGTCTTTTACCTGTAAAGCCAAAGCAATTCCCCTCCAAAAACGTAAACGAAAAACTGTTGGTTACAAACTAAAAATAATTACTTATTTTTGTGGTTCAATTATGCAGCAAATAAAAACATCATTCGATTTTGAAAAACCTATTGCAGATTTAGTTCAGCAGATAGAAAAGGTTAAGCAAGTTGCCGAAAAAACTAAGGTAGATATGTCTGCCACTTTAGACGAGCTTGATGGTAAATTAGATGAAACTACCAATAACTTATATAAAAATTTAACCGGTTGGAACAAGGTTCAGATGAGCCGTCACCCAGATCGTCCACAAACCCTTGATTATATTAACATGATCTGCGATGATTTTATTGAGATGCATGGCGATAGAACGGTTAAGGATGACAAGGCGATTATCGGTGGTTTTGCTTCCATCAATGGTCAAACAGTAATGGTTATCGGTCACCAGAAAGGTAAAAACACCAAAGAGCGTCAGTTTCGTAATTTCGGTATGGCCAACCCGGAAGGTTACCGTAAAGCATTGCGTTTAATGCGTTTGGCTGAAAAATTCAATAAACCGGTTGTCTCTTTTATCGATACGATGGGTGCTTACCCTGGTTTAGAGGCAGAAGAGCGTGGACAAGGTGAAGCTATTGCCAGAAACTTATTGGAAATGTCTATTCTGCGCGTGCCAATTATTTGCATTGTTGTAGGTGAAGGTGCTTCGGGTGGTGCTTTGGGCATCGGTATCGGCGATAAAGTTTATATGTTAGAGCATACCTGGTACTCTGTAATTTCTCCGGAATCTTGTTCATCTATTTTATGGAGAAGCTGGGATTTTAAAGAGAAAGCTGCTGAATGTTTGAAATTGACTTCTGATGATATGTTTGGCAACAAACTAATCGATGGCATCATTCCTGAGCCGCTTGGTGGTGCACACCAGGATCCGGAATTGATGGGTAAAACATTAAAAGAGTATATCGTTAAAGATTTAACTGCTTTAGGTAAATTAAAAACGGATAAGCTGATCGAACAACGAATTGATAAATTCTGTGCGATGGGTGTAGTAAACGAATAATCATTAACTAAAATAAATTTGAATCCTGTTTGGCAATGCTGAATGGGATTTTTTTTTGCGCGCTCACGCTCGTTTCTAACGAGCGTGTAAATAGGATACCGTATTTTACGGTGTTAGTTATCAATATCTTTAGCTTGCTTTACGATTATATCGTAAAGCAATTGCTGCACTCGAAACGAGCGCAAGCATTCAATAAATATTAATCAATGTCTAGTAATTCAATTTCTATTAGTCCTCTAAGCCCATGATAATTAGTCGCGGAACTATAAATATAATGTTCGGGCTCTGATACAATTCCAGCTCTAACTGGATTTTGATGAATGTAATTTAGCTTTTGAAATGTAAAATCTCGACTGATTAATTCAATAGCATGGTAACCATCTTGCCAAACCTTATAATTCTCAATTCTTGTCAAGTATTTACCTGCAAATTCAAATTTATTTAGCAGCCACTTTTTCCTGCTTTCATTTCCTGAAGTAATCTCTTTGATAATCGCCCTATTCGTAAACTTTTTAAAATCTCTAATAATTTCAAAAAGCTTTACATCTCCACTCGCAGAGGCAATGAGATGTATGTGGTTGGTCATCATGCAATAGGCGTAAAGTGTTAACCCTTTGTTGGATTGGCAGTGTTTTAGTGAATTAATAATAATTTCTTTATACGATGATCGGGTGAATATATCTACCCAATCTACAATCGTAAAAGTTAAAAAATAGATGCCTTCCGGATCTCTTGCTTGGTATTGATCTGACATTTAATAAAAATATTTATTTATTCAGAAAAATCATAATTGCTCATGCTTGTTCCAACGAGCATATAGATAGTTGGTCATATTTACGACTTATATCCTAAATTTAAATTTATATCATCTTTTACGATGAAATCGTAAGGCTATTACTGCGCTCGTTAGAAACGAGCGCAAGCAAAAAAAAGCAGCTACAAATTAATGCAGCTGCTTTGTAAGCTATTTTTAAATCCGTTTATTACTGCGGGCTTTGTTGTGGGAAGAACATTGATAAACGGCCTTCGAGGTTGTTGAATGTTTTCTGCAGCTTCTCGCTCAACTTATCCTGACCTGCAGCTTTACTGGTTTTAATCATTCGGTCCAGATAATATAAGCCGGTTTGAATATTCTGCGATCCGGTTAAACCTTTTGATTGTGAAATATCAGCCAGGTAGTTTAATTCCTTATTGATATAATCGCCGGATTTGTCTAAAATATCATTCGCCCTGGCAGTTTCACCTAGTTTATATAAGTTTTCAGCCATATAGAATTTCACTACAACGGTACGGATGCCGAAGAATTTATCAGGCATTACCGCGAAATATTTATCTACTACTTTTTTAGCTTCAGCAATTTTACCTTCTTTAATCAAGCTGTTGGTTAAGCTACTGAAGATATTGGTAAAAATGAAAGTATCATCTGATGATTGCGGATCTAAATATTTAGCAGTTTTCATATTTCCCCACTTAAATTTAGTCATCACATTATTGTATAAAACAGGGGTATTCAATTGCTCTGGTCTATCTTCAGATGCAGTTGTATCAGCTTTAAGCGGTAATAAACGCATGGCCAAACCTTCATTGTATAAATACTTATCCAAGCCATTATATTGCTCAGAAGGTACAGTAGAAGCGAAATAAATCGGACGTTTCCAGTTGTTATGTGCAAGGATATCGAACATGGCCAAAGTCCCTTTAGTAACATAACCTTTATTGAATTTCCAATCCATTGTGGTGGTAATTTTTGAAGCATCAGCTGCAGGCAATGTTCCTGTGCTGATTACTTGCTGTGGATCTACTGTAATTTTAAGGTTTTTAGTTGGTAGGAAATTAGATTTCGATCCATCTTGCATGGCTACTTTATCACTCTCATCGTTTGATAACAATAAATCAACTACATTTTTAAGCTCAACATTACCTGCAATTTTATAATCATCATAAGGCATTACGTCTCTTTCACCCTGTACATATTGTTCAGGTTTCATGGTAATTGGCAATGGAGCCGATTCATTTTGTTTTTGTCTTAAACCATTGATGTACCAATCTGTATCGAATAAACTTAAGTTTACAATGCGAACATCAGGGCGAACATTCTCTACCTCCTGGATATACCAAAGCGGGTAGGTATCATTATCGCCGTAAGTAAATAGGATGGCATTTGGTGCACAGGATTGTAAGTAATCCAGAGCAATATCATGAGGAACCAGTTTCGTAGAACGGTCATGGTCATCCCATCCTTGCTCGGCCATAATTACCGGAGCAGCCAATAAACCGATAACCGTTGCACCAATGGCACCGGCAGTTGGAGTTAGTTTTTTAAACAACCACTCTTTAATGGCCAGTGCCCCGAGCCCAATCCATATCGCAAAGGCATAAAAAGATCCTACATAAGCATAATCCCTTTCACGAGGTTCCAGAGGCTTTTGGTTTAAGTATAATACAATCGCGATACCCGTAAAAAAGAATAACAAAGCCACTACGCCAGCATCTTTCTGGTTGCGTTTAAAGTGCCAAAGTGCGCCAATTATTCCCATAATCAACGGTAAAAAGAAGAAACGATTGTATGCTTTATTATCAACTGTTGATGGTGGCAAATGACTTTGATCTCCACGTAACCAGCTATCAAACGGTTTAATACCACTAATCCATTCTCCTTCAAATCCGCTTCCCTGACCTTGTTCATCGTTCTGGCGACCAACAAAATTCCAGAAAAAGTAACGCATATACATGTAGCCGATCTGGTAGCTGGCCAAAAAGCCAACATTATCAACTAAATTCGGGTGTTTACTATCATCCAAATGCATCCACTCTTTATAAAAACTGGCATGTTTAGGGTCGTCGCTATACATACGTGGCAATAAAGTGTTGTTGCTGTATTCGTAATCGGTTTTTTTACCCGCTACCTCGTATTTGTCTTTTCCTTTTCTCCAGATGGTTTTACCTTCTGTTACACCTGTTCTTTCAGAGTTATAATTAGGACCGTAACCCAATGGCCTATCGCCATATTGCTCACGGTTTAGGTAACTTAAGAAAGAGAAAGCATCTTTAGGTGCACTGTTATTTAAATTCGGATCTGCTTTTGCCCTGATGATGATCATCGAGAAGGATGCATAACCGAAAATGATTAAAACGGTAGAGATTAAACCTAAGTTTAATAATTTCTTTTGATGCTTGATCGAATAACGGATCCCCCAAACCAGGGCACCGATTAATAAAATGGCGAAGAATAAAACGCCGGTTCCAAAACCAAGACCTAATGTATTTACAAAGAACAGATCGAAATACGCACCGAACGAAACCAGGTATTGGATAATACCATATTGGATTACTGCTAAAATTAAGATACCAACAATAAGTGTTTTGAATATACCTGCTGTGGTTGCTTTATCTGTTCTTTTGAAATAATAAATAAAAGCAAGTGCCGGGATGGTTAATAAGTTTAACAAGTGGATACCGATTGATAAACCCATAATATAGGCGATAAACAGTAACCAACGATCGGCGCGTGGCTCATCGGCATGCGCTTCCCATTTAAGGATAGCCCAGAATACAATGGCTGTGAATAAAGAGGATTGCGCATAAACCTCTGATTCTACAGCCGAAAACCAGAAACTATCAGAGAAAGTATAAGCCAGAGCACCAACGGCACCCGCACCCATAATACTGATCAATTTACCGGTTGTTAATCCTTCACCAGCTTTTAACACCGTTTTTTTAGCCAATGCAGTGATGGTCCAAAATAAAAATAAGATAGTTGCCCCGCTTGAAACAGCCGAGCCTACGTTCATCCAGTAAGCAATTTTGGTTAAATCTCCAGCTGCAAAAATGGAGAAGAAACGTTGGATCATTAAGAATAAAGGCGCACCAGGCTGGTGAACAACCTGCATTCTAAATGCCGATGCGATAAATTCACCGCAATCCCAAAAACTGGCAGAAGGCTCTAAGGTTAAAACGTAAGTTAGTGTAGCAATTAAAAAGCAGATCCAGCCTACTATATTATTAACTTTTGAATAATTCATTGGTTTGTTTAATGATATTAAAAATTGTTTTCATATAAAAATGCTGCCGAAATTAACTATTCTAGTCGATAAAACAGGTAAATTTTTGCATTGATTTAACAATTTTTAACGGCTTAAGGCCTTTAACATAAAGGATTTTAATTTATTGGAAAGCAAAAACCCACAAGCAGAAATGTAAAATCTGCCTATGGGTTAAATTTAGAATGTTTTTTGCCTATCCTGCGGCAAACGGGGTAAACCTTACAATCAGGTCGTTGTATTGTTTCTCAAGGCTTTTGCTCAGTGCTGCTTGTTTAAATACCTCTGTTAATTTTACCATTTGCCCTAAATAACTAAGATAGAAACGTACATCCTGTTCTGATGACAGCTGATTTTTGCTCTCTGAAACATCGGCCAGGTGGGTGAGTTCCTTGCCCACATAATCGGCCGTTTTTTTGATCATTGCATTGGCACGATTTAAATCATTTAACCGATACAGGCTTTCGGTAAAATAATAAGTGCTCATTACCTGGCGCATACTGTAAAATTTAGATGGGATTACCGCAACATACTTGTCCGCTACTTTTTTGCTCTCCGCAATTTTGCCTTCGTTGATCATGCCGTTTAATAAACCATTAAACATATTCGATAACATGGTTACATCATCAGCAGATTGCCTGTCTAAATGATTGGCATTTTTGATATTACCAAAACCATACACATTCATCAGGTTGTTATACAAAGGTTTAATGTTGATGCGCTCATAATCTTCTGTAATGGCTGTATCGGGTTTTAATGGAAGCAGCCTTTTGTTCAATCCTTCCGAATAAAGGTATTTGTTCAATCCTACGTATTGCTCATCTGGCATGGCTCCGGTAAAATAAATCGGCCGTTCCCAGTTGTTATGCGCCAAAATATCAAATAAAGCCAGTGTACCTTTGGTTACGTAATTTTGGTTAAATGTCCATTCCATGCTGCTCGCAATTTTGCCTGCATCTTCTTTGGGTATCGTACCTGTATCCAAAACCTGTTGTGGACTTACCGCAAGTTTCAGATTCTTAGTCGGTAATACATTGTATTTCGAGCCATCGTTCATGGTTACCTTATCTTCATCGTGATCGGAGAGGAGTACATCCAAAATTTGCTGTAATTCGATATGTTGTGCAATCTTATAATCCTGGTAATACATAATGTCCCTCGTCCCTTCAACATATTGCTCAGGTTTTAGGGTGATAGGAAGTGGTGCCGATTCATTTTGCTTTCTGCGCATGCCATCGATATACCAATCGGCAGTAAATAAACTCAGGTTTACCACCCGCACATCCGGACGTACATTTTCCACTTCCTGCGCATACCAAACAGGGTAGGTGTCGTTATCGCCGTAAGTAAATAAAATGGCATTGGGCGCACATGATTTAAGGTAATTGACTGACATATCCCTGGCTACATGGCTATCAGAACGGTCGTGATCGTCCCAGCCCTGGTTGGCCATAATAATTGGTGCACCGAGCAAAGCAATAACCGAAGCAAAGATACTTGCACGTACAGGTGTTAGTTTTTTGAAAATAAAGTCTTTTAATCCAAATACACCTAACCCTATCCAGATGGCGAAGGCATAAAATGAGCCTACATAAGCATAATCCCTTTCGCGGGGCTCAATCGGTACAGAATTTAAGTAAACAACAATCGCAATTCCGGTAAAAATGAATAATAAACCGATAATGCCGGCATCTTTTTGGTTGCGTTTAAAGTGCCAAACTGCACCAATTAAACCGATGATTAAAGGTAAAAAGAAAAACCTGTTATAGGCTTTATTCTCTACAATAGACGGCGGCAGATTTTTTTGACTGCCAAGCCTGATGGCGTCTACTGGTTTAATGCCACTTAGCCAATTGCCATCTTTTCCGCCAAACTGTCCATCTTCGTTATCCTGCCGGCCTACAAAATTCCACATAAAATAACGCATATACATCTGTCCGGTCTGGAAAGAGAACAGATATTTTAAATTATCGATAAGTGTAGGTTTATGTGCATCATCAAAACCCATATAACTTTTGTAAAACCTCACATGTTCAGGTTTATCACTGTACATCCGTGGCATTAAAGTCTTATCGGCAAAAACATAGGCTGATTTTGTTCCCGCCGGTTCGTATTTTTTGTCGCCTTTACGGATAACTTTGCCCGTTTCTTTAATGTCGATTTTTTCTGAATTGTAATTCTCCCCATAAAGTAAAGGCCTGTCGCCATATTGGTCGCGGCCCAGGTACCTCGAAAGCGAGAATACATTATCCACGTTATAATTGTTCAGGTTAGGTTTGGCCTGTGCTCTGATAACTAATAACGCAAAAGAACTGTATCCAAATAAAAGTAATACAGTGAATAACAGGATCAGGTTTAAAGCCCTTTTGTTTTTAAGGATGGAATAACGGATACCATAAACTAAGCTTCCGATCAATAAAACAGCAAAAAATAATATCCCCGAACCAAAGCCAAGGTTCATGGAATTTACAAAAAAGTAATCGAAGCTTGCTGCAAGCGATACCACGTATTGGATGATACCAAATTGCACCACAGCTAAAGCTGCGATGGAAACAAAAAATATTTTTAGAACACCTTGCCAGCTTGGCGATGGATTCTTTTTAAAATAATAAACAAATATTAATGCAGGAATGGTAAGCAGGTTTAAAATATGCACGCCGATAGAAAGTCCCATAATATAGGCTACAAAAAGTAACCATCTGTCTGCTTTTGGTTCATCAGCCTGCGATTCCCATTTTAAGATACCCCAAAATACGATGGCGCTGCAAAGCGATGACATGGCATAAACCTCAGCCTCTACTGCCGAAAACCAGAAACTATCAGAAAAAGCATAAGCCAGCGCGCCAACCAGGCCGGCACCCATAATGCCAATGATTTGCTGTTTGCTGATTTCTTCCCCTTTTTTAATCACTGTTTTCTTTGCCAAAGCGGTAATGGTCCAGAATAAAAACAAAATCGTTCCTGCGCTTGCAAGGGCCGAAGCAATATTAACAAAATAGGCTACTTTAGTTTTATCGCCAAAAGCCAGGGCAGAGAATAATCTCTGGATCATAGAAACAATGGGTGCTCCAGGCTGATGCACGACCTCCATACGGAAAGCTGAGGAGATGAATTCCCCACAATCCCAGAAACTTACGGATTGATCTAAAGTTAAGATGTACGTGAGTGCGGCAACGCTAAAACAGAGCCAGCCTCCAATGGTGTTGATCCTTGAGTAATTCATAGTTTAATTTTAGTCTTTGATAATAAATGATTTAAGTGGTTAGCGGTAAAAAAAGTCGTAGAAAAAAATAAAATGTTGCACCGGATATGATCATTTTTTTATCTTTGCATCGCAAACAAAGAACAGCAGGAAAGAAATTGAAAATATTTTAAAATCACTCTTGCATATTTAAAATAAGGTTCCTACATTTGCATTCCCTTTCGAGGAGAATATCCTTGAAAAGTTTTTGTCCGATAGTATAAGGGTAGTACAACGGTTTTTGGTACCGTTTGTCTTGGTTCGAATCCAGGTCGGACAACTAAAATTTAATAACGGATCATGTTTTAAATAGACATGATCCGATTTTTTTTAACCGTAACTACACGAACCCATGCCATTGCAGTTTAACCCGGTAAAGCTTTTTTCCGGAACAGGTTCTAAGGGATTATCACTTAAGATTGCCGAGCACTACGGCAAGCCACTTGGTAGCGTCACCATTCACAAATTCAGTGATGGAGAGTTTCAGCCTTCCTTTGATGAGTCAATCCGTGGTAGTGATGTTTTTCTAATCCAGTCAACTTATCAGCCCAGCGATAATTTAATGGAGCTTTTGCTAATGGTTGATGCAGCTAAAAGAGCATCAGCACATTATATTACAGCAGTGGTTCCTTATTATGGTTTAGCCCGTCAGGATAGAAAAGACAAACCGCGTGTAGCAATCGGTGCCAAATTGGTGGCTAACTTATTGAAATCAGCAGGTATTCACCGTATTATGACGATGGATTTACATGCTGCACAGATACAGGGTTTCTTTGATATTCCGGTTGATCACTTAGACGGATCGGTAATCTTTGTGCCTTATATCAAAAGCTTAGGCTTAAAAAACTTAACCATTGCATCGCCAGATATGGGCGGTTCTTACAGGGCGCGTACTTTTGCCAAGTTTTTTAACGCTGAGGTAATTATTTGTGATAAACGCCGTAAGCGTGCCAACGAAATCGAATCAATGTCGATTATTGGTGATGTAACCGGACAGGATGTTGTATTGATCGATGATATCTGCGATACTGCCGGTACCTTATCAAAAGCTGCGGCTTTGATTATGGAAAACGGTGCAGCAAGTGTAAGAGCGGTTTGTACACATGCTGTTTTATCAGGAAAAGCAATCGAAACCGTAGAAAATTCGGTATTGACAGAGCTGATTGTTACGGATACGATTCCACTAAGACAGGAGAGTCCGAAAATAAGAGTGCTAAGTACAGCCAGTTTATTTGCAAGGGCAATTGCCAATGTAAACGAACACGGGTCAATTAGTGATCTGTTTAGAGTGTAGTGCAAAGCGTTTAACGATAAGCGGTTAAAACGCCAAACGTCAAACAACAAGAAGAGCATAATTAAGGTTGAAGGTGAAAAGTTAAAGGCGTAAGGCTTTTACTTGATACTCGATACTTACTACTAATAAATAAATATAAATAAAAAATGAAAACAATCGCAATTAGCGGTTCTCCAAGAGAGAACGTAGGGAAACGCGATGCCAAGGAACTTCGTTACGAAGGTAAAGTTCCGGCGGTATTGTATGGTGGAAAAGAGCAACAACACTTAGCTGTAGTTATTGCTGATTTAAGAGATGTTATTTATACCCCGGAAGTTAACTTTGTGGAAATTGATGTAAACGGTACTAAAACTAAAGCTATTGTTAAAGATACTCAATATCACCCACTTACCGACGTATTAATGCACATCGATTTTCTTCAGTTATTCGACGAGAAAGAAATCGTTATGGAGATCCCGGTTAAATTAACAGGAACTTCTCCAGGTGTTAAAATGGGGGGTAAATTAATTCAGAAATTACGTAAACTACGTGTTAAAGCATTACCAGCTGATATGCCACAAAACGTAGAGGTAAGCTTAGAGAAATTAGAAGTTGGTAGCTTATTCCGTGTTCGTGACCTTAAAGGTGATAAATACGTAATCACTAACACTCCTGAAGATACTATCGTTTCTGTTGCAATGTCTAGAGCATTAAAACAAGCAGAAACTGAAGCGGCTAAAGGTAAAAAATAATCAGGATTCTTAGGATTTTCCTGATTTTAAGATGAAGCGTTCCGATTTAAGTCGGAACGCTTTTTTGTTTTTAAAGAGGTCAATTTGCCAACGCTAACCGCTAAGTCCTTGATAGTATCTGGACTTGGGACTCAAGAATTCGGATTTCCGACTCCCAACTTTTTCACCTTCAACCCTCCAGCCTTCCCGCCCTCAACCTTTTTATTTATCTTTGCCCCATGAAATATCTTATAGTTGGCTTAGGAAATATCGGACCGGATTATGCGCACACCAGGCATAATATTGGCTTTGATATTGCCGATGAACTGGTTAAAGGTTTAGGTGGTAGCTTTGATAATATCCGTTTGGCCTATTATGCTGAAGTGGGCTTTAAAGGCAAAAAACTGCATGTAATTAAGCCTACTACTTTTATGAACCTGAGCGGTAAGGCCGTAAACTATTGGATGAAGGAACTGAAAATAGCACCAGAAAATGTACTCGTTATTGTTGATGACCTTGCATTGCCCCTGGGAAAGCTAAGATTAAAACTGCAAGGCTCTAGTGCCGGCCACAATGGTTTAAAAAGTATTGAAGAGGTTTGCGGTGGTCAAAACTATGCACGCCTTCGCTTTGGCATTGGTAATGATTATCCGAAAGGCAGACAAGTAGATTTCGTTTTGGGTTTGTTTGATAAAAATGAACAATTGGAGCTTCCTGCATTGATTGATAAAAGTGTAGAGTTGATTAAAAGTTTTGTTACGGTTGGGCCCGCTCATACCATGACGGCTTTTAATAAGTAGGTGGGTTAATTGGTTAACTTCATGCTGTCATCCTGAGCGCAGCGAAGGATCTTTTATAAGCCAAGAATATATAACCATATAAGTAACTATAAGAACATTTAAGCTTATGTGCCCTTAAATGCCTTATATGGTAAATAGAATAGGTAGTTAGATTTTTTGCTCCATACAACCCAAAACAGCAGCACTGCCCTTGCCACCTAAACCTGATCGCAGTGGTTCCGATTTTTCATCGGAAGGAACGGAGAGCGGGGCTGCACTAACCTAAACGCATCTGCACCTGATTTCCAAAAAAAAAGATAACATTATTGGCGCGTTAGCCTCGGAGTGTCGTCATTTCGAGCGGAGTGCAACGCAGTCGAGAAATCTATTTTCCAATTTAATCTGGCTCATAGATCTCTCCGTTCCGCGATGCTCCAGTCGAGATGACAATCTTTCTATAAGAATCTGTTATTGATAACTTAGTCAAAAGGCCAGCGCTTGCAATTACGAAAAGCTACTAAACAAAAAAAGACCATCTTTCGATGATCTTTCCTGTAAATATGTTTCAGTTAGTGTTTATTTAACTTGTTCTTGAGCCCTTGCAATATAAGCATCAATTAATTGTGCTTCTGCGCTCTCCGGATATTGAGTTTTAACTTTAGTGTAAGCATCAACTGCACCTTTAAAATCTTTCAGGTTTTCGTTAACCAATCCTAATTTCTTTAAAAACATTGGCGAAGTAAATTTACTTGCTTTATCTGCTGCTTTTTTATAATATGTAGAAGCTTGTTTGTAGTCTTTCAACTCGCTATAGGCATCACCTAATAAACCTAAAGCCAATGGGTCTGCAACCGGGCTGCCGGTAGCGCTATATTTGTTCAATGACTCTATAGCTTGTTTATATTCGCCTTTACGTAAGTAAATGCCGCCCAAATAAAGGTTGGCTAAGTTTGCCGATTTTGTGTTATCGTACTCTTTAGCAATCTGCTCCAAGCCTGGGTAACCACCTTCACCTTTAACAGCTCTGTTCGACAATGAATCTACTCCGACAGATTGCTCTGCTTTGTACATTTTGCTGGCGGCTTCTTCAGCACGACCTTTTAAATACACGCCTTGATACCAAAGATATATTAAAACTAATAAAACTACAGCACCTGCAATAAACAGTAAGCTTTTATTATTCTCTTGTAAAAATGAACCTTTTTTAGTTGGTTGAATTGTCTGGTTATCTGTTGTAGACATGTTTGTTTAAAAAATTTAAGATTGCAAAAATACATTTTTCAATCAAAGTATCAATCTTTATTTTGAAGTATTTGATTAAACATTAGTTATTTAGGCCTGCAGATCGTAAAATCATCACGATCATTAGCGCAACAAGCTAATTAGTGTATTAAACCAGGTTTGGTTATCGCTAAAAATACCTGTGTGGTTAATGACCAGGTATACCGTTTGACTTTCCGATCGGCTCAGGGTCGATCTAATTCTAATGGGCTGCCAGAATGCACCGAAGTTTTTTGCGGATGAAGCTGGGAATAAATCATCGAAGCCCATATAAACCTCTTCTATATGTGATAATGGAAGTTCCAATTGTTCATCTCCGGTAATAAAAAGACCGTTGGAAGCCAACAAGATATCGCCCTCGTGATTGTGAACTGGTTTTAAAAACGAAAATAAACCTGCGATTTTTTTAATCCAGTTCGAATTTTTATCATTGGTCAGTTCGTGATCATAAGACCATAGAACATTCCCTTCTAACATTTTTTGTGCAACCATTTATTTTTCCTTGCGATGAAAGTACAGTTTTTTTAAATGTTATTAACGTTTATTTTAAACAATGAATGTTAAGAGGCTAAAAAAGGGTAAATTTGTGACATATTTATGTGGTTAAAAAATATTACCCTTCTAAATTTTAAGAACTATACCGATGCAGATCTCCATTTCTCGGAAACGGTAAATGTTTTTACCGGTAATAATGGCTCTGGCAAAACGAACATGCTTGATGCGATTCACTACCTGTGTCTATGTAAAAGTTACTTTAATCCCATTGATAGCCAGCAGATCAAAACCAATGAAGAGGTTTTTATGATCCAGGGCGATTTTGACCGCAACGAAAAAAACGAAAAAATTTCCTGCGGCGTAAAACGCAATCAGAAAAAGCAATTCAAGCGCAATAAAAAGGAATACGATAAACTGGCCGATCACATCGGACTTTTCCCGGTAGTGATGGTTTCTCCCTATGATGTAAACCTGATTATGGAAGGCAGTGAAGAGCGAAGAAAGTTTATCGATAATGTGATTTCGCAAACCGATGCGCATTACCTCGATCAGCTGATTACCTATAACCGTATTTTGCTAAACCGGAATGCTTTGCTAAAGCAGATCGCCATAACCCGAAAATACGATCCAACATTGCTTGAAATTTTGGATGAACAATTGGTTATTGCCGGCAATAAGATATTCTCCATCCGAAAAGCTTTTATGGATCAGTTTATTCCATTGTTTAACCAATATTATACCTACCTTACCGAAAATAAGGAAATCGTTGAGTTGAATTATCAATCGCAATTGAATGATGCGACCTTTGAGGAGCTATTGAAAAAATCTGTAGAAAAAGACCGTGTGCTGGAGCGTACCACAACTGGTATCCATAAAGATGAGCTGGCTTTTATCATCAGCGGAATGCCTTTAAAAAAGTTTGGCTCGCAAGGACAACAGAAGTCTTTTTTAATTGCCTTAAAACTTGCACAATACGCTTATCTCGCTAAAAACAAAGGGTTTAAGCCCTTGCTTTTGCTGGATGATATTTTTGATAAGTTAGATGATAACCGTGTTCAAAAACTAATGCAAATGGTTTCCCACCATGATTTTGGGCAGATATTTATTACAGATACAGGAAGAGAAAGAGTAAAATCAATTTTTGAAAAAATAGAAGTTGATGTAACTTTGTTCGAAGTAGATAACGGAGCGATACAAAATGCGTAAACCCAATGATGTTACCGTAAAAGATGCCATCAGCAAAATGCTGGATGTGTATCGTTTGCGCCGTAAGTTTGATGAAACTTCAATCTTGTCTATCTGGCCGGAGATTATGGGGACTGCAATTGCCAACCGAACCAAACAGATTTATATTCACGATAAGAAATTGTTCTTAAGAATAGAATCGTCTGTGATCAAAAATGAACTGATTATGGTGCGACAAGGAATAATCCAGAAGTTAAATGAACACGCAGGCAGCGAGGTGATTACCGAAATGGTGTTTTTATAAGGCATAATAAAAGGGCAAAAGTTAAAACTTACGCCCTTTATATTTTACCAGGGATGATAATCCCGACTAAAGGCTGTAGATTTCGGACTCAAGACTAAACTAACTTCTTCCTCCGCCAAATATCTTTGCCAAAATCCAGATCACCAGCGCAACCACTACTACAACTACAATTACGCCTACCCAAACGCCGGCTTTAAATATACCTTCTACTAGTTCACAACTACTTAAGGTAGTGCATAAAAATGCGATCAGTGCTAAAGGGAATGCTTTTTTCATATTTATGTTAATTTGTAATAGCTAACATCGAATATTCAAGAAAGTTTTAATTGTGGGTTTATTTAGCTCGATTCTAAAAGAAATTCCTGTTTAGTGGTGTCAGATTTTATCATCTGACGCAGTATTCATCACTTTTTTGATAGGATTATTCAATAAAAAAACAGTCAGATGGTAACATCTGACTGCACATTAAAGGATTATTCTAAAAGAAAATCGTCATTCCCGACTTCGTTGCACTTCGCTCGAAATGACGAATAGAGTTTTTATTTTCCGTTAACCTTTAACAGCTCAACTTCGAAGATTAAAGTGCTGTAAGGCGGAATATCCTGTCCTGCACCGCGTTCACCATAAGCCAGGTTGTAAGGGATAAAAAATTTGTATTTTGAACCTGCAGGCATTAATTGTACACCTTCTGTCCAGCCTGGAATCACACGGTTTAGCGGAAAAGAAATCGGCTCGCCTCTGTCGTAAGAGCTGTCAAATTGTTTGCCATTTAATAACGTTCCTTTGTAGTGTACCAGCACCGAATCCGTTGCCTGTGGTTTAACACCAGTACCTGCCGTTAAAACTTCGTATTGTAAACCACTTGCAGTTGTTTGTACACCTGCACGTTTTTTGTTCTGTTCTAAGAAATCTTGTCCTTCTTTCATAATTGGTGCGTATTTAATTTTATTTGCTGCTTCTTCAGCTTTGTTTTTTACCGCAGATGCCTTTGCTAAAGCCTCATTAATACATTGTTGTGCCTGCTGTTGGGTTAAAATAACCTTGCCACCTGTAAATGCATCTTTTAGTCCTTTTAACAATACTTCGTAATTTAAGGTAGAAAGGCCGGTTGTTTTCAAGCCTGCACCTATAGAAGTACCGAAGGCATAACTGGTAGAATCTAAAGTAGATTTTAAACCCGTTGTAAGGGGTGATGTTTTACCTGAGGCTGCAGTCGGTTTTTTGGCAACAGGTTTCTTTGCTGTTGTTTTGGTTTGTGCATAAGATGCAACAGCGATACCGGATAGACATATCGCTAAAAAAAATCTCTTCATTGATTATTTTATGTAATTAATTCCAACAGGATTAAAATGCTGGATTATATTTTAAGGCCGAAAGATACAAAATAGATAAAACAATAAAACCCCGAATATTCGGGGTTTTATTGTAATTTTTTTGTGTTGGGAACTAGAAACGTTCGTCTGCTTTGAAGAAGAAGTTACCTTCAATTTCTGCATTTTCATCAGAATCTGAACCGTGAACTGCATTTGCATCGATTGATTTTGCATATTTCTGACGGATGGTACCTTCTGCAGCCTCAGCTGGGTTAGTAGCACCAATCAATTTTCTGAAATCTTCAATCGCGTTGTCTTTTTCTAAAATAGCAGCAACAATAGGTCCTGAGGACATAAAGCTTACTAAATCTTTGTAAAAAGGACGCTCAGCGTGAACAGCATAGAACTGACCAGCAGTTTCGTCTGTAAGTTTAGTATATTTTAATGCAATAATTTTGAAACCAGCATTAGTAATGTCGTTAATGATTGATCCGATATGGCCGTTTGCTACTGCATCAGGCTTGATCATGGTAAAAGTTCTGTTAGTGCTCATTGTGCTTTTGATATCAATTTTCTGCAAAAATACGTTTTAATTGATGAATAATCAATACAACTTGTTTTTCAGTTGCGAATGAATGATGATAGGGATTAAAATAGCCAATTAACCTTGTTTTGTAGCTAATCTTACTATGCTTATATTTAATATTTTTTAAACTATAATCCTGCTCATTCTAAAATCTTTAAATCCTAATCAATCCTAATCTAAATTTACTTAGCTTTGCAGCGCAAAAAATATATGCTTACATTAACCGAATTAAAAACATTATTGGCTACGCCACAACGAATTGTGATCACTACGCATCACAAACCCGATGGCGATGCAATGGGGTCATCTCTGGGTTTATATGGATATTTGATTCAAAAAGGCCACCATGTTAAGGTAATCACCCCAACCGATTATCCTACTTTTTTGCATTGGATGCCAAATAATAGCGATGTAATTATTTTTACGGAAGCACAAGAAAGGGCGGCAAAATTGGTTGATGAAGCATCGCTCATATTTTGCCTTGATTTTAATACCCTAAGCCGCATTAACGAATTAGGCGAATTGGTTAGGGCTGCAGGTGCTAAAAAGATCATGATCGATCATCACCTGGAGCCAGAGGATTTTGACGATTACCGTCATTGGGATATCAATGCATGTGCTGCTGCGCAATTGGTTTATGATTTTATTGTAAATCAGTTACAGGATGGCGAGCTGATCAATAAAGATGTAGCTTCTTGCCTTTACACGGGTATAATGACCGATTCGGGATCTTTTCGCTTCTCATCAGCAACCTCGGAAGTATACCGTATTGCTGCAAATCTGATCGATTTAGGGGCCGACCAATCGAAAATCCACGAGTTGGTATACGATAACTCGAGCGAAAACCGACTGCGCTTTTTAGGCTATTGTCTATCTAATAAACTAGAAGTTTTAAGAGATTACAACACAGCCATCATTTCGGTTACTAAAGAAGAATTGGCGCAGTACCACAGCATTACCGGCGACACAGAAGGAGTAGTAAACTATGCCCTTTCCATCAATGGTATCCGTTTGGCCGCGTTAATTATAGAACGTACTGATAAGGTTAAATTATCTGTTAGGTCTACAGGCGATTTCCCGGCTAACGAAATCTGTAAAAAATATTTCAATGGTGGTGGTCACAGAAATGCGGCTGGTGGTGCAGCAGAAAAACCTTTAGCTGATGTAGTAAATGAATTTAAATCGATATTAGCAGAATATAAAGAACAATTGATAGCTTAGAAAAAAGAAATACAACAATAAAAATTTAAAAAAGTCAAATTAATAAATGAAAAAGGGAATTATTATTCTAGCAGCAGCCACTTTAGGTTTAGCAGCATGTAAACAAGAGAAAAAGGGAGCTGGTGGCTTACTATATACCATTCACCACTCGGCAGGTAACGAAAAAATTAAAGAAGGCGATATTGTTAAAATGAATTTTATTCAGAAAAACGATAAAGATTCAGTTTTATCAAACACTTTCGATAGCGAAACACCTGCAGTATTTCCTGCACAGAAAAAAATGTATGCTGGTGATATGAACGATGTTTTAACATTGTTTGGAGAAGGCGATAGCGCTACGTTTAAAGTAAACCTGGATACTATGGCATTTCATAGTAAACAACCTAAACCAGAGCAATTCAAAAATGATAAATACATCACTTTCACGGTGAAAATCGAGAAAGTATTCAAGAAAAAAACTGGCGAAGCTGACTCTACTTTTAACAAGAGAGCTCAGGAATTTTTCCAGGCTGACTATAAAGCTACTTCAGAAAAAAAGAAAGCTGCTGAACCTGCTAAGTTAAAAGCTTATTTAGATGATACTAAACTGGCAACCAAAACTACTGCAAGTGGTTTACACTACATTATCGAAAACGCTGGAAGTGCAGAAAAAGCAGCTTTAGGCGATACCGTACTAATTGAGTATACTGGTAGAGTAACTAAAAAAGGTAAAGATGGTAAATACAAAATTTTCGATACAAGTGATGAGAAACTGGCTAAAGCAGAAAACGAATTTAAACCAGGTAAACCTTATGGCCCTCAAAAAATGCCGGTTGGTGGTACTATCCCAGGATTTACTGAAGCTTTACAGTTAATTGGTAAAGGTGGTAAAATTAAAGTAATTATCCCTTCTAACCTAGGTTACGGCGAGCAAGGTGCACCACAGGTTGGTATTATGCCTTTCAGCCCGATTGCTTTCGATTTAGAAATTAAAGATATCATAAAAGGAAAACCAGCTCCGGCAACTTCAGCTCCGGTAGCGGCTACTCCGGTTAAGAAGTAATTTCTTAAAATATAATTTTAAATCCTGCTTATTCAGTTAGGCAGGATTTTTTTTGTCTGATTTTTTTGACGCAAAACCAAGAAATAAAACTTTACAAAGATTCGTAAAAACTTATTATAGCCTATCTTTGTATGATCTGATAAAATAGCCAGTCATCCAAAAATTGGACTAAAGGTTAATTTTTTAATTAATATATTAAATGAAAAAAGGAATAATTATTCTCTTGGCAGCAGCATCGGGACTATGTGCCTGTAACAAATTCGAAAAGGGTGAAGGAGATATGACTTACAAGATCTATAAAAGTGAAGGTAAGCCAAAAATTCAGGATGGCGATTATGTAAAATTAAACGGCGTTCAAACAGTAGAAACCAATACCAATCCCGACTCGGTAATGGTAAATACCTACGATAATGAACGTCCTGCTTTTTTTGCCATTAGCAAATCGATGTTTAAAGGCGATTTAGCCTCTGGATTGAAACTACTTGGTGAAGGAGATAGCGCCGTTTTTAAATTGAACCTCGATTCGATGGAGAAATATTCAGGACAGCCGAAACCAAAAGGATTAAAATCGAATATTGCCTCCTTTACCATTAAAATTGAGAAGGTTTTACACAAAGGGAAAGATCCCGATTCTATTTTTGAGGCAAAGAAAAGACTTTTTTTTGAAGCTGAATACAAAGCGTTAAACGAGAAAAACAAAACGGTAGAACCTGCTAAAATAGCCAAATACGTTGAAGAGAATAATCTGAAAGTAACTACTGCGCCATCTGGCCTGCAGTATGTAATTTCTGCACCAGGAAATTCTGAAAGGGCAGCTTTAACAGATACGGTATTAATGGACTATACTGGTCAGTTTACCAATAAAAAATCGAACGGAACATTAAATGTTTTTGATACTTCTGATGCTAAAATCGCGAAGGAGGCTGGAATTTTCTCAGAAAGCGTACAATATGTTCCACGCAGTTTACCATTGGGTCAATTGCCACAGGGCGTTATTCAGGGCATTCAGCTGATCGGGGTAGGCGGTAAGATTAAAATGATTTTGCCATCGAAATTAGGCTTCGGTGAAAATGGTGGCGGGCCAATTAATCCATTTACCCCGTTGGTATTTGATGTGGAGTTGAAAGGTATTATTAAACCAGCTGCGGCAACGCCCGTGGCTAAATAGAACAATTTAGACCTTATAGGTTTTCAAAACCTATAAGGTCTCTTTATGTAAATCTAATTCCAATCTTTAAAAGGCTTAACCGTTAAATTGGAGTTATAATATTTTTCTTCTTCGGTTACTTCTTTACCTATCCAATCAGGCAAATCGAAAGTTTCATCTTCGCTTCCCAGTTCAATTTCTGCAACAATTAATCCTTTATTGTCACCTAAAAATACATCCACTTCCCAAAGTTTGCCGTTAAATGTAATTTCATAGCGTATTTTAGAAAGTTCAGAAACAGCAAAATTGTCTAATAATTCCGTGGCTTCATCAACTGGGATTTCATATTCATATTCTAACCGTGTGGCGCCAATGGTTTGACCTTTTATGGTTAAAAAACCTTTAGTTTCTGTTGTCCTTACGCGTATGGTTTTATCTTTATCAGTGAGTAAATAACCCTGCCTGAAAAGTTTTCCTTCCGGTTTATCCAGGTTATCCCACTTTGGCTGATCTATTAAAAACTTGCGCTCTATTTCTTTTCCCATGGTAGGTATTTCGTCTTTCCCGCGAAAGCGGGAATCTTAATGCTGATTGGTTAACGTGCCCTTTTTTGTAAATCTGCAACAGGCATGCTGATCAATCTTCCGATAGGCTGCTTACCACGATAGGTAATTACGCGCAACATGCTGGCATCTTTAGGTACCTGTAACGCGGCTGTATATTTCGGGTAGAAGCGATCGGGCGTAGAGTTGTCAAAACTGTAGTAAATGTCCAATCCATCTATTTCCGTGGTCAATTCTATCATCAGTTGTTTATCTGCGCTGCGTTTTACCGTAAAAATCGGATCGTAAATGGCAGGTGAGTATTTAATCTCTGCAAAATCTAATCTTTTGAAATGCTGTTGTGTACGATCAATAAAATTTGTCCAGTTTTTCTTTTCAATCGGACTCCATATTGATTCGGCAATGGCAAATGCACGTGGATAAACCATATATTCAACCTGGCGGAAAGTGAAAATCTGTTCTGTCCAAAGGTTGGCTTGTGCGCCAATAACATACTGTGCATTTACGCCAGCCGGAACCGGGTTAAACTGATAAGCTTTGTTTAATCTTAAAGAGGCATAAACCTTTGGTTCGGTAATAGGATCCGCTTGCATATAATCCAAATAGGCAAAATCAGTTGGACTCATTACCACATTGTGCTTATCGTTAGCCGCCTGAATGCCATATTTCATTCCCCTCCAACTCATTACGGCCGCTGTAGGCGATACGCCACCTTCAAGGATTTCGTCCCAGCCCATAAATTTTTTGCCTTTCGAAATCACAATCTGTTCTACACGTTTTTCGAAGTACGCCTGAACCTGTGGAATGGTTTTTAAGCCTTCGCGAAGCATTAAAGCTTTAACCTGATCGTTCTTTTCCCAGAAATTATGAGGGGCTTCATCACCACCCATGTGGATATATTCGAAAGGGAAAAGTTTGGCTACTTGCGTCAGTACCGAGTCTAAAAAGACATAAACTTTTTCGTTTGCAGGGCAAAGGGTATTATCAACTAAGGCTGTTGGTGGTGCACCACGGCTCCAATCCATAATTTTTTCGCCCGAACGGACTTTATAATTCACGGCATCTGGCGTACATGATAATTCTGGATAAGAAGCGATAATGGCTAAACTATGCCCTGGGACATCAATTTCGGGTAAAATGTTCACGAAACGTTCTTGTGCATATTGTACCAATTCTTTAATATCTTCCTGTGTATAAAAACCACCATAGGTACGGGGTTCATCAGGGGTTGGTGGGGTAAAATCACCAAAAGTTCCGGTTTTTTTAACGCTCCAGGCACCAACTTCAGTTAATTTAGGCAAGCCTTTAATTTCGATCCTCCAGCCTTCATCGTCCGCTAAGTGCAAATGCAGTAAGTTAAATTTATAGCGAACCATGTCATCGATAAACTGTTTTACTTCCTGTTTGGTGAAAAAGTGACGGGCCACGTCGAACATTAAACCTCTCCAGCCTAATTTTGGATAATCTACCACATCAACACAAGGAGCTTTCCATTTCACATCCTTCACCAGTTCTTTGCTCTCTATCTCGGCAGGAAAAAGCTGAAGTAAAGATTGTACACCATAAAAAATACCAGCTGGCTGGTTTGCGGTGATGACAACTTGGGTAGGATTAACATTTAATTTGTAACCTTCTTTACCCAATTGTGCATCTTCCTGGGCGTTTAAAATCAATTTGATAGTAGGATGGGTCGAATTGCTTACGGTGCTTACAAATTTACCTGTTGCTGTGGTAATCCGGTCAGACAAATAAGTAATGGATTGCTTTAACTCTGCGCTTTTAACCGCCTGTAGAATTACATTTTCGGGTAAGGTAAAGCTTCCGGCTTTTTTTACCAATGAAACTGGCTCTGGAATAATGGCAATTGGTGTTTGTACAACAGCACCTTCTGAGTCGCCGATTTCAGTTTCTGTAACAATAGATTGAGCGAAAGTATTGGCTGTAAAAAAACAGCAGGAGATAATCAGGAATAATTTTTTCATTAAAATAATTAAAACGGTTTAGCCGGATAAGTATAATCCGCAATTTATTAAAAAAGATTTAATGGGTGATATTTGTTTCCGTACTTTTTTAACCACAAAGAGGTCACAGAGAAAGCACGAAGAGCAAAAAGTTAGGGATTGATAAGCCAGAGATTTGTCAATCTGAGCGTAGTCGAAGACTAATGGAGTTACTACCTAACAACAAATCTATCTGTATCATATTCTTCTTGCATTACCAATAGACGGATTTAAAAAAATCGATCGTCATCTCGACTGTAGCGCAGCGAAATGGAGAGATCTATCTTGGCAGATTTAGCTTCGTTGAGCAATCGTGGTTCCCGGCTACGTTGCACTCCGCTCGAAAGGACGGTAACTCGAGCGAATTTTTACGTATAGATTAACTGCTGTCATTCATATTACCTTTTATGTAATAAATTATACCTATCAATGATGGAATTCCTATAAAACGTCCGTCATTCCCACGCAGGCCTATCGTATGGACACATCTTTTGGTTTGGATTTTTTATGCGTTTTGCTGGCTTGCTTTAATAAATTACAAGTTGTACCGAAGAACGCCGTCAATCCCAAGGGCCAGGAGAATCAAAAAAACAGGAGTAGTTCACTACAATTGGCACGAACAAACCTGAAACGCAGTGGTTTTGTGTTCGTAATCACTGAATTTAAGCTCAAAAAAGCATTGAACACAAAACAAAGTGCCTCTGTTTTTTTGATGTGCATGAGATTGTGTAAAGGGCCCATTGCTGGATCCGATAGCCATCGGATGACAAAGCGCTTTGGGTACTTTGGCGCTCCAAAGTACCATGCCACCGCGGCATAGAGCGAAAAAAATCAACATTTATCTCCAAAGTATAGTCTTTAAGATATCAAAGCTTGCTATTAGCAGGAAAGATGCTGATCACGCAGTAGCTACAAAACAATTGAAAACACTAACTTCTACTTGTAAAATAAATTCAGCATGACGATTCCTCACAGTCCATGATTGATGAAAAAACTGTCACTTATATCGGTTTCACGCAATAATTTAAACTGAGGATAATATCTTTTTGATTCAAATTACAAAAACTGCGTCAACCATTCCATCGCTTTCTTATCATCTGTAAATGATTTCATCGGTATAGGCGGGTTTTGAAACTTAAAAAGTATTTTCATAATTAATTGTGCCAAACCCGGTTTCGAAACCATGGCCATTGCGGTATAAATTTGGGGCAGCTGCTGAGTCGAAAATTTTCTTGTTTCTTTATCCGGAACCGGCGAATTTTTCAAATAAATTAACAACGGAACTTTCTTGTTATCGGTGATTTTTTTCACCAGCGCAACATTGGCCGAAATATTTTCTACGGTACGTAAAATATTTTTGCTGTACGCAATCAGTATTCCGGTATCTGTTAATAAATAATCGGCTATTTCGCCTTCGATAAGGTTATTATCTCTATCGTTTCCCATATTTAATCCCTTAAATGATAACCTTTTGGTTTGGTAAAAGCCCTTAATCCCTGGTGGGATAAAGTAGCACCGATACCCGAATATTTTCTTCCGCTCCAAGGTAAAGCAGCACTCACCCGGTCGCAACAGTTCCAATAACCCGAACCGGCATCAAGCTGAGACAGTATTTTTTCGGCTCTTGCCTGATCGGCTGTGTAAACTGAAGCGGTTAGGCCGTAATCAGTATCTCGCATCATGTTTAATGCCTGGGCATCATCTTTCACTTTCATAATTCCGATAATTGGGCCGAAACTTTCTTCCTGCATCACCAGCATATCATTTGTTACATCAGTAAGTACGGTAGGCTCAAAATAATAGCCTTTTCCTACAAGGGCTTTGCCTCCGGTTAACAATTTTGCACCTTTATTTAAAGCATCTTCAACCTGAGTTTTTAATACCGCTATTTGTTCTTTCCTCGTTAAGGGTCCAATATAAGTGCCGTCGGCTGTAGGTGAACCACTTTTCCAGCTTTTAACCTCGGTAAGGAAGGCATTCAAATAATCGTCGTAATTTTTCTCATGCACATAAATGCGCTCAACGGAACAACAACTTTGTCCGTTATTGTAAAAAGCGCCATCAGCTGTACCAACCGCTGCAGCGGCTACATCGGCCACGTCATCAGCAATATATAAAGGATCTTTTCCACCTAACTCCAACTGACAGGGAACCATTTTTGAAGCTACTTTTTCGTAGATGAATTTCCCTGTTTTATATGATCCTGTAAAAAAATAACCATCTAAGTTCATTTCTAATAAAGCTGCGCCTGTTTCTTTCGCACCGATGGCGATCTGGAAAATATCATCAGGTACACCTGCTTTCTTCAACAGTTTTTCGATCTGTAACCCGGTTAAAGTGGCATATTCTGATGGTTTGTACATCACTGCATTACCACTTAAAAGTGCAGGGATAAAAACATTTACGCCAACCAGGTAAGGATAATTCCACGCCGAAATGTTACATACGACACCCAGCGGCTCGTATTTAATGATTTCTTTCAAACCTGGTTCATCAACCATCACCTCATCACTTAAATATTTTTCAGCATTATTAAGCATCCATTTAATACGGGCTCTTGCACTATTAATTTCATTACGCGATTGTTGTAAAGGTTTGCCTACTTCGCTGGTTAATACCGAGGCCAGTTCTTCTATCTCAGTTTCCAATAAACCACTGAACTTAGCGATCACTAAAATCCTTTCCTGAAGGGTTTTATTTGCCCATAGCGGCTGCGCTTGTTTTAAAGCGTCAAATTTTAGATGAAGCGTGGATGAATTATCCTCCTCCAAACTGGTAATGATTTCTTCTGTTGCTGGGTTGATGATTTGCATATTCTTTGTTTTGCCACAGATTTTCACAGATAAACACAGATTTTAAATGTAATAATCATTAGGATCTGTATTTATCCTTTTTATCTGTGGTTAATATTTAAGTTTATCGCATGAATAAAAGCCTCGTGTATGTTTTTGCTAAATGGACTGTGCTGATCTTGCAACCGCTCGGGATGCCATTGTACAAATAACAAAAATGATTTTCCTTCCGGTTCCAATCGTTCCATGGCTTCGGTAACCCCATCAGGAGAAATTGCGCTCACCACAAGCCCTTTTCCAGTTTTATCGGTGCTTTGATGGTGGTTGCTATTTACCAATCCTTTATCGGTATTTACAATCTGATTGAGCCATGAAGATGGATTTACCAAAATTTCGTGGTAGCGGTCTGATTTATCGTGCATTTTAGAATGATCGAATTTTCCCCAGGTTGCGATGTCGGGGATTAGGGTGCCACCAAAAAACACATTTCCAACCTGCATGCCGCGGCATATACCTAAAATCGGGATTGAATGAGCTTCGGTATAGGTTAAAACTTTAAATTCGAACTCATCACGTTTTTCATCGATATCATCCTCGTAGCAATAAGGATAATATTCGGGCTGATTATAAAATCTCGGATGCACGTCTTCACCACCAGTTAAAACGATGCCATCGCATTTTTTGATCTCGTCGAAATTGTTAAGCTTGTATCCGAGCTGGATTACTTCTACATTTTTATGGTAATATAATGCCCAGTCGCGGTAAATGGTATACTTGCTGCAATCGGTAACACCAATAGTTATTTTATCAGGCATAGTCTATTATGTTTTTGCCACAGATTTTCACAGATAAACACAGATTTGGATTGTGATTTTTTATTTAAGTAATACCACCTTTTATCTGTGTTCATCCTTTTTATCTGTGGTTAATGATCACTTTAAAGAGCACTTAAATACAATTGTTTAAAATCTGCTCTGCTTACCGGTTTAGGATTGTTTGGATGTGCGAAATCTGCAAATGCTAAATCGGCAAGTATTTCAATGTGTTCACTTTTAACGCCAATATCACTCAATTTATGCGGAATATTTACTTTCGTATTTAAATCGAACAGATATTTTACAACAGCTTCTCCATTTTCCTCTTTAAGCCCGAGTGTTCGGGCAATTTTTTTAAACCGGTCTTCAAATCCCACAATGTTGAATTGCATTCCATAAGGAATATTCACGGCATTTGCCAGACCATGGTGGGTATCTAAAAGAGAAGAAAGAGGATGCGCCAACGAGTGGACGACACCTAAACCCTTCTGAAAGGCGATGGCGCCCATCATGGAAGCCATTAACATTTTGCTACGGCTTTCTAAATCGGGCTTATTGGTAGCGCGTTCCAATGAGTCTTTAATCAACGAAAGACCTTCTAAGGCAATTCCATCGCACATAGGATGGAAGTTTTTGGCCAGATAAGCTTCCATATTGTGTGTTAGGGCATCCATCCCTGTTGCTGCCGTGATAAAAGGTGGTAAATCCATCGTCAACTCCGGATCTGCAAAAACGATCTGCGCCATTAATTTAGGCGAGAAAAGGATTTTCTTCTGGTGGGTTTCATCATCGGCAATAATGGCGCTGCGGCCCACCTCACTTCCCGTACCTGATGTGGTTGGGATGGTAATAAAATGGGGGACATCGTTGGTTACGTAAACATCTCCACCGATTAAATCATCATATTTAAATAAATCTTCGCGGTGGTTAACACGCAGTACAATGGCACGGGCAACATCCAAAGCTGCGCCACCGCCAATACCAATAATGCTATCGCGATGGGTAGCATCCCAGGCATCGGTACCTTTGTAAACATCGCTTTTTACCGGGTTTTTGTGTATGTCGCTAAAAACCTCAACAGAAATATTTTTTGACTTTAAATCTTCTACAATTTTTTTAAAAAACGGAAGTTGGGCAATGGTTGGATCGGTAACAATTAATGGGGCTTTTAATTGATTTTTGCTTAAATAAGCTGGTAATTCTTTTACGGCACCTGCACCAAAACGGATGGTTGTGGGGAAATTAAACTGATGGATTTTATCAAATATCATGATATTCTATTTTACTATTTTAGGTATTTAAGACCTGTTCTTTTTAATTTATTTTACCATCTGAGGCTATATTATTAAACCTAACAGTCAGCGATTAACTACGGTGTTTAAGGTGACTTAGGTGGTTAACATTTTAGCTTGTTTTATTTTACCACCTAAGTCACCTAAGTCCATCTAAGGCTGGATGTTAAAAAATATACCCCTAAGGCATTAGGATTCCCAATCAGGTTGGGAATGACGACTCGGCTAAATAATTTCTAAATACCTTTTTAACTCCCAATCGGTTACCACTTTGGCGTATTGCTTACATTCCCATTCCCGTGTCATCGTAAAATGATCAACGAAATTTTCTCCCAATAATGTTTTGGCCAGATCTGAATTTTTCATTTTTTGTGTAGCCTCGAATAAATTACGGGATAATATACCATTTGATAAATCGGTATATCCATTCCCTTTGGTAGCATGTTGTTCCAGTTTGAGTTTGTTTTTAACACCATACATTCCGGCGGCTAAACAGGCAGAAAGTGCCAAATATGGATTGGTATCAGATCCTACTATTCGTGTTTCTAAACGTGAAGCTTTTTTACTTCCAGGCAATGCGCGCAATGCCGTAGTGCGGTTGTCGATTCCCCAGGTTACGGTGGTTGGTGCCCATGCGCCCTCAACCAAACGTTTATAACTGTTTATGGTAGGGGCAATCATTGGCAAAAGGTGCGGTAGACAATACAGCTGACCAGCGATATAACTTTTCATCGTTTCGCTCATTTTATCCGGATCTTTTTCCTCGTAAAAGAGATTGGTTTTGTTGTTGCTGTCCCATAAGCTTTGATGCACATGTCCGCTGCAACCAGGTAAGTTTTCGCTTATTTTAGCCATAAAAGTGGCCAGGATCCCATGTTTGTAGGCAATTTCCTTTACGGCTGTTTTAAATAAAATTGCTTGATCGGCAGCTTGTAAAGCCGGAGCATATTTGATGGCAGCTTCGTAAACCCCTGGTCCGGTTTCGGTATGCAAGCCTTCAATAGGGATGTCGAATTTATTCAGCAGTTCGAACAGGTCGCTCATAAATGCATTCCGGTAAGTGCTCCTTAAAATGGAATAGCCAAACATGCCCGGACTTAAGGGTTTTAAGTTGGTAAAACCTTTCTCATGGGCGGTTTCTGGCGTTTCCGAAAAATTGAACCATTCAAATTCCTGAGCAAAAAGTGGTGAGAAGCCTTCATTTTTACATTCAGTGATCAGTTTTTTTAGCAGCTGCCTCGGGCAAACAAAATTTGGTCGATCCTGGTCATCAATAAAATCTCCCAAAAAGAATGGCACCTCATTTTCCCATGGGATTTTTCGAAAGGTGTTTAGGTCGATTTTCACCTGAGCATCCGGGTAACCGGTATGCCAACCCGTATATTTTCCATTTTCGTAAGCCAGATCACCTGCATCCCAGCCGAAAGTAACATCGCAGAAAGCCAGTCTGCCTTCAACCAGTGAAGTAAACTTTTCAGCAGCGACATATTTCCCTCTGAGAATGCCGTCGATATCAGCAACAGCTAGTTTTACTTTTCCAGAAGGATGATGTTTTACGTAATCCAGAATCTCTTTGCTAGTACTCATTAATCTGCCTTTTTAAAGATTTTATATAGAAGAAATATGCCTAAAACAATGCCCGAATAAATTAAACCCAATTTAAGATTATAAATCAGCATTGCGATAAAAGAAACACAGGAAATGATCAATGCAATGATGGGAAATAATGGATAAACCGGTGTTTTAAAAGGCCTCGCCATTTCCGGACTGTTTTTTCTGAGCACCATTACCGAAATCATCGAAATGATATACAATGTCAATGCGCCAAATACCGAAATGATAATAATCTCGGCAGTTTTACCAGATAAAAGAGCGATGATGCCAATTACCATATTACCGATCAATGCATTCGCCGGCGTTTGAAATTTTGGTGAGATTTTTCCCAATATTGCAGGGATACTTTTTACCCTGCCCATTTCATAAGTAGACCTGCCCGCTGCTAAAACTAAACCATGAAAGGAGGCTACCAGTCCAAATAAACCAACCGTAATCAGTAAGTGGTACATTAAATGATTATCGCCGGTTATCATCGAAAGGGCAAGTGGCAAAGGTGAATCAGAGGTTTCGCCCGATTTTCCGTTTTTATATACAATGGTTTCCCAGCCATCAATGCCAATGGTTGAGATAAAAACCAGTACACATAATACAACCAGCGTAAATATGCCCCAGCCAAAACCTTTGCTGATATCGCGTTGTGGGTTCTTGGTTTCCTCGGCTACATTGGCAACACCTTCGATACCGAGGAAAAACCAGATGGCAAAAGGGATTGCTGCGAAAACACCGCTCCAGCCATTAGGAAAGTTGTTATGCACCAGGTTTCCAGGATGAAATTTGGCTAAGGTAATGCCTGAAAACAGCAACAGTTCTCCAACAGCCAAAATGGTAATAATGACTTCGAATGAAGCTGCAGCCTTTACACCATAAACATTTAAAGCTGTAAAAATGAAATACACCGCAATTGCACTCGTAAGAATGTGTACCTGCGGGAAAAATGCATTAAAATAAGCACCAATGGCAAATGCAATGGCAGGCGGGGCAAATATAAATTCGACCATTTGGGCAATACCCGCAATAAAACCGAGGTTTTTACCCAGCGCAGTATTGGCATAATCGAAAACACCGCCAGCTTTTGGTATGGCGCAGGCCAGTTCGGCATAACTGAAACTAAAGGTAATATACATCACCATGATGGCAACCGTAGCAATGGCCATACCCAGGGTGCCACCTTTTTCGAGACCCAAATTCCAGCCGAAATACATTCCCGAAATTACATAACCCACGCCAAGCCCCCAGAGCATAAAGGGGGTAAGCGTTTTCCTTAAGCCATCTTTTTGTTCCATGGGTAGGATTTATAAGATTTAAACAGGTTTATAAAATTTGCTCGAAAATGATAAACTATTAGCCTCGGTATCTGATGTTTAAAGTAGTAATTATTTTCGAATCATTTCACTGTCGCTCGCAATTGCTGCAATAATTTATTGTTAATTTTTTTTAAAGCGCTTTTGGGCATTTATCCGTTTTGTTATCTTGCATGACCAAACAATATCTTTATGCACGAAAACGCTCTCCGGCCTTCTGAAAATTTTAAGAAGATGGCAGCCAAGTCTGTACAGGCGATTACCTTATTCATTGCCACCTATATAGTTTTAATAATATTTACATTGGCGCTAACCGCAATTTCCTGTTATTTAGGGATAATGCTCATGGAGTACATCAGCTCTTCTATTACTTTTATTCTGGGCATCGGTTTGATAGGTTTTGGCTTTATGATCCTGTTTTTTCTGGTCAAGTTTATGTTTAAGAGCAATAAGGTGGACAGGTCTCATTTAATGGAAATTACCAGGCCCGATCAGCCTAATATCTTTAAAATGATTGATGAAATTGTTTTAAGCGTACAAACAGATTTCCCGAAAAAAGTATACCTATCGAATGAGGTTAATGCTGCCGTTTTTTACGATTCGAACTTTTGGAGCATGTTTTTCCCCGTGCGCAAAAACCTGATAATCGGATTTGGTCTGATTAATACGACCACTGCTGATGAACTACGTGTAATATTGGCCCATGAGTTTGGCCACTTTTCGCAAAAGAGCATGAAGGTAGGTATTTATGTATATCAATTTAATAAGATTATTTACGATATGCTTTATGAAAATGAAAGTTATGATAAAGTAACGCGGGGCATAGCGAATGCAAGTTCTTATATTGGTGTTTTTGTGCTGATTTCTGATAAGATAATTGGTTTGATGCAACAAATTCTAGTGCGTGTATATCAGGTTTTAAGTGAGAGTTACAGCAAACTTTCGCACGAAATGGAATTTTATGCCGATGCAGTTGCGGCAGTAGTTGTAGGTTCTAAACCCCTCGTTGATTCGTTATTGCGCATGCAGCTCGCAAGCCGTTCTGTAGATATTATCTATAATTATTACGAAAGAAAAATCGATGATTGTGTTATTTCGGCAAATATTTTTCCGCAACAGATTTTAGTAATGAATTTTTTGGCTCAAAGGAATAAACTGCCTTTCGAAAATGGATTCCCGCAGGTGAGTATTGATTATTATAACCGCTTTAACAAATCAAAAATATCCTTTTCCAATCAATATAGCTCACATCCTGAAACCGATGAGCGTGTTAAAAGATTAAATGACCTTGGAATTCCTGTTGCAAAACCATACCATGATATGGCGAACACACTACTTGTTGATCAGGAAAAAATTGCTGAAAAATTTACAGCACAGATATTCCAGCGCGCAGTTTACCGAGAGCAACCATCGGTACAGCAGTTGAGTGACTTCGAAACTGATTTTTTGAAAGAAAATGATCAAAATTCTTATCCTGATATTTTTAATGGTTATTTCGATTATAGAAATCCCTATCATCAATTTAATATAGATTCATTTGATCTGCCAACTATTCCATCCGAATTGAGCGTTGAAGAGTTTTTTGATGACACCAACTTAAGCGTAATGTATGAGTTGAAGGCATTGGAAGCCGATCTGGCCACGATAGATAATATAGATTCGCAGGTGATTAATGTTAAAACATTTAATTACGATGGCAAAAAGTATTCGCTGGCAGATTGTAGGGCAATGATCGATTATCTGAAGGGTGAAATAAGCAAGAAAAATGGGCAATTGGCCCTGCTCGATGTAAAGGTTTTTGAATATTTCAGATTTTTGGCAAAAGAAAATCAAACTGAAGCAACATTTAAATCGCTTTCGATCAAATATAAGCAGGTTGCTGAAGAATTCACGGTTCAAGAGAATGCTTATTTAGATCTGGCCAATGCAACAAGATTTATGCATACATCAGCATCCAAGGAAATGATCAAAAGAAAGATGGTGGTCGTTAAAAAAGAAGAGCAGAAATTTAAGGATTATTTGATTGCAATCGTTAACGATGATGCGTATGCCAGTTTAATAACCGAAGAGGCAAAAACAGCCCTGGCAGATTACTTAAAACATGATTATAAGTATTTTGGGGCAGATCTTTATTTTGATGAAGAGCTTAAGGACTTATTTTTTGCGATGAGTTTTTTCGGAGGAGTAATTTATGAACGACATTTCCTTACTAAAAGAGAACTTCTGAACTTTGAAGCAAAGTTGATAAATCCGGTATTTAGTTAGCTTAAAAAAGCCAGTAATTAATCTTACTGGCTTTTATGCTTATTCCGAATCACGATTTTTATTTACGATCTGACTATCTCTCGTATTTTTCTGCACCGTAATGGCGCCGAAAAGTGAGAGTAAAAAGGCAAAGGCATAAAACCCTTTTTCACTGGGTAACAAAGTGGCATTCCACAAACCGATTACCAACAAAGTGATGGTGAGCAGTGTAGAAAACCAGCTAAGACCATAATAAATTTCGGTAACGGGAATTCCTTCCAGTTTATCGCGAACAGCTTTTTGTAAAGAGATTACGGCAAAAAGGCCAAACATCAATACCGTAAAATAATATCCTTTTTCGTTGAGAAGCATATCAGAACGCCACAGGCCTACAATAAAGCCGATCATTCCGATGCCTAATGCAATCCAGGCCGCAGCCACGAATGCATTCGATGGTTTTTGATTCATTTGTTTTGAGATTTAATTTAATTCAATAGGAAACGCTAAAGATTGGCAAAAGGTATAACAATTAAAAGCCGCTGCCTTAAATTATTTTTAAATCTGATGCATGAGAGGAAATGAAATGGATGTATGTGGCTATGAAAATCCGTCTTTATCTGTCAACATCTGTAGTTAAAAATGCTTAAATCAATAATGGCAATTGCGTTAATGGATAAAAAAACAAACAAAATTCAATCTTTCGCATTATAGCTTATAATCTTACCTTAGTTATATGCGAACGTTGCTTACTTCTGCCCAAATGCGCAGTGCCGATCAGTTTACCATTGCAAACAAACCCATTGCATCAATCGATCTAATGGAAAAGGCTGCCAGGGCTTTTGTTCAGTGCTTTTTGAGAGATGAGTTTGACGCCACTAAAAGTGTGGCCATTTTTTGTGGAAAGGGAAATAATGGTGGCGATGGATTAGCGATTGCCCATTTGTTAATGGCCAACGGTTATGAAAACATTAAAGTTTACATTGTTAACTTTAGTAAAAAGCAAAGCGACGATTTTACCATCAACCTGCAACGGATAGACGAATCGCGCTGCAAAAAAGTAGTAATCAACCAACCTTCCGATCTGAAAAGCTTAAAAGCAGATTTAGTGATCGATGCCATTTTAGGTTCGGGCTTAGATAAAGCGTTGACAGGCGACTATGAAGAACTGGTTCAGTTTATTAATAAACAACATAAAAAGGTTTATGCGGTTGATGTACCTACAGGTTTTTTTTCTGAAGGAAAATTACCTGAAGTGTATAACGGCATAAAAGCCTATAAAACGATCTCATTTCAACGTCCAAAGATTAACTTTTTCTTTCCCGAATCTGCCGCTGCAACTGAAAAATTTGAAGTGGTAGAAATTGAGCTCAATGAGCTATTTATCCAAAAACAGGAAGCCGATTTTTATTTAACAGATGAAAGCGATATTCAAAAAAAACTACAGCCACGCAAGTTATTCAGTCATAAAGGTACTTATGGCCATGCATTGATTATAGCGGGTAATACCGATACCATGGGGGCGGCTTTACTCTCTTCAATGGCTTGTTTACATACAGGTGCGGGTTTAACTACCGCCTGCATCCCACAAAGTGGATTAATAGCTTTAAATACCAGCTTACCCGAAGTAATGGCACTGCCAAGAGACGAATATACGCGGATCGAAAACCCAAAGAAATACCAGGCTATAGCCATTGGACCGGGTTTGGGAACAAATCCTGAAAATGAAAAGCTATTGGAAAGTTTGATCTTAGCCAATCAACCCTTAGTGATTGATGCTGATGCCTTAAATATTTTGGGCGAAAGACCGGATCTAATTGATAAACTTGTTCCAAATACCATTTTAACCCCTCATGTAAAAGAGTTCGATCGCTTATTCGGTGAGCACGACAGCTGGTGGGACAGGGTACAGTCGGCCAAAGAAAAAGCCAAAAGATTAAAAATCGTTATCGTACTTAAAAACCAATATATCTTTATTTGTTTGCCAACAGGGAAAGTGCTGATCAACCTAACAGGTCATCCGGCAATGGCACAGGGGGGGATGGGCGACATCTTAACCGGGATTATTGCAGGTTTTGTGGCGCAACGGTATTCTGCAACAGATGCCGCTATTCTGGCTTGCTACATTCATGGAAAAGCAGGCGATCATTTAGCGCAGGAACAATTCGTAGTTACCGCGTCGCATCTTAGCGCAAGGATATCAAAAGAAATTAAAGTGCTCATCTCCATATAGTTTGTCATGTGCTTAGCCAGAATTGTGGAAAAAACTCCACTAACTTACTATACTTCTAGTTTAGAATTTATGGTTTACAGGAATATTTAAATAACAGATATCTTAAAACGGAAAACAAAATTATTATGGCACAAAAAGAGTATACGCTGAACGAACTCATAAAGGAATCAGCAGAAAACCCGGCAGAAAACGATTTTTTTGAACTGGAAAAACCGGCCATGCTGGAGGTAAACTTAAAAAATCAAAAAATCCTGGCAAAGGCTGGTTCGATGGTGGCTTATATCGGAAACATCGATTTTAAAAGAGAAGGGCTATTGAGCAAAGGTTTGGGCGGTTTGTTAAAAAAAGCCATATCTGGTGAAGGCACCTCACTGATGCACGCAACAGGAACGGGCAAATTATATCTGGCCGACGAGGGTAAGAAAGTGATAATCATCAAACTCCAAAACGAGTCAGTTTTTGTTAATGGTAATGATGTTTTGGCATTGGAAGAGAATATTAAAAATGAAATAAAGATGTTAAAAAGCATTGCTGGCATGATGAGTGGTGGTTTATTCCAGGTTAAATTATCGGGCAGCGGTTATATTGCCATAACCACACATGGCGAACCCATTTTATTAAGAGTAACGGGCAACCAACCGGTATACACCGATCCGAATGCTACGGTAGCCTGGTCGGAAAATTTAACGCCAAACATCAAAACCAATTTGACTTTCGGTTCTTTCATCGGAAGAGGAAGTGGCGAATCTTTCCAATTAGAGTTTTTTGGCGAGGGATGGGTATTGGTACAGCCTTACGAAGAGGTGAAGTACGCAGCAAAGTCTTAATATAGTAAAATCGTCATCTCGACCGCAGTGGAGAGATCTTTATGACAAGGTCTCTCTGCATGTGTTAATCAGGTATTGTGCTTCTTTCAGCAGAAATATTTATCCGCTTTTTTGGAAAGCACATGCAGAAGCCTTTAGGCAACGATAGTCCTGCCATTCACTTTACCTCTCTGCGTTCGGTGCTCGCTATTGTCAGGTTTAGGTGGCGCGGCCATTCATTCTATTTTAGGTGCAAGGAGCAAAAACCTTCAGTTTAAACAGTTTTCCTCATAATTTAACAGACCTAATAGGGGATCGGTGTATTCTTGTGAAGAAATGAAATATGCAACTAAATCTTAAAATATGATATTCCTTTGCTAGTGGATACACAACTAAGGCGTTAAATCTTAATCGTCATCTCGACTGAAGCGCAGCGGAATGGAGAGATCTATTTAGACAGATTTAGCTTCGCTGAGCACTACGTGATTCTCGACTTCGTTTCACTTCACTCGAAATGACGATTCTTTAGTTAAAAAACAGAAAATCCCGGCATTTTACCAATGTCGGGATTTATTATGTTGATTAAATAATGTCTAATTAAACACCACCCATTACGGTTAATTTGTCCATGGTTGGATTAACACTTCCGCCTTTAGGTTCTAAGGTTACGGCAAACGCCTGTGCTTCCTGAATGGTTTGCATCTTTAACAGTGCCTCATTATTGGTTGAATCTGTTTTCCCAAAAACACCCAGGCTTACCGGTTTGCCATTTACCAAGGCCCATAACTGATATTGATGTTCGGCATCGGTTTTGGGTAAATCCATTGCCACATAGTTAATCAGCACACTTTTATCTTTTTTATTCCAGTAAACCTTCATTTTAGAAGCTGGACTAAATGCCTGCCCTGCCATACGGATGGTTGCCCATTCTTTACTATCGGCCATTTCAGCCATATTATCTAAGCCCTGGTTTTCGAACTCGAGCTTGCTCACTACGCCAGCAAATTTCTGTTTATCCAGGTTTAAGCTGGCAATTTGGTCGTGTGCAGCATTTAACTTATTATACGTAATAAACAATGCTACCGTACTTACTACCAATAAAGCTATACAAGCAACTAAGGCGTAACGTAAAGTTCTCACTTTAGCATCACTTCCATCCAAACGTATAATTCTTGGTTCTTCAGCATAAATTGGTTCGGGTTGAACATTCACATTCTCTTCAATCTCACTTAACCCCAACTTTTCGAATAATCTTGTTTCTACATCTGCAGATGGTTCTACAGCATTTTGCATAGCATATTGTTCCATAGCTTGCTCGATGGCCGCTATTTCATCTCTTACCTCAGGGTTTTGAGATGCCATTTCCTCCACCTGCAGTGTTTCTTCAGGTGATAAATCACCTAAAACGTACAGTTCAAGTACTCCAGATTCGATATATGCTTTTAAATTTTCCACGCTCAATTAAAATTCCTTCTCAATTCAATAATAGCCAACCGGATCCGGGTTTTCACCGTACCTAATGGCAGATCTAACTTTTCTGCGGCTTCCACATGTGTGAAACCCTTGTAATAAACTAAATCAAGAACTGCTTGTAAATCCGGTTTAAGGTTTTCTACAAGTTGCTTAACACCAAGAACATCCGGGTTAAACGTAACCTTGTTTTGTTCATCAACGAAACTTACGTTATTTTCTATATCTTGGTTTTTGAGTGAATTCTTAAAATCTTTAGAACGGAGTTTATCGATCGATAAATTGCGGGCAATATTCATCATCCACGTAAACAAACGTCCTTTTGTATGATCATAGTGTGCTGCAGACTGCCAGATTTTTACGAAAGTTTCTTGTAATACATCTTCTGCAAGCTCTGTGTGGGTAATAATACGTGAAATAACGCCGTAAAGCGCTGACGAATACATGCTGTACAGCGTTTTTAGTACCGCCGGATCTTTCGATTGCAGTGCTTGAACAAGTTCAGGCTCGGTTAGAGTTAATTTTTTTAATGCAGTCACTATTGGTCACTAAGATACAATACACAACACTAAAAGCAAAAAAATGTTTTAAAAATGCATTCCGCTTAAGAGTGCGATTTTTAAAACATTGCTAATCTATTCCTTAAAAAAGAATTATGCTATTCCTTCAATTGGAAAAAGGTGTTTTTCGGCGTGATAAGATGAACGTACCAGAGGACCGCTTTCTACATATTTTAGGCCTTTTGCCAAACCTGCTTCTTTGTACATTGCAAAGGTATCAGGATGGATCCAATCAACCACAGGATGGTGATTACGGGTTGGTTGTAAATATTGACCTAAGGTTAGTATGTGAACGCCATTGGCCACTAAATCGTCCATGGCTTCGAAAATATCTTCTTCAGTTTCGCCCAAACCAAGCATAATACCTGTTTTTGTTCTTAAGCCAAATTCCGAAATTCTTTTTAAAGCTTCTAAACTTCTATCGTACTTAGCCTGGATGCGCACCTGCCTCGTTAAGCGCTTAACGGTTTCCATATTGTGTGAAACCACTTCAGGGCGTTCTTCTAAAACGCGGTATAAATTATCCCACTGACCTTTAAAATCAGGGATTAAAGTTTCTAAGGTAGTAATCGGGCTTTCTCTGCGGATGGCCTGTAAGGTTTCGGCCCAAATGATTGAACCGCCATCTTTTAAATCATCACGATCTACAGAAGTAATTACGCAATGTTTAACGCCCATTAACCTTACCGAATCGGCAATACGGTTTGGTTCGTCAACATCAACAGCCAGTGGTCTGCCTGTAGCAACCGCACAGAAAGAGCAACTGCGGGTACAGATGTTTCCTAAAATCATGAAAGTTGCCGTACCTGCGCCCCAGCATTCGCCCATATTCGGGCAATTGCCGCTTTCGCAAATGGTATGGAGCTTATGCGTGTCTACTAAACTGCGAACTTGTGCATATTCTTTACCAACGGGTAATTTTACACGTAACCAATCTGGTTTACGCTTTACTTCAGTCACAGCAGGTACTACCGGTAAATCAATCATGGTACAAAGTTAATGAATAGGATTGAAATGTTACAATGCCGAAATGTTTGAGGGTTGTAATAAAGTTGGATTAACTGGTGAATTGTTTAACTGTGGGGCCAACTTGTGAAGTCTGGCTGTGCAGAGGCGGAGCTAGACTTCGCAAGTTTAGCAAGGGCCTGTGGTGTCAGATATTTCTATCTGACACTAAAAAATTAATCTAAATCAATTTCAAAAGCAATTTGCCGTTTATTTTCTTTAAAACCAATCCGTTCGTAAAATTGATGACTTTCCGTTCGTTTGATGTTGCACCTTACCTTTAATTTCTTCGCCTGATGCTGTTCTGCCCAAAGTTTTATGCGTTCAATTAACTGTTTTCCTATTTTTAGGTTGCGGTAAGCAGCATCGACAACCAATCCGCCAATTTCGACAAAAGAATCTGACTCAATTCTTAAGGTATAAAAACCGTGGATCCAGCCAACCACCTTATTTTCGAAAATAGCAACATAAGCACAGTTCCCGTTACTGTTGTTAATCTGCCTGATCCTAAATAGTGTTTGTTCGATGTTACTCTCGTAACCCAATTGTGTAGACAGCCCTGCCACACTTTCTGCATCTTTTTCGGTTATTGCTCTGATTTTGACCATTTATACTAATGATTTAAGAAGTGAAACTAAGTTAAAGTTTAAATTCGATTCAACCGTCAGATGGTAAGAGCTGACGGTACGGATGTCTAGTACTGACAACTTACGAATTTGACGGGCCGGCGCCAGGGCTAACTACGATCCAAAATGCACCAGGCCTTGCCACCTAAACCCTATTGAAGCGGCAGCCTGAGCCCCTTCGGCGAAGCTACAGCAGAAAGAGGGACTGCTATTGCCGATAGGCACTACAGCACCTTTCCAAATAACAAGCTAGCAATACTACAATCTAGCAATGGAAACAATATAAGTTAATCATTCTGCCCGGTAGATAAATGTTAGCTAAAAATCATAAGCCTAACAATCCAATTTTAAACGTTTTAACTTTCTAACTAAATCTTACATTTGCAGTATGGATACTGGCTTACAGCTTTACAATACGCTTTCACGCAAAAAAGAACTTTTTCAACCCTTAAATGCACCCAATGTTGGGATGTATGTTTGCGGTCCTACTGTTTACAGCGATGTTCATTTGGGCAATTGTCGCACTTTTATTTCTTTCGATTTAATTTTCAGGTATCTTAAATATGCTGGTTATAAGGTGCGTTATGTGCGTAACATTACCGATGCAGGCCATTTGGAAGGCGATAGGGATGAGGGTGATGATAAGTTTGCAAAGCGTGCGAAATTGGAACAACTTGAGCCAATGGAAATTGTACAGAAATATACTTTGGGTTTCCATGATGTATTGCGCATGTTCAATACACAGCCGCCAAGTATCGAACCTACTGCTACAGGTCATATTATCGAACAGATTGAAATGATTAAGGTAATTATTGCCAATGGTTATGGTTACGAAGTGGATGGCAATGTATATTTTGATGTAGAAAAATATAGTAAGGAATACAATTATACGATTTTAACCAACCGCAACCTCGAAGACATGCTGAACAATACCCGCGAACTGGGTGGACAGGATGAGAAACGCGGAAGGTTAGATTTTGCGCTCTGGATAAAAGCAAAACCGGAAACTTTAATGCAATGGCAATCGCCATGGGGCATGGGCTTTCCGGGCTGGCATATTGAATGTTCGGCCATGAGCGCCAAATATTTGGGTGCAGAGTTTGATATCCATGGGGGTGGAATGGATTTAGCGGCTACGCACCATACCAATGAAATTGCACAATCGGAAGCTTGCAGCCATAAACAGCCTGCGCGCTATTGGATGCATACCAATATGCTTACCGTAAATGGCACACGCATGTCTAAATCTGCAGGTAATGGTTTCCTTCCTTTAGAATTGTTTACTGGTGACCACCCTCTACTGAAAAAAGGTTATAGCCCAATGACGGTAAAGTTTTTTATGTTGCAGGCGCATTACCGCAGTACTTTGGATTTCTCTAACGATGCCTTGGATGCTTCGGAAAAAGGATTCCGCCGTTTAATGTCAGCAATTGGTCTGCTGGATAAATTATCGGTTTCTGAACAGAATGATTTCGATATTGATGCATTGAAAGAAAAATGCATTAATGCGATGAATGACGACTTTAACAGTCCGATTTTGGTTGCCGAGTTATTTGAAGCCGTTCGTATTATCAATACCGTTTACGATGGTAAAGGAAAAATTTCTGCCGATGCTTTAGAAAAGTTAAAGCAATTGATTAATGATTTCGTATTCGGTATTTTAGGTTTGAAAGATGAGGATGCTGGTGGAAATGACTTAAATGGCGTTTTAGAGATGGTGATTAACTTACGGACTGAAGCAAAAGCGAATAAAGATTATGCAACATCTGACCGGATCCGCATAGGCTTACAGGAATTGGGTATCCAGCTTAAAGATGGCAAAGAGGGTACAACCTGGAGTAAGGCCTAGTTAGTTCTGAGAATGATCATCTCCTCAAGGGCGATGGATTAATCGCGAAAAAATACATTCTGGGCATTTTGAATTCATCAAGGAGTCTGTCCCCTTTGAAGGGGGCAGGAGGATGAAACATAGATGGAATAAGCTTATGAACAACTATAACCCTAAACTAAAAACTTTTGCCAGAGCTCATCGAAATGATAGTACCAAAGCGGAGATAAGAATGTGGTGCGAATTGTTGAGGAATAAGAAACTGTTGGGATATCCTTTTTTAAGATAGCGGCCGATTGCGAATTATATAGCCGATTTTTTCTCAAAGGATTTAAAGTTGGTCATCGAGGTTGATGGACTTTCGCATGAATGAGAAGGTCAATTTCAAAAGGATCAGATACGAGAAAAGGTTTTTAGGATGTTGGGCTTTAATATCCTACGGTTTACTGATGATGAAGTAATGCAAGATATTGAAAATGTAGATAGGACGATTAAACATTATATTGGAGTGTGGGAGAAGGAGCATCCTCGTACTAAATAAGAAGTCAATGCATCATCCCCCTTGCCCCCTTTCCAAGGGGGACGAGCTATCTCGAGGGAAAATCTGTCCCATTCTTAGGGAGCGGGGAAATACAAAACCAGCGCATGCAAAATCGTCGGAATTAAAAAATAGAATATTAGCATGGACAATTACCACTACAATCGTAAACTTTTTGCCAGAGCTCATCGGAATGACATTAGAAATATAGCAACCAATCGGGAAGTGCTTTAGGAGCCATTTAAAGAGAAAATAAGGAATTTAATGTGTAATTGTTAATTACTTTTAAGGTCGTGCATTAAAGAAAATTTTATATTCGCCAAACATATTATCTTAATTAATAATGAAACAATTATTTTCAACTGCAATAGCTTCACTTTTAGCCTTAAGTGCTTTTGCTCAAAAAAGCGACGGAACAACCAAATCTTTAATAAATGCTGAAAAGGATTTTGCTAAGTCAATTGCCAAAAATGGAGATAAAGAAGCCTACATAGACTATTCAACCACAGGTACTTTAGTATTCAGGCCCAATCCTGTTAACGCTAAAACTTTTTATGCGGGTAAGGCAAATGCTGAAAAAGAGATATCATGGACGCCAAATTTGGCAAAGGTATCGCGTAGTGGCGATTTAGGTTTCACTACCGGGCCGTATGAAATCGGAACTTCAGAAAAGAAATACGGTCAATACTTATCGATCTGGAAGCCGGAAAACGGCAGATGGAAATTAGTTGTTGATTTAGGAACGGAAAGCAATAAACCTTTAGCTAAATCTAGCCCACAGTTTATTGAACCTAAAGATCATTTTGCTCCAAAGTTCTTAAATGAAAAAGAAATTAAGGCTGGGAAGGATATTATCTTAACTACCGAAAAAACATTAAATACTTTGTTAAAAACACATGGAATTGCAGCATTTGGCGGCTTTTTAACCAACGATGCACGTTTACTTTTCCCAGGTAACGAAGCCATTGATGGAAAAGGAAAAATTATTGCTTTTTATAATGGAATGATCAGCAAAATTAACCTGAAAACAACAGGGGTAGATAAAGCAATCGGTAGTGATTTGGCTTATACCTATGGTGTTGCTACTATTGATTACAAAGCCGATTTACGTGAAAGTTTTAACTACGTTTTCGTTTACGAAAAAGCAGCCGATGCCAGCTGGAACTTAATTGTACAGGCTTTTGTACCTGCAGAAAGATAAATACAAATGTGAATTAAAGAAGGGCTATCTATAAAAAGAGGCCCTTTTTTCATTTTAGCATTTTACCTTCACCTGTAGTTAGGATCAGATTAGCTTAATATTATACCCTATTTTGAGCGTTTACAACTTCCATTTATGTTGGTTATTAAAGTTGTCAACTCACTAATAAAATGGCGCATTTTACGTTTAAAGATCATGCATAAAAATTTACTTCTATTCTCCGTTCTCGTTTTATTTTGTTTTAACGTTTCGGCACAAAAGAAAAGGTTCGATTTACAGGGCAAAGCCGGCGCACGTGGCATTATGCCCGAAAACACCATCGAAGGTATGCTAAAAGCATTAGATTTGGGCGTTACCACTTTAGAAATGGACGCCGTGATTTCGAAAGATAAACAGGTGGTACTTTCGCAGGAGCCTTATTTTAACAACGAAATTTCGCTTCAGCCCAATGGGAAAGCCATCACCTTAAAAGACCAGAAGAATTTCAATATCTACAAAATGGACTATGAGCAGGTTAAAAAGTTCGATGTAGGCAGTAAGGTGCACAGCCGTTTTCCGGGACAGATGAAATTTAAGGCTTACAAACCCCTGCTCTCTGCAACCATAGATGCTGCAGAGGCTTATGTGAAAGAACACAAACTGGCTAAACCGATGTACAGTATTGAAACAAAAACGATTAAAAACGGCGATAACGAATTCCACCCTGAGCCTGCAGAGTTTGTAGACCTTATTATGGAGGTAATCAATGCCAGGAAATTAAGCAAAAGAGTCATTATCGAATCGTTTGATATGAGAACGCTTCAATATCTGCATGAGAAATACCCTAAAATACAAACTTCATTATTGATTGATGAAAAAGAACCCTTTGAAGATTATATTGATAAATTAGGATTTAAACCGACTATTTATAGTCCCTATTCCGTTCTGGTTGGTAAAGGTCTGGTAGACCGCTGTCATGCGATGGGCATCAAAATTATTCCCTGGACTGTAAATACGGTAAAGGAGCTTAAATATTTTATGGATTTAGGTGTCGATGGTGTGCTTACCGATTACCCTAATATTATGGGACAGTTGAATAACTAACCTAACATTTGGTATCTCACTGACAGAATAAATAGTAACTAAGCTGATTGGTGTGACACCAACCAATAGAGAGGGCGGGATAGATCAAACAAAAAAAGCGCAGATTTTAGCGCTTTTTTTGATCTTTACTAATGCCTAGTGGTGCGATTCAGGAGCTTCCGTGTGGTGTGCTTCAGTTTTCTCATGTGAAGAAGTTTCTTCATCATGGTGGAAAATTGGTCTTGTGAAAGCCACTAGCAGGATTAAAACAATAATCCAAGCCGTTAATGGTAATGCCCAAATGCCTTTAGTTTGCTGAACTGGCGCGTGTGAATCGTGAGCTGACATATCGAATATTTTTGATTTAAGAATTTATGCTTTGTAATTGTGTGGTAAAGATAATAACAAAATTAAAATAAAAAGATAAAATGGCGATTTGTATGTAAAAGCATAAGGGATAAAAGGCCTGGCCTTTTATCCCTGTAAATCGTAAACCATTTTTTTGGTGCTGTTCATTTTGCTTTTGATGCGGTTCTGATGCTCAAGTAAAGCACCATGTTCATCCTGAACGGCATTAAACAGTTCTGCTTTTTTAAAATAGTTGGCTGCCTCTGTAAAATTTTGCTGTTGTTCTGCATGCAAACCTAAACTTTCATAAATGTGGGCTTCGCAAACACCTGCAACGCTTAAAGCTTTATCGGCAATCTGTTTAACCAGCTTATGCATTTTTAGCGTAATCACCAGCTTTAAGTAAGGCTCGTAAACCTCAGGAAAATCGGCGTCGAGTTCGGTGCAGCGTTTGTAATAATAACCAGCGGTTTTGTAATCCTTAAAACGTTCATGATAAATATCTCCCAATTGAAAATAACCCCTGGCGTAATCAGGATCAAAGGCAATAAGTTCATTAAAATATTGAAGTGCTTTAGGCAGCTCGCCCCAGTGCAATTCTTCAATAGCCTGTAGATATTTTTCTTCTACAGTGGTATAAATGTCCATAACGGATATAATTAATTTTGTTAAGCGGTATTTTGCTTAACAAATGGATAATAAATGATTTTTAAATTTGGATTTTATTGTGTTGAACAGTAAAACCGAGCTAAGGGTTGGGAAGGAAATTTAAGTCAATACCCAAGCCCTTTATGCCACAAGACGGGCTAAAGCTTAACTGTTGGATATGTAGTTGACGTAGCATTTCTGTAAATTTGATGCAAAGATATTTATTTTCAGTGAATTGCAAATTATTTTTTCGATTGATCAGCTCTTCATCCTGATAAGTGCATTTTTAATCTGCCTCCTATGCCTTAAAATATGAACAATGGCATGCTCTAGCATCTGTTCTACATCGTATTGTTGCCCCCACCTTGTGTTGATCTTTTTTGATTGATCGAACTCTTCCATGGTGATGTCGGGATTTCTGGCGAAAAAGTCCTCGTTATATTTGAGCGCTTCCCGGAGCCTTGAAATATAGGCTGCCACCTGATCAAATTGCAATCGTTCCGGCCTGGTAGTTTCTAATCCGATGGAGTTTTCGATATAAACGGCATAACTGAACATTGAGGCAGTTACATGCGTTAAAATAGTTTGGATGGAAATACAATCTGTATTTGAACTTTCTGGCTCAATGGTTTTCAGTAGTTGCTGTTGGCTGATTAGTTCAATTACTTCAATCAGCTCATCAACTGCTTTTTTATATTCATCCATTAGTGCAGCAATTGCACCGGTAAGGTTATTGGCTTCCATCGTTAAACAAATATAATTGTTTGCAGTGAGTTGATTTAGTAAATAACTCCCTTTAATTCCCGTCATTTGGAGCGGAGAGCAAAGCAGCGGGGAACGAGATGACGACTTTTCTATCCAAATCTGTTTTGAGAAATTTAGCTTAACATCTTTCCTGCAAAGTATGCGCTGATCCCAATATTAAAATCAGGGCGGTTAACGCCACGACTAAAGTTTTACAATAAATCTTTAATAATTTTCTCGATTGATAAACCTTCAGCTTCCGCACGATAGTTACGCACAATACGGTGACGTAAAATAGGCTCTGCTACAGCTTTCACATCTTCAATATCAGGAGAATATTTTCCGGTTACTGCGGCATGGCATTTTGCGCCTAATACTAAAAACTGTGAAGCACGCGGACCTGCACCCCAGCTAATGTATTTATTAACGGCATCGGTAGCAAACTCACTGTTTGGACGGGTTTTAGCAGCCAGCTTAACAGCATATTCCAAAACGTTATCGGTAATGGGAATATCGCGGATCAGTTTCTGGAAATATTGTATATCATCTGCATGGATAACTTTCTGCAGTTGGGTGGTTTTATTACTGGTGGTGTTTTTTACGATGTTCAACTCATCTGCAAAGGCAGGATAATTTAATTGAATGTTGAACATGAAACGATCTAATTGGGCTTCAGGCAGGGGATAAGTTCCTTCTTGTTCAATAGGGTTTTGTGTGGCCAAAACGAAAAATGGTTTTGGTAGAATATGGGTCTGTCCAGCTGCGGTAACCGATTTCTCCTGCATGGCTTCTAACAAAGCTGCCTGGGTTTTCGGTGGTGTACGGTTAATCTCATCAGCAAGGATAATATTGGAAAAAACAGGCCCTTTTATAAATTTAAAGTGCCTGTCTTCTCCTAAAATCTCTGCGCCAATAATATCGCTTGGCATTAGATCGGGTGTAAACTGAATCCGGTTAAAATCGAGGTCTAAAACGGAAGCAACGGTTTGTACAAGTAAAGTTTTAGCCAAGCCTGGTACGCCAACCAACAAACAGTGTCCGTTGCTAAAAATGGCGATTAAAACAGATTTGATGATGTCATCTTGTCCAACTACTACTTTGCTTATTTCGGCTTTTATATTGTTGAAAGATTGATGAAGTGCATCAACAGCTTCTACTTCGTTCTTATACTGCATTGGTATTATTTTGCGGCTGTGGTTTTAGTCCAGATTTTTAATTCATCACAGGTATTAAATTCATCGTCGATTTTAATGTAGGTGCTCTCGCGACGTTTTTCAAACCATTCGCTTAAAGTACGATTAATTTTATCACTTTGTGCGGCATCTCTGATTTTTGGGAAATCTTGAGCTAAGTTTGCTTTGTGTGGTGGAATTTTAGATTTTAAATACAAAATACGGTACCCTTGTTTTCCATCAGCTGCAGTAAATAAATCAGGTTTGGAAATGCCACCAATTTTCATAGTATCGATTACCAAAAATACCGATGGATCTAATTTATCAACAGGAATAAAAGTACTTCTGGCCTGAACATTTTCAGCATTAAGCATCATACCGCCATTGTATTTACTCTCTTTATTGTCTGAATAAAGGTTTGCCGCAGCAGCGAAACTTAATTTTTTACCGATAATGTTATTGTAAATACTATCTGCATGTAATTTTAAGCGTGTTAAACTTTCTGGTGTGGTTTTAGGTGTAATTAAAATATGTCTAACGTGTACCTGCTCACCTCTACGCTCTAAAACCTGTAAAAAGTGGAAACCGTAATCTGTTTCGAATACTGGCGAAATTTCTCCGGCTTTTAATTTAAACGCCCAGGCTGTAAATTCTTTAACCATGGTATTCCTGTCGATAAAACCATAATCACCCCCATCTGAAGCAGAACCTGGATCTTCAGAATAGGTTTTAGCTAAAACGCCCATATCTTCGCCACTTTTAACCCTTAATCGAAGGGCTTCAATTTTATCGCGGAATTTCTGTTTTTCCGCTCTGGTTAACTGTGGATTTAAAATTACTTCACCAACCTCAACCTCGGTATTAAATTCTGGAATACTATCGCCTAAAGATTTGAAATATTTTTCAACCTCCATTGGCGTAACGTTAATGTTTTCGGTAATTTTTTGCTGCATTTTCTGTGCAATCAATTCATCTTTTACTGATGGTCTGATTTCATCCTTGTACTGTAAAACCGATTTGTTCAGGAATTGCTCCAAACGCTCTTGCCCACCTGCACGTTGCATGCTGTAACGCATACGCTTATTTACTTCATCATCAACCGCACCATCCTCAACCATTACCGAATCGATCTCAGCCTGTTGTTTAAGTAACTTTTGGGTTAAGGTTTGTTGTAATATCTTACATTTAATATCATTGTTCGGTTGGTTTCCCTGATAAAGATATTGAGTGTATTGTTGGTTTAAATCTGACAGTAGGATAATATTATTTCCTACAACAGCAGCAACTTTATCTACCGTGTGCTTTTGAGCGAAACTGTTTAAAAACAGGCAAATTAAAGCGGTTGCTACTAAAAAAACTTTCTTCATTCTATTTATTATATTTTGCAAATTTAATACTTATGGTAAAAAGATCAGGTCGGTTATAATTTGGCAAGCTTTTTCAACTCGTTTTCATTAATTTTGATCTGATATTTTTGTTTCAGGCTTTTTAGCCATTTTTCTTCTAAACTAAGTTGGTAATCAGCAATTACCTCTCCTCTAACTTCGTTTATAGGTTTATTATAATTTTGTTGGTTTTTGATGTAAAATTCATTTATCGCCTGCTCGTCTTCCTGTGCCCTGTTCCATATTTTTTGTTCCGAAACATTAAACATTAAAACACCTTCGCGGTATTCATTCAACAAGAAATCATGATCTTTGCTACTGACTCCAGCTTTTTTATGTGTGGCCAATGCATCCTCATAAGTTTTAACTTCTTCCTGGTAACCAGCGTTTTTATCCAATCCCATTTCGCGGGCATCTAAAACCTTAAGCTTAAAATTTATATACAAGTTTAAATAAGCCTGTAAAGTATCATACGCAGCACTAACGTTTCCATTATGGCTTTTTTTGTATGCCCACATAAATTCTTTAGCACTTATTGATTTACCATTTACCACAGCCACGTTTTGTGCAAACGAAATGCTATAAATAAAGCTAAAAACAAATAGGCAGTAAGCTTTCTTCACGCAGAACACTCTATAAATTTTAAGGGATAAAAGTAACAATTAGCGACGCTATTATAAGATATTTAACTAATTTTAACAGAAATTATTATCCGACAAAAATACAAATGGAAAACCAGGTTACCAACAATGCGAATGCTTTACGTTTATTTTTTACTGAAGAAGTTTTTTTGGTAAAGGATGAAAGCATAGAAATTCTGCCTTTACGTGACCCTGAGCCAGTTTTGGCTGTCGAAACGGTTTCTGTTAAGGCGGCAGAAGAAGCTGTTTTAAAGCCAGAAACGACGCAAATTCCTGGGATTAATCCTACAAATCCCCCTAAAGTTTATCCGCAAGGCCCTGAAATTCCGCATATTGTGGCCGAACCAGTGCCTGAAAAAACGTTTAAATTTTTAGGTGGAAATAAAAAATCAGTACTCATTTTAGTCAATGATTGTGAACATGATGTAAGTACCGAACAAGGCAGAGAACTGTTGCGGAAAATTGTTAAAGCTGTAGATTTAGGTACGCCCGATTTTGCCATTCTAAATTATTCGAATTATAAGGGAACAGATTTCGTAGAATTAAAACGGTTTTTTAAACCTGCCATTATGTTGTCTTTCGGAGTAGAGTTTGCCGACTTGCGGCTGAACCTTACCTGGCAGAATGAAATCATCGTCCACGAAACCACCAGAATTATCTTTGCTCCAAACCTCCATCATCTGGATAGTGATTTAATCGCTAAAAAGACACTTTGGGGGCATCTGCAGAAAATTAAATAAGTCGGTAACAAAGACACGGTTAATCTTTCAAACCCTACACCCTACACCCTACACCCTACACCCTACACCCTACACCCTACACCCTACACCCTACACCCTACACCATTTATCTTTTCCTAAAATGAAAAAACTTGTATTTGCTACCAATAACCAACATAAAACTGAAGAAATACGCGCTGCACTTGAAGGTAAATATGAAGTGCTAAATCTGGAAGATATTAGTTGTTTGGTTGATATTCCTGAAACTGCTGATACTTTTGAAGGCAATGCAACTTTAAAAAGCAGTTATGTGGTTGAACATTTTAATTTGGATTGTTTTGCCGACGATAGCGGTTTGGAGGTTGAAGCTTTAAATAACGAACCTGGCGTTTACTCTGCCCGATATTCTGGCAGCCGCGATAGCTCAGAAAATATTCAAATGGTTTTGGCCAGGCTTGAGGGGAATTCCAATAGAAAAGCAAGGTTTAAAACGGTGATCTCCTTAATGCAGGATGGTAAAAATCATATTTTTGAAGGTACAATAGCGGGTACCATCAGAACAATATTATCAGGTTCGAAGGGTTTCGGTTATGATCCCATTTTTCAGCCGGATGGTTACGATATTACTTTTGCTGAAATGGATATGGCTGAAAAGAATAAAATCAGCCACAGGGCTCTCGCACTAAAAAAGATGCTGGATTTTTTGAGGGGATAGAACTATAGACTTTACTGAATATTAAAATATGATGGGTCGTCCTTTCGACCGTAGTGGAGAAATCTTTGAAGTTTTCATTAAAAGATTTCTCCATTCCGCTGCGCTCCAGTCGAAATGACGATCATACTTATTACATTTTATCAACCACCTTTTTTACCTGAACAGAATCTTTTTTCACCTGAACTGAGTCCTTTTTTTGTAGGATAGGTTTAATGCCAAAGTTGGTTGTGTCAGCTGGTTTAACCTGAAGCGATTTCTTATCTACATTTAAGCTGTCTTTTCCCAAAGTGCTTTTTGGTTTAACAACAGGTGTCGTTGTTGATGGTTTAACTGCCGGGCTTGCCGCTTTCGCACCTCCTGCAGTTTTACCCATAACCGTTTTGGCCTTTGCTTTGGGCTTGGGTTTTCCTGATGAGCCTATCGCATCTTTCTTTGATTTCGGACGTTCAGTGGGTTTCCATGAAAACCCTTTTAATACATGATCCTTTGCAATCGTATTTTCGGGATTCAAAGCCCCTTCTATCCCCTTGATATAAACAATTTCCTCAATGGCATTTTCCTTATCCTTAAAGATGAACTTTATCCTGCTGCTTAGGGTTTGGTTCATTTCTTTATAAACTTTTGTGCTATCATCCTGGGTATAATAAATGCTCTCCGCATTACCATCTACATACAGGTTTTTGAATTTTCCGTTGGAAAAGAAACCCGTCATCAACCTACCTTTTATTTGGTTAAACCTTAACGAATCTTTTGGTGTATTTACTAAAAATGCATTTCTAAATGCCTGTAAATTATTGAGTTTCTTATTCTTGAACTGTACAAATATGGTGTCGCCAACCTGCTGAGAACCTTCCGACCAGATGATCGGGTTGCTGTAGCAACGTAAAGTAGAATCGGCACTGGTGTAGAACAGACTATCGGTTTTGGCCTGTATGTTCGTTTTAAAAATCTTAACACCATGGTAAGCCTTAATAATACGCGTTTGAACTGTGTCGGCTGGGTTAAATTTGGCCGTATCTGTTTTTAATGCTCCGGCTTTTAAATTTCCAAGAACTTTTGTTAAGCTATCTTTGGCGCCAGATTTTGTTATCTTATTTTGAAGGCTATCGACTTTCGTTTTTGAAATTTCCTTCATAATTGGAGAAGCCTTGCCGGTAATCTTTTTTTGCAAACTATCGATTTTGGTTTTCGATACATTCTTTGTAATCGAATTGGTTTTGTTTACTAGTTTTTCAAGACTATCTGTTTTGAGTTTAGGCAGGTTTTTGATAATAGAATCGGCTTTTCCCTTTAAAAGGTTACTTTTTTGCAAACTATCTGGATTAAGCTTGGGAAGTCCTTTGCTAAGTGAGTCTACTTTCGATTTTAAACTATCGACGTTTTTATCCTTCAGGTTAAGCAGGTCCTCTGCTTCGGCATCGCCTTTGTTCTTCTTCTTTTTGTCAGCCTTGCTATTTCTGGCATTACGTTTATTTTTGTCTTCTTTTTGGGTTGATTCAGCTTCTGGTTTAAATTTTGGCTCACCTTTTCCTTTCTTTTCGCCGGTATCTTCATCGTCTTCGCCAACCTGATTATCGGCTTTGATTGAAATTTTAGGGATTAACTTTAAGGTTTTTTGCAGTACCATTTGCGTTTCCAGTGTATCTGCACCCATCCATAAACTATCAGGCCTTTTTTTATTCTTCACCATGATCGAATCTTCAGTGCCTATTCCCAGGTAGGCATTTCGTGTTACCAATGTGCGTTGATCCAGTTTGTAGTAATAGCCTAAATCACCGAACATTTTCATCTTATCTTTCGTATCAGAGAAAACAATGTTTTTAACCGCTTTACCAACACCTTTCTTACCATAATAGTACAAACTATCTCCTTTTAACGATCTGGTACCCTGTGTATATAGATTTTTCTTTCCGAAAAAAGCATCCTCAGTCATCGTATTATACTGACCATTTTCGGTGTAAAGATTATCGTCTTTTCCCTTGATGTTGGTTGGGCCATAAAAGTAGGTCCATTTATCCTGGGTATTATAGCTCATCGTATCCGATTTTATGACCGATTGAGGCGTAACGACTACCACATCGTATTTAAAGTAGGCTACGTTTCTTTCACTAAAATAATAGCCGTTTTTACTCGTTAACGTTACTTCTTTGTTTACAATTTTGCCGCCACTGGTATAGGTTCCTATTTTGGTGAGGGTATTGTAATCTAAAATATTAGTGGTTAGAGTTGAGGTTAGATCCCTCATTACTACATTTCCGGTTAAATGCGCCTGCTTTTTATTTCCATCGTATTCAAGCTGATCGGAATAGATATCTGTATTTTCTTGATGGATATGAACGCTTCTGTAAGCCTCGAAATAGTTTCTTTCGCTATAAAAAATAGCGCTATCGCAAGTTAAGGTCGCATTGTCTTGTTGGAAAACCGGATTCCGTAAATAGCTGACCTTATTTTTAACATCCCCGGTTATTTTAGAAAACGAAACGATTTTAATCTTCGAAGCAGGTTGCTGGCCGAATAAAAATACTGGACTGATTAGAAAGAGTAAAAAGACAAATAGTTTTTGCACACTACAAAGTTAGTTTTTTGTTCCGAACGTTCGGAATACCAGTTAAAATTAAATATTTTTGAAGGATGTTACCCCTAAGCCAATTTCAGGATTTTATTGAACAGCAAAAATTATTTGATCAGGGTAATCGTATTCTTTTGGCTGTAAGTGGGGGGAAGGATTCGGTATTAATGCTGCATTTGTTTAAAGCAATAGGCGTTGATGTTGGTGTGGCTCATTGTAATTTTAATTTACGGGCTAATGAAGCACAACGCGATGAAAGTTTTGTTGCATTATTGGCCAAAAATTTTGGATTACCTTTTTATGTAACGCATTTTGATACCAAAAAATATGCGGCCGAAAATAAAGTTTCTACCCAGATGGCCGCACGCGATCTGCGTTATAACTGGTTTGAAGAAATTAGGCGTACAGAAGGATACGATTACATCGCATTGGCACAACACCAGAACGATGCGGTAGAAACCGTACTCATCAACCTTACCCGTGGCACAGGCATAAGTGGATTGCACGGTATCTTACCTAAACGTGATTTACTGATCAGACCCTTGCTTTTTTTAAACCAGCAGCAAATTGATGAGTTGGTAAGGGTTAATAACTTAGATTTTGTAGAGGATAGTTCGAATGCAAGTACAAAATATGTCAGGAATAAAATCAGATTACAGGTAGTACCGCATTTGCAGGAAATCAACCCTAATCTCGAAAAAACATTTTCCGAAAATATTGCGCGCTTTGCGGAATTAGAGACTTTGTTAAATATTCAGGTTCAGAAACTTGCTGTTGAAATTCTAAATAAAAGAAATGATGGCATTTATATTTCCCTGGATGAAATTTCTAAATTAAACCCCCAAAAACTATTGCTTTACGAGTTGCTTAAACCTTTTAATTTTGATGAAAATGTAATACAGGAAATTCTAGACAGCTTAAAGGCTCTGAGTGGTACGCATTTTTTTAGCACTACACATCAGGCGATTATCGACAGAAACGACCTGGTTATTGTTGAAAAGAACACAACGGTTACCGCTAACCAATTTATCCATCCAACAACAGAAAGCATTGCTTTTGCCAATGATGAAGTTTTATTGACGTTTACTGAAGAGGTGAAATTCGAAGTGAATTTGAACAAAGCTTTTGTTAATGCTGATAAATTAATTTTTCCGTTAGTATTGAGAAATTGGCAAAATGGAGATAAATTTATTCCACTGGGTATGCGTAATCTTAAAAAAGTTAGTGATTATTTTATCGACGAGAAGGTTCCGCTACATTTAAAAAGTGTTACCCCGATTCTGGTTAACGGGAACGGTGAAATTGTTTGGATTGCAGGTATGCGTCAGGACAACCGATATAAATTAACTTCAGCAACAAAAAAAGTTGCTATATTCGAACTCAAAATTAAATAAGTGGAAAGCAAATACGCCTACATCGAAAAACAATACATCGGCCGTGATTATGTGCGCATTTTTATCAGGCTAATTATGGCTGCTTTCTGTTTTGCCGCCTATGTTTACGAGCGCGATCGTGACAATACCCAAGATCTTTTCCTTGTAGTAGGCTTCGGAATCATAGGTGTTTCAATGCTTTTGCTTTTCCTTATTCAGTATAAAATTGTGGTAGATAATGGTAGCATGATTCTGGATGGCCTTTGGACAACCAAGAGGGTTAAGATTGACCTAAATAGCATTGTTGATGTACGTAAAGCTACTTACAGCCGTTATTTTTTTAATAATCCGGTTTACAACCTGCATACAAAAGGTACGATTCGTTTTTATTCATCAGGTAAGGATGCAGTGGTTTTAACCGATAGGGATGGCTTAGAATATTTTATTGGTACCCAGAGGCCAAATGAACTCTTCCTTGTTTTAAAAGAAGAAATGCGCGGCCTTAAATAATTTAATTTTTCATTCTCCATCTACTCCATTTTCTATTACTGTTTCTGGTTTTAGCCCTGGCCTGGTAGCTATCTGATGAAGTCGCATTGCGAAGGGAAATTAATAATCGCATGTTATTACATTATTGCAATAAACCGACACGCATTATAGATTAAAATCGGCTACATTTGCGGTAACAACAATACATTTACGATGAAGATAGGAATTGTTTGCTACCCCACTTTTGGCGGTAGTGGAGTAGTTGCAACAGAACTTGGTAAAGCACTTGCTAACGAGGGACACCAGGTGCACTTTATTACTTATAGTCAGCCCGCGAGGCTCGATTTCTTTTCTTCCAATCTGTTTTATCACGAGGTATCAGTAAGGGATTATCCGCTTTTCGATTATGCTCCATACGAATCCGCGCTGGCCAGCAAACTGGTAGATGTTGTTCGATTTGAACAATTGGATGTGTTACACGTTCATTATGCCATTCCCCATGCATCAGCAGCCTTTATGGCAAAGCAGATTTTGGCGAGTTATGGCCTTCATATTCCGGTAGTAACCACTTTGCACGGTACCGATATTACTTTAGTGGGTAAAGATCCAACCTATAAACCTGTTGTTACTTTTTCTATCAACCAAAGCGATGGTGTAACTACGGTGTCAGAAGATTTGAAAGAAGATACCTATAACCATTTCGAGATTACAAAAGAAATTAAGGTAATACCAAATTTTATAGATTTTTCGCGATTCAGTTTACAGGCAAAAGGACACTTTAAAAAAGCGATTGCACCAAATAATGAACGCATTTTAATCCATACCAGTAATTTCAGAAAAGTGAAACGTACGGCTGATGTGATCAGGATTTTCGAAAAAGTACAAACAGTTATTCCATCAAAACTATTAATGGTAGGGGATGGACCTGAACGTGCTTACAATGAGCAGCTTTGCAGATCGTTGAATATTTGTGAAAATGTAAGGTTTTTAGGCAAGCAAGATGCCGTAGAAGAAATTCTATCGGTCTCAGATCTTTTCTTGATGCCTTCAGAATCTGAAAGTTTTGGTTTGGCCGCATTAGAAGCAATGGCTTGTAAAGTACCGGCAATTACCACAAATGCTGGCGGTTTACCCGAACTTAATATTGACGGCTTCTGTGGTTACATGAGCAATGTCGGTGATGTAGAATCGATGGCGGCCCATGCCATTGAAATTTTAAAAGATGATGAAACGCTTAACCGTTTTAAAGAAAATGCGTTTAAAAGAGCACAGGATTTTGACCTGAAAAAGATCCTGCCAATTTATGTTAGCTATTATAAGGAAGTAATCGAAAACTCTTTGCAAGCTAAATATTAACAATATAAGTCTTACGTTATCTTTTAACCACGACCAGTCCCAGTTTCGGAAGATAAAAAGGATGCATAGAAATGATAAATCCTTGTTTATCTGTATGCATCTGTGGTTAAAAAACTTAAGTATTTTATAGAGAATTCCCTGGTTGATGATTAGTGTCAGCAATATTAAACAAATTAAACTTTCTCAAAATCAAATGATTATAAATTGTATCTTTGCAGCTTGAAACGGTTTGGAAGGTAAAAAAACCTAAATCATTTCGACAAAAATAAAAAGAGGTTATCCCAAATGAAGAAAATAGTTGATTACAGAAAGCTTTTGAGTGTAGATAAAAATGCTGAATTAAAAGAGCTTAAATCTGTGTACCGTACATTGATGAAAGATTGTCACCCTGATAAATTTCAGCAGGAAGAAGAGAAATTAGATGCAGAAGCCAGAAGTAAAGAAATTATCGAAGCTTATCATTTTCTGGTAAGTATTGCGCCAGAAACTCGCGAACAGAATATCGAAACGTACACGCAAACTACAACATTGTCGAATATTCAGGATTTTGAATACAAACAACAGGTTTTAAATATCCAGTTTTTTGATGGAAGTGCTTACGAATATTTCGATGTGCCAAAAGCAATTTACGTGAAATTGGTTAACGCCGATTCTCCTGGTCGTTTTGCCCGTAGACATATTTTTAATGAATTCCCGTATCGTAATGTGGCCAGGGTTGCAGAACCAGTATAATAAACGATATTTATAATATTTAAGTGGTCCCAATGAAAATCGGGGCCATTTTTGTTTTACGATCTTTGATACTGAACTTGTTTATCTATCAAGGTATTAAGATCCTGAATCAAATTTGTTAATTATTCAAAATCAAGGTATTCAGACCATTGCAATTCTTTTGGTAGTAGTTGATTGCTAAATTCTAAATGGATTACCCTTCTTTTTTGATTGTTTGTGGTTCTGCTTGAACTGTGCAGAAGCAATGGTTTCATGATCATGATGCTTCCCCGCGATACATTACAGCTAACTTCTTTTTCGATGCTCCAGTCGATTGTTTCTGGACGGTAAATGCCTTTACTGTGCGAATTCGGAATTACTTTTAGCGCGCCATTCTCTTCATTGGTATCATCAAGGTGGATGCGGATGGTAAAGTTACTTTCAAGGATATTTAACGGTGGCTGTACGGCGAACTGATCATGTTTCCTAATGTAGGGTTCAAATCCTGGAATTTCTATTTTCTGGTCAACAGAAATAGTCAAATCCTGATGATAGGAAACAAACCAATTCGAAGTTTCGGGTTTGTCGAAATAGATTGATTTAACAAGGAAATAATCTCTCCCAAAAATTTCCCGTTTGATGGATTTTAGTTTTTTATTGAAAATTAGGTCTATAGCATCCGGAACTTCTTTTAAAAATCTGCGTATCGCAAAAAGATCGTCTGATTTCCTAAAGGACTCTTTTGTAGTATCTGCCCTGCTAATAGCCAACAAAATATCTTCAATTTCCTGATCGGTAAATACGCTATCAATCACGGAAAATCCTGATTCCTGAATTTCTCTTTCTTTAACCGTTACATCCATTACCTCAATTATTCAACATGGGTTTAAAGCGGTTATCTTTATTTCTTAAGTCTAATCCCCCTTCATAAACCGATTTTAGATTAATGAGGTAAAAACTCCAGCCATTGTGGCAACCCAACCGAATATTTCGCTTTGAATTGTCGTCTGCAGGAATGTTTTTTTGAGTCAATTCTACAATGGTATATTCAAATTTTTCATGGAGTTTGATTTCAACCAGGCAATCTCCTGCAAAAGTAAACTGAAAATAATCTGTGCCATTTGCCTCGGTTACCGTTCCGTTTTCGATATCATCATACAGGTACCAGATCCATTTATACCGATCGCCTTTAAGTGCATTCTGCGTTTTATTGAGCAGAACTTTATTCTCGTCAGTAAATAATGCATCACTTAAAAACCATTTTTCAATTTCGCTGGCCTTTGTCCAGGAATTGTAGATGTCTTCAAGTTTTGCTTTAACGGCGATCCTGATGGTGAATTTGGTCCAATCGAAGTTTTCCACTGGCTAAATTTTGGCAGATTAATTAAAAACTAAACAAACCGGAGCACCAACATCGATTCTTTTACCACTATCGGTTAATTTACCCGTTATTTTGTTGCGGTTAAAAATAACAATGTCATTGGTATACTGATGTCCGATCAATAAGAATTTTCCGCTTGGATCAATCGTAAAATTTCTTGGTCCTTTTCCCAGGGTACTTACCGTTTCAATAAATTTCAATTTTCCGTTAGGTAAGATAGAGAATGCAGAAATGCTATTGGCATCACCACGGTTGGTTTCGTATAGGAATTTTCCATCGTCAGAAACGTGGATGTCTGCCCCGTCAACCTTGCCGGTAAAATCTTTTGGGGTTGTGCCGATCTCCTGAATTTTGGTCAAACTTCCATCTGCATAAGCAAAAACAGTTATACCGCCGTTAAATTCGTGTGCTAAATAAGCAAATTTTCCATTCGGACTAAAAGTAATGTGTCTTGGGCCAGTGCCTGCATTGGTTTTAAGCACCGATTTTACCGTTAATATTTTTTCTTTCGAGGTTGGATTATAATTGTAAATATAAGTTTGATCTTCGCCCAGGTCGTTAACAATTAAGTATTTATGGTCTGGTGTAAATTTTGTCATGTGCACATGAGCGCTTTCCTGTCTGCCTTTAGGATCGATGCTTTTTCCGGTATGTTTAATGATCTGTAAGGCTTCTGTTAAAGATCCATCAACTTTTCGTGAAAATACCGCTAAACTGCCACCGCTATAATTGGCTACAATTACGTTTTTAGCATCAACTGTAATAAAGCAGGGATCGGCACCATGACTGTCAACTTTGTTTAAAAAAGTTAAATCGCCTGTTTTGGCATCATATTTAAATGCGCTTACTGTACTGGTAGCTCCGGTTTCGTTAACGACATAAACAAATTTGTTATCAGGTGAAATGGTTATGTAACTTGGATTAGCGGTGTTTTTTGTAATACTTTTTATGCTTGTAGCTGCTGTTAAGGCATTAAAGTTGTAAGTATAAATCCCTTCACTCTTTCCTGGTGCAGTATAGGTGCCGACAATGAAATTATAGTTGGTTTTTTGAGCGAAACTAAGGGTCGATAATATAGAAAGTATCAGCAATGGACTAAGTTTTTTCATGAAACGATGATATTGATTTTAACAAATATAAAGAAAGTTGGTCACGGAGGCATATAAAACACGGAAGATGTTTCTTAATTATTAGAGACTATTCAATGGATGCCTGCGCTGTGACCCTCGTGCTTTTTCTCTGTGTACCTGGTGGTAAAAAACAATAAACAAAAAAGGCAGCCAATCGGCTGCCTTATGTATTATTTTATTAAATGTTTAATCTGAATCAGTTCATGTTCTTCAAGATAGCGCCATCTGCCACGTGGCAGGTCTTTCTTTGTTAAATTGCCATAAACTACACGGTCTAATTTTTCTACATTATAACCTAAGTGTTCGAAAATACGGCGAACAATCCTGTTTTTACCACTGTGGATCTGGATACCGATTTCTTTCTTGGTTCCACCTGCAACGTAAGAAATGTTATCAGGTTTAATCAAACCATCTTCTAACTCTAAACCAAAGGCAATCTTGTTTAAATCGCCTTGTGATAAAGATTTATCCAGTTCGACATTGTAAATTTTAGTGATACCGTTTTTAGGGTGTGATAATTTATCGGCTAAATCACCATCGTTTGTCATTAACAACAAGCCTGTGGTATTGCGATCTAAACGTCCAACCGGGTAAATACGCTCACGACTGGCTTTATCAACCAATTGCATTACCGTACGGCGTTCCTGTGGATCGTCGGTAGTGGTGATGTAATCTTTTGGTTTGTTTAATAAAACGTAAACTTTTTTCTCGCGTTTTAATAATTCGCCGTTATAACGAACCAAATCCTTTGCAGGGTCAACTTTATGTCCCAGTTCGGTAACCGCTTCGCCGTTTACGGTAATAATACCTGCAATAATTAACTCATCGGCTTTACGACGAGAGCAGATGCCTGCATTTGAAATATATCTGTTTAGGCGGATTAAGCCTTTATCTTCGTTTGTTTTACGGCCCTGAGTAATAACAGTGCGCTCCGGGCGGTTAAATTCTGTATCTCTTGGCTGTGCCTCCTCACGTTTTCTAAACGGACGGGTATCACCTTCCTTTGGTTCTCTGGGCTTTACATCTCTTGAACTTCCAGCACTTGGCTTGAAATCATCTGATTTGCCTCTTGATTTGTAATCTTTATAGCCACCCTCTCTTGGTTTGTAATCTCTTGATCCACCATCCCTCGATTTAAAGTCGCGGTCGCCAGTTCTCGGTTTAAAATCTCTCGAATCTCCATCCTTAGATTTGAAATCACGCTCTCCTGTTCTTGGCTTATAATCTCTTGCACCACCTTCTCTTGGTTTAAAATCCCTGTCTCCTGTTCTTGGTTTGTAATCTCTAGATCCACCTTCTCTCGATTTGAAATCGCGGTCGCCGGTTCTTGGCTTGTAATCTCTTGATTTACCTTCTCTTGGTTTAAAACCACGGTCTTCTGCTCCTGAATCTTTAGATTTAAACTCACGATCGCCGAATTTAAAACTCTGTGGCTCCGAATCTTTTGATTTGAAATCACGTCCGCCTGATCTTGGTTTGAAATCTTTTTTGTCTCCGAAAGATTTTGATTTGAAATCTTTACCGTCTGCGCTTCTGGGTCTGAAGCCTTCTTTTGAATCGGATGATTTTTTGAATTTGCTGTCTTTGTCGTCTGATCTTTTTCTGTCAGACCCGGCCGAACTACTTCTGCCTTCTGTTCTCCGACTGCCTGGTTTGGACTTGTCATCCCGACTGTTCCTGTTGTTTTTATTTATCATGATACGCTTTTAACGCATTAAAAATGCGGGCTGCAAATTTATGAAAAAATGATGAACATAACAATTTTAGCAGCTGAAAAATTAGATAAAAAAATAGCCTCTAATATAGGGAAATTTGCCTGAAAATCAAAAATTAAAACCCACGTTTAAAGCACTTTAAAGGCTGATTTTTGGGCTTATTCTTGTAACTGTTTGATAATGTGCTTATTATTTTTTACCTTTGCCAACGTTTTTATATAAGTTCACCAAAAAAAGGAGGAAAATGTTAAAGAAACACATCGTACCATTTGCGGTAGTGGCAACACTATTTATCTTGGCAAAAGTGTTCGCTTACCAAATGCCCTTAGCACAAAAAAGTCTTTTAAAAGAAGAAAAATTAAACACTACAATACCCAAATCTGATAGCCTGAAAGTAGAAAACGAGGAAGCCCCTCAATCTTTAATGGCACAGTTGAATTTCGCGGAAGAAACCCTGCCATTAGGCGATAAAAAGGTAGAACGCAAAATGAAAAAAATTCTTGCAGCACACACTTACGGAAATACCCAAACCAACCGCCTGCACGCAAAAGCAGCAAAATGGTTTCCTGTAATTGAACCCATTCTCGCTGCTTACGGAATCCCGAACGATTTTAAGTATTTGGCATTGGTCGAATCTGGAATGGCGGAAGGGGTTTCTCCAAAAGGTGCAGCCGGAATCTGGCAGTTTATGCCTGGCACAGCCCGTACCTATGGATTAAGAGTAAATGGAAATGTTGATGAGCGCTATAACCTGCGCAAATCGACCATTGCAGCCTGTAAATACATTAAAGAAATGTATAAAGGTTTAGAAAGCTGGACATTGGTAGCTGCGGCTTACAATGTTGGCGACGGACGCTTACGCAAGCAGATCAATAATCAAAATCAGGATAATTACTACAAAATGAGGCTTAACCGCGAAACCGGTGGCTATGTTTATAAAGTAATTTCTATGAAACAGATTATGGAACATCCGAAACGTTACGGTTACGCAAAACCGAGAGTGTTATTGGCCTATAACGGCGGATAATATAATTAAGATAAAGACAAGCATTTGGTAAGGCGTCCCGGTTTTCAATCGGGACGCTTTTTATTTAGGGTGATTTCACAGATCGTTGGATTACACAGGTTTGTTTTGCTGATAGATGTTTTCTTTATCGCAAAGCCACGAGTAGTTTTTCTCACCACGATAACCAATGAACAGTTTACAGTTGGCAATTTGCAATCACAATGAAACGATTGAACAGTTTACAATTGGCAATTACTAATGAACAAATGACTCATGAACTATTGAACAGTTCTTCAGTTGGGAATTTGCAGTTACCAATTAACAAATGACCAATGAACCAATGAACAGTTTTCGGTTGGCAATTTGCAGTTACCAATGAACAAATGACCAATGAACTATTGAACTAATAAACCAATTTCCTTTCTTTGTATCATGTTCAAACTGCGCATTAATAAAATCATCAATCAGCCCGGCGATAATATTACTTTTCAATTTGAAGAGGTAGATCAATACCCAAAATATTTGGCAGGACAGTTTTTATCGTTGGTTTTTCAGGGGAAACATAAAGAGGTGAGAAGATCGTATTCTTTTAATAGTTCTCCAGATGTAAATGAACCTTTGGCTATTACGGTAAAGCGGGTAGAGAATGGAGAAATTTCAAGGTTTTTGCATCATAAAACTTCAGTAAATGATATTCTTTTGGCTCAGGAACCGCAGGGTTTGTTTAGTTATTTGCCTGAAGAAAATTTAGAGCGTGATCTTTTTCTTTTTGCTGCGGGAGTCGGCATTACACCTTTGTTCTCGATTATGAAAACGGCATTGGTACGCGAAAAGAAATCTTTGATCACATTAATATATAGTAACCGGTCGAAAGAAGAAACTTTGTTTTATGATGAACTGATCGAATGGCAACAGCAATACCCCGATAGGTTAAAAATTGTCTGGATTTTTAGCAACAGCAAAAACTTAATGACTGCCAGGCTGAACAAGTTCTATATCGAGAAATTAATCAAAGAACATTTACATTTCGATCGGGATAATGCGCTGTTTTATAGTTGCGGACCAATAATCTACATGGATTTATGCCGGATCACCTTATTGGGTATGGGTTTCGATATCAAACAGATCAAAAGGGAGACTTTTGTGCTGCCGGAAGATGAGGTTGATGAGGACGATAGTTCTGAAAAAATAGTCGATAAAAATACGTATTCGGTTGTTTTAAATTTTAAAGGGGAATCATATAATCTTGAAGTGCCCTGGCCAAAGCGGATTTTAGATGTAGCACTCGAAAATAAAATTAAACTTCCTTACAGTTGCCGTGGCGGCGTATGCAGCACCTGCGTGGCCAATTGTACCAAAGGTGGGGTAAGGATGGATTACAACGAAGTGCTTACCGATGATGAACTGGAAAGAGGAAGAGTGCTGGTTTGTACGGGTCACCCAACTGAAAATGGAACGACGATAGAGTGGTAGGTTAGTTCACTGGTTCAATCGTTCATTGGTCATTCGTTTACAGCTTCATTGCTTAACGTGGCGTTCATCGTTGCATCGTCATCTCGAGCGGAGAGTAACGGAGCCGAGAGATCTTTTGGATGTGCTTAATTATTGAAATCTAACCTAATTCTCCGGTGAGGTGGAAACTAACTGTTGATCTGTAATCTTCGTGATTTTTTAAGTTTTGTATCATTTGATTAGCGATTGTTATTTTCTCTAAAAATACAAAACCGTTGTCTCATTATCAGCGTTTATCTGATATGACGAAAACTTTTTTTACGCTTATCATCTGCTTCATCTGTTTACAATCCTTTGCTCAGGATTCAATAGCAATAAAAAGAGAATTTGCCAATAAAGAATATATTCATCTATACAAAGAAAATGCTGATTTAGCCTATACGGCGCCGGGTGGCGAATTGGGCGCACCTTCAAAATATGTAATCAACGGTCGGCTCACCACCACTTATATGCTTTTTGGTAGTTATAAATCGCCCATTGCTTTTGCAATTATCCCTGATTTTACGGTACGGGTGCGGACAGAATTTTCGGCTGCTGTACGAACGCCGAGTTACCGTTTGGGCGGAGCACTTTATGCCAGGTTAAATCCCGATCCCGAACATTATAAATATGCTGAATTGGCTTTTACCCACCATTCAAACGGTCAGGATCAGTCTGCCTTTAATCCTGATGGAACAATTAACACCCGCACCGGAAATTTTAATGCAAATTATTTAACGCTTTCTTATCGCTTTGGAGATTTTACACCTGTTAATACCGATCAAAGCTATTATTCTTTCAATCATCGCGTCGGTTTGCAATGGTATAAGTTTTTCAGGTATGAGCCTGCGCTAAATGAAGGTTTCGGATTTACAAGAGTGCTGTACGGATTCTCCTGGCGCAGGTATGATGAAACCGAAAAAAATGCCCGGAATAAGCAAAAAGTAAAAACCGAAAAAGAAACCTGGCGTTTAAATACCGAGTTATCTTATGCCGTAAATAAAATTCCATCCAAAAATTTTGACAATATTCAGAAGAGGCTTAATGCTGAAATCAATTTTAATTACAGTTTTCCGTTTATGAACAATGTGTTTCTAATGGCGGCGGTAGGCTATTATGGCGAAGATAATTACAATATCTATTTTCAGGATCATTATGGTTATGTGCGCTTTGGCTTATCATCTGGTTTCCTTAGAAATAGAAGCCGACATTATGACAATTAATAGGTAATACAGATTGGTTTTGACTTTCTTTTTGATAAAATTTTTAGCATTTTTGCGGATTGAAATCCGGTCTTTTTAAAGGCCTGGTTTTGGCCCCAACTTTAAATGAAATATGAGCAATAAATCTATCGACCTCGGCGAGCAAAAAGATGTAGAAGTATATGGTGCGAGGGTACATAATTTAAAGAATATAGATGTTAGTTTTCCGCGCAACGAGCTTGTGGTAATCACGGGTTTAAGTGGCAGCGGTAAATCATCATTGGCTTTCGATACCATTTATGCCGAAGGTCAGCGCCGTTATATGGAAACATTTAGCGCTTACAGCCGCCAGTTTATGGGAGGCATGGAGCGCCCGGATGTAGATAAAGTATCAGGATTAAGTCCGGTTATTGCCATTGAGCAGAAAACCACCAGCAAAAATCCGCGCTCAACCGTGGGTACCATTACCGAAATTTACGATTTTATGCGTTTGCTTTATGCGCGTGTTGCCGATGCTTACTCGTACAATACCGGTGAGAAAATGGAGCGTATGAGCGAAGACCAGATCCTGCAGAACATCTTCAATAAATTTGATGGTTTAGCTGTAAATATCCTTGCTCCGGTAGTTAAAGGCAGAAAGGGGCATTACCGTGAACTTTTTGAGCAGATCCGTAAGCAGGGTTATGTAAAAGTGCGTGTAGATGGAGAAATAAAAGATATTACTGCTAAAATGCAGGTAGATCGTTATAAAATCCACGATATTGAAGTGGTGATCGATCGCCTGATCATTGACGTGAAAGATAAAAAACGCCTGCTCGATTCATTGCAGATTGCAATGAAAATGGGTAAAGGAGTAATCAAAATCAGCGATAAAGATAATAACGTAGCGCACTTTAGTAAGTTTTTGATGTGCCCAACCACGGGTATTTCTTATGACGAACCTCAACCCAATAGTTTTTCGTTCAACTCGCCTTATGGCGCCTGCGAACGTTGTGATGGTTTGGGTTATATTTTTGTAGTCGATAAAGATTCGGTTATCCCTAACCCCAAACTCAGTATTTTAAACGGTGGTTTGGCTCCATTGGGCGAATACCGCGACATCTGGATGTTTCAGGTATTAAAAGCGCTGGCCAAAAAATACAGCTTCTCACTTTCTACGCCCATTGAAAAATTAAACGATGAAGTGATCAATATCATTTTAAACGGTTCACCCGATTTGATCAAGGTTGAGGTTGAATACAATAAATGGAACGTTCAGAATTATAACATCACATTTGATGGGATAATTAAAATGCTCGAAGAGCAGAACGAAAAGAGGAGCGAATCAGCATCCGACGATATGGACGAGTTCAGGAAACTGAAAACCTGTCCGGAATGCCATGGTGCACGCTTGAAAAAAGAAAGCCTGCATTTTAAAGTTGATGGCAAAAACATTTTCGAACTTTCATCGATGGATATCAATAATCTTCATCAGTGGTTCGAAAAAGTTGATGAACGTTTGTCTGACCGCCAGAATATTATCGCCAAAGAAATTTTAAAAGAGATTAAAGCCAGGATCGGTTTTTTAACTGATGTAGGTTTAACTTATTTAACCTTAGACCGGACGGCCCGTACACTTTCAGGTGGTGAGGCGCAGCGTATCCGTTTGGCCACACAGATTGGTTCGCAGCTGATGAACGTCATGTACATCCTCGATGAGCCCAGTATCGGTCTGCACCAGCGTGATAATGAACGTTTGATTAATGCACTAAAAAATCTCCGCGACCTGGGAAATACCGTTTTAGTGGTAGAGCACGATAAGGATATGATTTTGGAAGCCGACTGGGTAATTGATGTGGGCCCTGGTGCCGGTATCCATGGAGGTACTGTTGTAGCCGAAGGAACAGCTGCGCAGATCCTGAAATCGAACACCTTAACTGCCGATTATTTGAATGGCAAAAGGCAGATTGAAACACCAAAATTCCGCAGGAAAGGCAACGGACATAAACTATCGCTTATTAAAGCAACCGGACATAACCTGAAAGAGGTTTCAGTAGATTTTCCTTTGGGTAAATTTATTGCCGTAACCGGAGTTTCAGGTAGTGGTAAATCGAGTTTAATTACCGAAACTTTATATCCTATTTTAAACCATCATTTCTTTAGGGCCAAAAAAACGCCTTTGCCTTACGAAAAAATCAATGGCTTAAAAGAAATTGATAAGGTAATCGAGATTGATCAGGCACCGATTGGCAGAACACCACGTTCTAATCCTTCTACCTATACTGGGGTTTTCTCTGATATCAGGAATCTGTTTGTTCAATTGCCTGAAGCGAAAATTCGTGGTTACAAACCCGGCCGTTTCTCTTTCAATGTTAAAGGTGGGCGCTGCGAAACCTGTCAGGGAGCCGGCTTGAAGGTGATCGAAATGAATTTTTTACCTGATGTGCAGGTGCCTTGCGAAGAGTGCGGTGGAAGAAGATACAACAGGGAAACTTTAGAGGTACGTTTCCGTGGAAAATCGATCAGTGATGTATTGGATATGAGTATCGAAGATGCCTGTACTTTCTTTGAAAATATTCCGATCATCTATAGAAAGATCAAAACCTTAAAAGATGTTGGTTTAGGTTATATTACTTTGGGCCAATCGTCGGTTACTTTATCCGGAGGGGAGGCGCAACGTGTAAAACTGGCGACGGAGCTTTCGAAAAAAGATACCGGAAAGACCTTTTATATTTTAGATGAGCCTACAACAGGACTTCACTTTGAAGATATTAACGTGCTTTTGGGCGTATTGCAGGAGCTGGTTGATAAAGGAAATACCATTTTGGTGATCGAACATAATTTAGATGTGGTTAAAGTTGCCGATTGGGTGATTGATTTAGGCGAAGAAGGAGGTGCTGGCGGTGGAAGGATTTTGTTTGAAGGTACACCAGAAGGTTTGATCCAGAACCCGATTAGTTTAACCGGAAAATTTTTGAAAAAGGAAATGGAATGGATGCCGCAGAACGGAAAGTCCGAAGGCGGAAGTCCGGAGTCCAAAGTCAAAGCACCGAAAAAAAGCAAGGCCGAAAAGAAATAGAACTCCTCTTATGTAAAGTATCAAGAGCAGCAAATCCATCTTGATACTTAATTCTAAATACTTGATACTATAACATAACATGCTTTTTACCGATACCCATACCCATTTATATTACGAGCAGGATGCCGAGAAACAGGCGCAGCTAATGGAACGTTGTTTTGAAAGCGATGTAAACCGTTTGTTTTTGCCCAATGTTGACGTGAAATCGATCACGATGATTGATGACCTGGTGGCAAAATACCCTGAAAATTGTTTTGCAATGGCCGGCCTGCATCCTTGTGATGTAAAGGAAGATTATCAGGCGCTATTGGATGAAATATATACAAGTATTGCCGGGCGGAAAATTTATGCCATTGGCGAAATCGGGATCGATTTATATTGGGATAAAACTACTTTAACTATCCAGCAAGATGCCTTCCACAAACAGATTGGCTGGGCAAAAGAGTTAGAGCTGCCGATTGTAATCCATTGCAGAGAAGCTTTTGATGAAGTTTTTGAAGTATTGGAAAGTGAACGTGATGAAAAATTGCGAGGTATATTCCATTGTTTCACCGGTAATTTGGCCCAGGCAAAACAAGCCATTGACCTTAATTTTTATTTAGGCATTGGTGGTGTGGTCACTTATAAAAAAGCGGGTTTGGACCTGGTATTGGCAGCTATTCCTTTGACTGATCTGGTTTTAGAAACCGATTCTCCCTACCTGGCACCGGTTCCTTTCCGTGGTAAACCTAACGAGAGCAGTTACCTGGTTTATATCGCACAAAAACTGGCTGATATTTATGGCGTTTCTATTGAAGAAATAGCGGATGTAACTACAGAAAATTCGAAAAAGATTTTTGGAGTCTAGGATTGAGTCCTCAGTCGGGTTTAGGTCGGTCGTCATTTCGACTGGAGCGTAGCGTAATGGAGAAATCTGCTGAGGTATCTCTAATGCAGGATAATGATATTATTGATTTCTTATATTGTAAAATATTGACTATAATTTTATTGTTTTGGTAAAAAATTAATGTTTTTTAGCTTTTTTATTGCTAATTTAAAAATATCGCCGAATCATTTATAAATTTTTAGTTTCTTTGCGCTGAGCAACCTTCACTAAACCAAATGACCAAAATACTTATAATTTATACCGGTGGTACCATCGGTATGGTTAACGATCCTACAAACGGGATGTTGATTCCGTTTGATTTCCAGCAGATAAAAGAAAACGTTCCGGAACTGGGCCGTTTAGATTACCAGTTAGATGTACACTCTTTCAATCCGGTTTTAGATTCATCAAACATGGATCCTGAAATATGGAAAACATTGGCCGAACTGGTTTACAATAAATATGACCAGTACGATGGCTTTGTGATTTTGCACGGTTCTGATACCATGGCTTTTACAGCTTCGGCACTGAGTTTCATGCTCGAAAACCTCGATAAACCTGTTGTTTTAACCGGTTCGCAATTGCCTATTGGCGAAATCAGGACTGATGCCAAAGAAAATTTAATTACTGCTTTAGAGATAGCTGCTACCAAAGAAGATGGTAAAGCATTATTTCCGGAGGTTTGCATTTATTTTGATGCACAATTGTTCAGGGGCAACCGTTCTATTAAATACAATAGCGAGAAGTTTGAAGCCTTCCGTTCGCCAAATTATCCGGTACTTGCAGAAGCTGGAGTACATTTACAGTTTCACAGAAATTATATTTTAAAAGCTACCGGCGGTGAATTAAAATTGCATACCAGTTTTAATTCGAATATTGGTGTGCTTAAATTATATCCGGGAATTACACCACAAGCCGTTCAGGCCATCACAGATTCTAAGGTTGATGCCATCATTTTAGAAACTTTTGGCTCAGGTAATACCTCCACTGCACAATGGTTTTTAGATAGTTTGCGCCAGGCCATTTTAAATGGAAAAATCATTATCGATATCTCTCAGTGTAAAAAAGGATCGGTGCAGCTTGGTCGCTATGAAACCAGTAGGGAATTGTTAAAAATGGGCATTGTAAGCGGTTACGATTTAACTTTTGAAGCTACCGTAACCAAACTGATGTTCGTAATGGGCTTGGGTTTATCAGTTGAAGAAAGCCGGAAATTGATGGATGAATCGTTGCGGGGAGAGCTAACAAAGGAATAATGTTTCCAGCGTTTATAATATTTTTTTTTAAGGAAATGAGCAGTTCCGCTCTTTTGGAGGTTTTTAGTCCCGCTCACGTTTCTGCCGATGAAGAATCGGCATCTCGCTTCGATCGGGTTTAGAGACAAAGGATAAGTACAATTGGCTAAACCTAGCAAAGTGCAGTATTTGGCATGATGTAAGGAACAGGCCTTTCGGTTATAAACCTGACAGTAGCGGCAGCTCCCGATTTTTTTATCGGGACTAAAGCGAATGGCAGGGCTTCACTGGCCAAGATCAACAAAAACGTTCGTTTTCAAATAAAAAGGATTAAGATTTAGCATTACTAAATTTAATATCTAGATAAGCTGTATCATGCACTACAATAAGTAAAACTTCTGCAATTATGACCAACATCATTTCGATTATAAGTATTTAGCCCTATTTTTGCTGTGAAAAGGGTGTAAGGCGAAAGGTTTAAGGCGTAAGGTTGTGTCTTGATACTCACTTCTCCATACTTGATACTCAACACCCCGATACTTATTAAACATGAAAATAGAACAGATATATACAGGTTGCCTGGCAGAAGCCGCTTATTACATAGAAAGTGATGGCGAAGCTGCAATTATTGATCCTTTAAGAGAAGTTGCGACGTATTTAAAGAAAGCAGAAAAAGCTGGTGCCACCATTAAATATATTTTCGAAACGCATTTTCATGCCGATTTTGTTTCCGGTCACGTAGATTTGGCAGAAAAATCGGGAGCTGAAATTATCTACGGTCCAACTGCCAAAACTGAATTTAAATCGCATATCGCCAAAGATGGCGAACAATTTAGAATCGGTAAGTTAACCATAACTGCATTACATACCCCTGGGCATACCTTAGAATCGACTACTTATCTCTTAACTGATGAAAATGGTAAAGACCATTGTATTTTTAGTGGTGATACTTTGTTTATCGGTGATGTAGGCCGTCCGGATTTAGCGCAAAAAGGAAATTTAACAATGGATGATTTGGCCGGAATGCTTTACGATTCGTTAAATGAAAAGATAAAACCCTTAGCTGATGATGTAGTTGTTTACCCGGCTCACGGCGCTGGTTCGGCCTGTGGTAAGAGCATGAGTAAAGAAACGTTTGACACTTTAGGCCATCAGAAACAGGTTAATTATGCTTTAAAGGCGGAAACGAAAGAACAGTTTATTGCCGAAGTAACGGATGGTATTATGCCACCTCCTCAATATTTTGCTAAAAATGCCGCGATTAATAAAGGTGGGGTTGAAAGCATTGATGATGTTTACGAAAAAGGACTAAATGCCTTAACTCCTCAACAATTTGAAGATCTGGCCAACCAAACTGGTGCAATTATGCTCGATACCCGCGATCCGCAGCTTTTCGCAAAAGGTTTTATCCCAAATTCGATCAATATTGGTTTAAACGGTCAGTTTGCACCATGGGTTGGGGCTTTGATTACCGATTTACAACAACCGATTTTATTAATTGCCGACCAGGGCAAAGAAGAAGAAACGATTACCCGTTTAACCCGTGTAGGGTATGATAGTACCATTGGTTATTTGGATGGCGGTTTCGAAAACTGGACAGCTACCGGCAAAGAAATCGATACCATTGAATCTATTTCGGCAGAAGCTTTTGAGCAGGCGGCATCAAATGATGAAATTACGGCGCTTGATGTGCGTAAACCAGGTGAATATGAATCAGAACATTTAGAATTTACGCTTAGCCGTCCATTGGATTTTATTAACGAATGGACTGGTGAGATTAATCCGAAAGCGACCTATTATATTCATTGTGCAGGTGGTTATCGCTCCATGATTGCGGCTTCTATTTTAAAATCGCGTGGAGTAGAAAATGTAATTGATATAGCTGGGGGTTATGGTGCGATAAAAAATACCGGTTTAAAAAGAACCGATTTCGCCTGCCCAAGTAAAGCAATGAAAGTATAAAATTAAAAGAGATCGTCATTTCGAGCGGAACGCAGTGCAGCCGAGGAATCTATTTAAACGGATCTCTCCATTCCGCGATGCTCCATCCGATAGCTATTGGATCGAGATGACGACCACTCTTAAAAGCGAATTAAAAAATTTGGATGTCAGACAATCAAAATCATTACGACGTATTAATTATAGGTGCCGGCCCGATAGGGATGGCTTGTGCAATTGAAGCCAAAAAAGCAAATCTAAGCTATGTCATTATAGAAAAAGGCGCTTTGGTGAACAGTTTGTTTAACTATCCGGTATTTATGACATTCTTTTCTACCTCGCAAAAGTTAGAGATAGGGGGCGTACCTTTTGTAACCATCAGCCCGAAGCCAAATCGTAACGAAGCCGTAGAATATTATAGACGTGTTGCCGAAAAATTTGATTTAAACATCCATCTTTTCGAAAGGGTAGAACAGGTGTTTAAGAATGATAATAATCTTTTCGAAATCAAGACTGCTAAAGCCAATTATGTGGCTGGTAATGTGATTGTGGCCACAGGATTTTACGATGTACCTTTATTAATGAATGTACCAGGTGAAGACCTGCCCAAAGTGACCCATTATTATAAAGATCCACACTTATATGCCTTCCAAAATGTAGTGGTGGTTGGTGCCAATAACTCGGGTGTTGACGCCGCTTTAGAAACTTATCGCAAAGGTGCCAATGTAACCATGGTGGTGAGGAGTGGTGAACTTGGTCCCCATGTTAAATATTGGGTTCGCCCTGATATACAGAACAGGATTAAAGAAGGTGAAGTTACTGCCCTTTTCGATTCTGAACTTGTTGAAATAAGGGAAGGTGAAGTGGATATCAAAACACCGGAAGGGATAAGAACCATTCCAAATGATTTTGTAATTGCCATGACGGGCTATCAGCCAGACTTTTCGATGTTAAGAAAATTCGGTATCAACCTGCCTGAAAGCCTTTGTCCATCCTACAACGAAGAAACCATGGAAACCAACGTAAAGGGTTTGTACCTGGCTGGTGTAGTTTGCGGTGGATTAGATACGCACAAACTGTTTATCGAAAACTCGAGAGTACATGCGGAAATGATTGTGAAGAATATTTTGGGTTAGTGTCTTACGAAGTTTATCCGGGAGATTAGTGATGGAATAACTTCTTAAGTCTGTACTAAATTCCTGAAATCATTTTCTTCGATTTCCCATATTTATAAGCTACGGATAACATCATGATCACTACTGCGATCTGCAGTATAAGTACAGCTTTAGATACGATTGTTAAAATAATGAAGTTTTGTTTGAATTGATGGATTTTGGGTTGAGCAGACAATGGAGGATAAATGGTCCAGCCGTTATTATTGTATGGATTAAAAAATGGCAAAAGCTGTACCGCCAATGATGCCAGGACGATTAAAATAAAGCCTAAAAAGAAAATAAATGAACGCTGAATCTTTCTGCGAAATGAATATTTAAGTTCTTTAAAATAATAAACAAAAAAGGAAATAATGATAAAACAGGATATCCATGCATGTCCTGTTTTAATAACGAAATAAGTGTCATGAAGGTTGATATCCTGGTCAAAATTTCCTAATAATACGATGAACATATAATATGATACTACTGCACAGCCTAAAAGCCATGCTATTTCAAGCAGTATAGGTTTGATTTCCATGATGAGAAAGATTTAGATAAGCTTTATGTATAGTTGTATTAATTAGGCCGATCGTCATCTCGACTCAAGCGCAGCGAAATGGAGAGATCTATTTAAACAGATTTTGCTTCGCAGAGCCTTCGGGTTCTCGACTCCGTTGCACTCCGATCGAAATGACGACCACTCTTTTAGAATTATAAATCATTATCAATAAACAGGAACCTTCAGTCTACTCTCTACAAAACTTTCAATAGCTTTTTCCACTCCTGGCAAATCCTTCGAAGTAATATAAGATCCCATTACATGGTTACCTGCATTGGGTATTGCTACTTTTCTCTTTAAATTATTAGGAGTACCCAATTCATCGAACATTTTCAGCATGGCATCTACCCGTACTACAGGATCCTGTTCCAGCTCATTTTTATAATAATAAAGCAGTAAAACAGGTTGTTTTACCTTTTTAAAGGTTGGTTTGAGCATGCTGCTTTCTATAAATTCTTCCAGTTCTACCAGCGATTCGAGTCGATAATTGGTGTACCAGTATTTTTTGTACTCGTCGGTGCGGTCGTCTACTTTACGTTCATCGCCGCCCACTACTTTACGGGCAATCTGTAATCCCCAGGGATTATTCAGTAGCCAGGCATTTTTATCGTTGATGGCCACATTTGGCGACATTAAAATCAAGCTGTTAATTTCAGGATAGGTTGCCGCTAATTTTAAAGCCACCGTTCCGCCGGTAGAGGTACCCACTAAAATTACTTTTTTGCCCAGTTTTTTGCCGATGGCATAAGCCTGTTTACTGGTTTCCCAAAGGCGGTCAGCCGTGAAATATTGCATAGGCGCCAGGGTATCGATACCGTGATCAGCCAGGCGGGCAAGGTATAAATTGGCATGCAGCGCTTTAGCTAAGTTTAGGTGTACCGGGTTGCCTTCTGTTTTTGATGCCGAAAAACCATGTAAATACACAATGGCATATTCTGTCTGCTGGTGGAGGTTATCAGCCCATACAATTTCAGCTTCGTTGCCGGGTTTTATTTTATGCATGGATTCGATACTGGCTACATAGTTGTCCAGGTCTTCCAGATCGGGCACTTTGGTCAGCTCCTCACTAAATACCGGTTTTTTGGGTTTTGGCCCTAACAAATAACCAGCAATAATAAATGCAGAAAGGCCTATAATTACTTTGTAGCGTTTTTTCATGCCATTAAATATTGGTTTAAATGTAAAATTTGAATTTAAATAAAGCTAATTTTTAGGGGAATTAATTATCACTTTGAGGGGCCTTTTTACCTGCACTGCCCCATCATGTTAAACCTGATAGCGCCAAATAGCCCACAGCCCGAAGCATGAGGGCGAGGACTATGGGCAATAGCAGGAGCAAAGATGTTAAAGATTGCCGTGCCTTGCTTTTCAAATCCTTAATAATAAGCTTGCGGATTACCTTTTTATGGGAAATTAGCTTAAGTTTGCAATCAAAATTTTTCGACTTAATGCCGGGAATCGAACAGATAAAAACACCTATAGCTGCTGATATTAAAGCGTTTGAAAAAACCTTTAAGGAATCTATGCATAGCGACGCACCGTTGCTGGATAGGATTACCCATTATATTGTAAAGCAAAAAGGCAAACAAATGCGACCGATGTTTGTGTTTTTTGCGGCTAAACTGTGCGGCGGAATTACAGAATCAACCCATCGCGGAGCTGCTTTGGTAGAGCTTTTACATACGGCCACTTTGGTACATGATGATGTGGTAGACAATGCTTACGAACGCCGTGGCTTTTTTTCTATCAACGCTTTATGGAAAAATAAAATTGCCGTTTTGGTAGGTGATTATCTGCTGGCTAAGGGATTACTACTTTCGGTAAACAATAATGAGCACCGTTTGTTACAGATTGTATCGGAAGCGGTGAAACAGATGAGTGAAGGTGAGTTGCTGCAGGTAGAAAAGGTACGGAGAATGGACATTTCGGAAGATTTATATTTTGATGTGATCCGACAGAAAACGGCTTCGTTAATTGCTTCCTGCTGTGCTGCGGGTGCTGCTTCAGCTGGTGCTGATGATGCTACGATAGAAAAAATGCGCCTTTTTGGTGAAAAAGTTGGGATTGCCTTTCAGATTAAAGACGATACGTTCGATTTTGGAACCGATGATGTTGGAAAGCCTTTGGGTATTGATATTAAAGAAAAGAAAGTAACCTTGCCTTTAATTTATGCCTTAAATAAAGCGGAGAAGACAGAACGTAAAAAAATGATCAACCTGGTTAAAAACCATCAGGACGATCCGGTTAAAATACAACAGATTATTGATTTCGTAAATGCCCACCAAGGGGTGTATTATGCAAATGAGAAAATGTTGGAGTACCAGCAATCAGCATTTAATATTCTGCACAGTTTTGATGCAGGTGAAGCCAGGACAGGTTTAGAACAGCTTGTACTGTATACCACTGAACGTAAAAAATAATGGGTAACGAATTACTTTTTAGCTTAGGTTTTCTTCTTTTTATTGTACTGATTCTTGCTTTAGACCTTGGTCTTTTTAGCAGGAAAGAGCATGTAGTGAGTTTAAAACAAGCCGGGGTAATGAGTTTGATTATGGTTGCCCTGGCCATCGGCTTTTATTTTATCTTGCTAACTGAAGGCCACCAGCTACATGGAATTAAGTATTTTGCCCACCTGCAAGAGATTGTAACCAAACACCAGCATCATATTAAACTGGTTCCGGGCGATTTTGAAGGGAGTTTGGCGGTTTATAAGCAAAACCTTGGACTGGAGTTTTTAACAGGCTACGTAATTGAGTATGCACTTTCGGTAGATAATATCTTTGTTATCGTGCTTATTTTTTCTGCATTTGCAGTTGAAGAAAAATATTATCACCGCGTATTGTTCTGGGGGATATTGGGCGCCATCATTATGCGTTTCATATTCATTTTTGTAGGTGCAGCGCTGATTACCAAATTTGCCTGGATACTTTATGTTTTTGGAGCTTTCCTGGTATTTACCGGTGTGAAGATGTTTTTCAGTAAGGAAGAAGATGATAAAATTGATCCGGAAAATCACCCTGTAGTGAAATGGGCTTCGAAAATATTTTCCATCCACCCAAAATACGAGGGTAAAAACTTCTTTGTAAAAATAGACCATAAAAGAATGGTTACACCATTGTTTTTGGTACTGTTGATTGTAGAGTTTACCGATCTGTTATTTGCAGTTGATTCTATTCCGGCTATTTTTGCGGTAACGAAAGATCCTTATATTGTATTTTTTTCTAATATTTTTGCTATCATGGGCTTGAGGTCTATGTTCTTTTTACTGGTAAATATTATTCACAAATTCCATTATTTAAAAACCGGATTAGCATTTTTACTGGCTTTTATTGGTGTAAAAATGTTAGGGCATACTTACCTGGAAAAATGGGGATTTACCACTGAGCATTCACTGATTGTGATTTTAAGCATCCTGGTGATTAGCATTGTGGCTTCATTGGTTTTTCCGAAGAAAAAGGTACATGTAAAGCATTAGTTTAAGTTTTGTCATTCTGAGCGCAGCGAAGAATCTTTGACTGCAATCGGAAGGTGTTTCGTAGGTTGCAGATGCTTCGTGCCGACAGTAAACAGAATCATTAGCACGATCGTCATTCTCGCGTAGGCGGGAATCTTAAAGCGGTTGCATTACGATTATTCATAAGTTTCCCTTATTTCAAAGGCATTCATGAGCACTCCGTGGTTCCCAATCGAGTTGGGAATGACGATTTCTCTCAGCCATTACCTGTTGAAAAAAACTGTATTGAATTTTATATCATAAATTTTCTCCAGCATAGTTATAGGTTATCCAAAAGCAAAATAAACGTTACAGCTGGCAATCTCTACCGAAAATTTGTACTTTCAGCAGATATAACTAAACCTAATGAAATACCTTTTCTCTACAGCCCTTCTCTGTACCACTTTATTTGCCAATGCACAGGATAAATTTGGTGATGTTTTTGCCAAAATCAATACGGATGTACAGCAAAACTCAAAGGCTTACAAAACTCTTAAATACGAAACCGAAACCATCGGTCACCGTTTAACAGGTTCTGCAAATGGGGCAAAGGCAGAGCAGTATGCTTTTGATTTATTAAAATCTTATGGTTGCGAGGTAAAATTTCAACCTTTTGAGGTGGAAAGCTGGGCCAGAAAAACGATCAATGTAGAAATTGGGGCTGATAAAAATAGCCTTGTTAAAATGAAAGCCGTTACGTTGGCGCATTCGCCAGTAAGTGCGGATATTACAGGTGAAATTGTTGACGCTGGTAATGGATTGGAAGCAAATTATCAGGCCAGTCCTGAAAAGTTTAAAGGTAAAATTGCTTTGATTTATCTTGGGGTATTACCAGGCTCTAAGGCCGGAACAAAATCATTACACCGTTCAGAAAAAACTGCTATTGCCACAAAATATGGTGCCATTGGTATAATTATCATCAATACGGTAAAGGATGGTGTGCTTTTAACAGGAACGGCATCGGTAACGGGAAAATTAATTCCAATCCCTGCGGTTTGTATTGGTTTGGAGGATGGTATGACTTTGAAAGATCAAGTTAAATCGCAGCCACAAAAAGCGCACATTGCCATGACGAATTTCTCTGGTATGATTAAAGCCCGAAACGTAGTGGCTACTTTTAAAGGAACAGAATTACCAAAAGATAAAATTGTTGTCGGCGGACATTTAGACAGCTGGGATTTAGCCACGGGCGCTATTGACAACGGAATCGGTTCTTTCGCCATTATGGATATGGCACGGACGTTTAAAAAACTGAATTTAAAAACCAAACGTACAGTAGAATTTGTCTTATTTATGGGTGAGGAGCAAGGTTTGTTGGGCTCTAAAGCTTATATCGACCAGGCTAAAAAAGACGGAACCTTAAACAAGGTGAAATTTATGCTGAACTACGATATGACCAACGATCCGAAAGGTTTCTCTACTTCACGTGCTGAAATGAAAGACCTTTTTATATCTTGGGGAGCTGATATTGTAAAGATTGATACAGGCTTTAAAAACCTGTTTAATGCAGGAGCAGGTTTGCATAGCGATCATCAGCCGTTTATGTTGGAAGGTATTCCTACAGGAGGTGGTTTCGGAGGTAAATTGCCAAATAATTCCGGACCATTTTACCATTCTGATGGCGATAGCTTTAAACTGGTTGATGAGCAGGAACTTAAAAATACGGTACGCTACAGTGCCATGTTAACTTATGCATTAGCCAATACACCGAAAATCCCGGTAGGTGTTCAGGGCGAAGAAGAGTTGAGGGCTTTCTTAGAATCGCAGAACTTGAAAGAACCTTTAAGCATTGCGGGCGAGTGGAGATGGAAGTAATGATTTGGCAGATTCGCTTCGCGGGTGATTACACAGAATAAGAGATTGCACAGATTTAAGATCAATCCGTCGTTCGGCGGGTCGTCATTTAGACCGTAGCGGAGAAATCTATTTGATTTAGTTCTGTTAGCTAAGGCTAATCTAATGTTAATAAACAAACCTTTTTTATGAACAAGAACCCAAATGCCAACAAAATAAATTAAATAGCTAATTAATAGGAGCGTGCATGGAACAACAATTACCCGCTAATATAACTTTCCAATTGCGAAATGGTCTGTTTTTGATCCGCAATGATAAATTTTACCACATCGCCGATGGATACCATACCTTTTACCTCACCGCTTTCTACGATTGGTAAATGGCGGATGTGTTTATCGGTCATCAATTCCATACAATGATCAATACTGTCGCTAAACTTGATGGTAATGGGTTTAGCGGTCATGGCTTCTTTAATCAGGGTATCTTTTGATGATTTGCCTTGCAGGATGATTTTTCGGGCATAATCGCGTTCAGTAAAAATGCCACGAAGTTGTTCATCTTCCATGACTAATACGGCGCTGATATTTTTTTCTGTCATCACTTTTAAGGCGTCCAGAACAGAAATGTTTTCTGATACGGAGATAATGACGGCCTGTTTGGTATCGAGTAAGTGTTTTACGCTTTTCATAAAGTTTAATTTGGTTATAACAATTTAAGAAATAATTAGCTGGATATCAAAGTTTTGTTTTGATGTTTGGAGATTTTAAAAGAAGTCAGGTTTTTAATAGGCACCTTGCCATGTCAAACTTGACTTCTTTAGGAGCGAAAACCGTAGGACCTGATTAATCTAAACCTGACAGGAATGGCAGCCTCCGATTCTCCATCGGAGCTATAATGTATGGCAGGCCTCAAGCTGAGCTAAGAACTACCATACTTGTTTTCCAAAAAAATAAAATAAGACATGAAGTTTTCGAACTTAGGTATAAAAAATCGCAGCACTATTTTACAATCCTCCAACTCACCCACCCTTTAATTATTTGGCTTTCACAAAGGGATGCCGTAACTTTGCATCACATTTAAAAACAAATAATTATGTCATCAGTAGAGACAACTTATATTCCTTACAAAGTTAAGGACATTTCACTGGCAGAATGGGGCCGTAAAGAAATCGAATTAGCCGAAGCAGAGATGCCAGGTTTAATGAGTTTACGTAAAGAATTCGGTCCAACACAACCGTTAAAAGGTGCGCGTATTGCAGGCTGTCTGCACATGACCATCCAAACGGCTGTATTAATCGAAACATTAGTGGCCCTTGGTGCTGAAGTTACCTGGTCATCTTGCAATATTTTCTCTACACAAGATCACGCTGCGGCTGCAATCGCCGCTGCAGGTATTCAGGTTTATGCCTGGAAAGGTTTAAACGAAGAAGAATTCGACTGGTGTATTGAGCAAACTTTACACTTCGGTCCGGATCAACAGCCATTAAACATGATTTTGGATGATGGTGGCGATTTAACCAATATGGTTTTCGACCGTTTCCCTGAACTGATCTCGAATATTAAAGGTTTATCAGAAGAAACTACAACCGGTGTTCACCGTTTGTACGAAAGAATGAAAAACGGAACATTGCACTTACCTGCAATTAACGTTAACGATTCGGTTACCAAATCTAAATTCGATAACAAATACGGATGTCGTGAGTCATTGGTTGATGCGATCCGTCGTGCTACTGATGTAATGATGGCTGGTAAAGTGGCTGTTGTTTGTGGTTATGGCGATGTGGGTAAAGGTTCTGCAGAATCTTTAAGCTCACAGGGTGTACGTGTTATTGTAACTGAAATTGATCCAATCTGTGCATTACAAGCTGCAATGGAAGGTTACGAAGTTAAAAAATTAGCTACTGCTATTAAAGAAGCTGATATCGTGGTAACCACGACTGGTAACTGTGATATCGTTCGCGAGCAACATTTCAGGGCATTAAAAGATAAAGCGATTGTTTGTAACATCGGTCACTTCGATAACGAAATCGATATGGCTTGGTTAAACGGTGCTTATGGCGATACCAAAGTGGAGATTAAACCTCAGGTTGATAAATATACCATCGATGGTAAAGACGTAATCGTTCTTGCTGAAGGTCGTTTGGTTAATTTAGGTTGCGCAACTGGTCACCCAAGTTTTGTAATGAGTAACTCATTTACCAACCAAACTTTAGCTCAATTAGAGCTTTGGACCAATACTGGTGCTTACGAAAACAAAGTATATACTTTACCTAAGCATTTAGATGAAAAAGTTGCCCGTTTACACTTAGAAAAAATCGGTGTAGAATTAGATGTTTTGGATCAACACCAGGCTGATTATATCGGCGTACCGGTTGAAGGTCCTTTTAAAGCAGATACATACAGATACTAGTTCAGTTTACAGTTTTTAGTTAGCAGTTAACTAAATGCCATAATATCTAAGGGATATGCAATATGCATGTCCCTTTTTTTATTCCCCTCTTCTAGAGGGTGCCTGTAAGGCGGGGTGTCTTTAGGTGTTTTTTGAAAAAGTACGTTCAGTGCTTTTCGGAGGCATCAGTCCTGCTATTCATTCCAATCTTTTTGTTGTTCTTCGATTACGCTCAGAATGACAACAAAAAGGATTTCCATTTCTATCAGGTTTATTTTACAAAGTGTGTGGTTCTTTTAACGCTGAAATCCTAAATTTGATAAAAACTCAAATAATGAAAAAAATAATATTCGCCCTTGTACTTGGTGTGTTTTCAGTTGCTGTAAATGCCCAAACCAGTCCTCAAAAACTTGCAACTGCAAAAGTAGTAACCAAACAGGTGGTCGATATTGCCTGTGGCGAATGTCAGTTTAAAATGAAAGGTAAAGATTGTGAGTTAGCAGTTAAAATTGACGGTAAACCTTATTTTGTCGATGGCAAAGGCATTGATGACTTTGGCGATGCCCACGGTAAACATGGTTTTTGCAATGCGGTAAGTAAAGCAGAAGTTACCGGCGAAATCGTAAACAACCGCTTTAAAGCAAAAGAAATAAAGTTATTACCGGTTAAGAAGTAGTTTTACCGCAAAGGAAGCAAAACTTTTCGCAAAGAGCCGCTAAGTCTGATTTAAAAACGGTCTGAACCCAACTTTGTGATCTTTGTGCCTTTGTGGTAAATTTATTGTGCGATCTTTGTGAACTCTGCGCCTTTCTTAGCGTCCTCTGCGGTTAAAAACGCGATAAATTATTCAAATTCTTTCTCTAAACCCTCTCTTAAATCGAAAAGCAACCATTGTTTGTTTTTCACATCAGCTTGTTTCGTTTTTAGCAACTGGATAAAATCTTTCACCCCAATTTCTTCGTTCCCGTTACCATGAATCAGCACAATGCTGCCCGCGTTAGGTTGCTGTCCTTTGGCTAACCAGGCATCGCTTCCAACAGGGATTAATCCGTAAGCTTCAATTTTTTCAACAATCGCCTCATCCGATACCAATCCTGGAAACCGGAAAAATACCGATGGGATTAAACCGTTTTTTAACATCATTTTTTCATTTTCTAATACCTCTACGTCTAAGTTGGTTCCCGGAGCCAGCAGGAAATTTTCAGCCAATGGCAGTTTATTGACTTCATGGTTATAAGTATGGTTTACCCAGGTAATATTCAATTTCTTTTTCTCTACCAAACCTTTCAACCAATTCAGATCATCCTGGTGTTTTAACATCCATTTACCTGAAACGGAAACCGCAAGTGGGGCGGGCTGCTCTGTCTTTTTAAATTCGTCGAAAACTGATTGGAAAATAATCCGGTCTAAAGCCTTGTGCGAAGGACAAAGATCGATCGTTAAAGTAATGCCCTTTTCATTCGGAATGGCGTGATCAATCCCTGCGTTTTGCAGCTGCAGATCTTTAGCAGCTGCGGCTTCTATTGATTTTATATAAGCCGTGTTTTTAAAAATCGCCAATACATTTTGGAACTGTAAGCTGCTTGTGGCATAATTACTGGACAAATCTACCCTGGTATCTAATGTTTCAGGATTTACCAGCAATAAATATTTTTGGTTATTTGCCGAAAAACTTCTGACCGCAATCAACTTCTCATTAGCACCACTTGCGAGGGCAAAACTTACCTTATAGCGTTTAATATCTTCAAAATTTTGTGCAAAAATTTCAGCGCAGAAGAAGCAGGTGAAAAACATGCTGAGCAGTATGGATTTAGATAATTTCATATTTCCTTATTTAAAATCTTTCTAATTTAATGCAAATCCGTTACCTTTACAAACATCGCCATGAACAAAGAAAAAGCAAAATTATGGTTTAAGCGGGTGGGGCTGGTTGGGTTTTTATTCTTCCTGATTAAAGGATTAATATGGCTTGTTGTGTTCTATTTTATTGGCAAAAACGTTACTTAAATAGTTCATTCGTTCAGTAGTCATTAGCTCATTAGTCCGCGCGAATTGCATAAAATTTTGAACCGACCGTCATCCTGAACTTGTTTCCGGATCTATTTCGAAAGTATTTTACCTAAAAGTAAACAGCATATTCGCCAGAAAATTCCACACAAAAACAATCACAATCGCGAAGAATTTGGCTACATAAAAATTGGTGCCATTTTTCCGCTGGTGAAAAAGATAAATGATGAAGGTGTTTAAACCTAAGCCGATTAAACTCACTACTAAAAATTTGCTGAATTCAGTTGCCCAATGGGTGTTGGTACTTTCAAATGTCCATATCCGATTAATGAGATAATTATTGGTTACGGCTAAAGTAAAACCAATGGCATTAGCAATGTACTTATTGATTTTGATTTTCTCCTTGCACAGCCATGTTGCGCCGAAATCTATCGCCATCCCGAGAAAACCTGTTAATCCAAATTTTAAGATGCGGAAGAATAAATCCATGTTAATGTATTTTAACCAGATAAAAATGTTCTAAAACCTGGGGGCGTGTTTTCACGTTTAAAAATTTACCCGTCAGTTTCGTGGTATGAAAGTATTCAAACGATTTTAGAATTTCAGCATGGTATTCGCTTTTTAGTTTTGCCAATTCCTGTTCTGGAATGTAAATAACTAAGTCTTTTAGATGCTTTGACTTGTCGAGATCACTATAATTATGCAGATATTTTACTTCTCCCGGGGCATAAAAGTCAAAAGAAAATGCATCTATATAGTTTAATACTGCAGGTTTAGCAGTAGGATAATTTTGCTTTAACCAATTACCTGCCTGCATACCTGATTGATATTTTAAAAGGGCCGGGTAGAAAAAAATGAATAGAAATATCATTAATCCGACAGATAAAAATGCACTTCTGGCAATGATGGTTTCCAGTAAAATGCCTTTAAATAGTAAGAAAGAGATGGCGAGAACAACAATCAGGATCCCGATAATTAAATATGGGCTGTCGAATCCAAAGAAAAAGACTAAGACAGAAAGTAAGGCAATAACCAATATGAAAATGATGTTCTGTATAATGAAGAAGATTTTTAAGCCATTCCCACTAAGCTTTCGCAGATACAGCGCTGTGATGATCGAAAACTGGGGAAAGATGATCAGGATATAATGCGGCAACTGAAATTTAGAAAGAGAAAAGATCAGAAAAGTAACCGCTGCACTTGCCCAGATCATAATGCTTTCAGGAGCTAAAGCAATTCTATTTTTTCTTTTAAACAGATTTACTACGGCCGTATAAAATAGTACAGACCAAGGGAGGAATGCCCAAAGGGTGGTATGCAAGAAGAACGAAATATCCCCTTTGCCTTTAATTGGCCCATTGTTAAAGAAACGCCCAAACTGACTGTCCCAAAAGAAAAACTTTAAACCCGAAACACCGGTCCTTTCAAAAACAATTTTTTCGGGATGCAGATCGAATTGCGTGTAAAGCGAATACAATTCAGGGGTAATAAAAACAAAAATCAAAAGGATGGCGATATACCATTTTGGTTTTAAAAGCTGATGGTACTGTTTTGTAAGCAACCAGTAGATAATAAAGCCTGCAAATACAGGAATCAGTACAAAAATTCCTTTGATTAATATTGCACAGGCCGCAAAAAATGAACCTGCTACTAGGTGCCAGAAAGAATTTTGATGTGCCTTATAGTAATGGTAAATAGATGCTAACGTGAAAGTTGTAATGTAAATTTCGGCCCTAACATCAAAAGTAGAGGTGATGATATGTAAGGCACTAAGAAAAATTACCGTACTGATTAACCCGGTTTTTTCATCGTATATATCTTTAGCTAGCTTGTATAAATACCACGCGCCCAGTAAACCAAATAGAAATGATGGTAATTTATAGGCAAAGGACGATATCCCGAAAATTTTAAAGGATGCTGCAGAAATCCAAAAAGTGAGGTGGGGTTTATCCAGCCAGTCGGCCCCACGGCCGTAAAGATTAAACCAATCTTTGAACAGAATAATGTTTTTAGACATGGAAGCATACAATGCGCCATCGGGCTCCATCACGCCGCCAAAAAGTGCTGGTATACTCGCAATTGCAAGTAAAACGATCAGGAATTTATATAGGGTTGTATATTTTAAGTTCATTTACAGGAAGCAAATATGAGCAAAAAAAAGTCAAATTTTTTTAAGGTTTAAGATTAACAAGGGCAAAGCATTATCTTTGCTTCATGACAAAGTTATCGGTTAATATCAATAAAATTGCTACACTTCGCAACAGTCGCGGAGGTAATAATCCTGATCTGGTTAAGGTTGCATTAGATTGCGAACGTTACGGTGCGCAGGGAATTACCGTGCACCCAAGGCCTGATGAACGCCACATTCGTTACCAGGATGTTTACGATTTAAAGGCTGTTATTGCGACAGAATTTAATATTGAAGGAAATTGCAAAGAAGATAAATTTGTTGATCTGGTTTTGGCCAACAAACCTGCTCAGGTTACATTAGTGCCTGATGCCGAAGGTCAAATTACTTCTAATCACGGTTGGGATACGGTTAAACATAAAGATTACCTGAAAGAAATGGTAGCTGTTTTTCAAAAGGAAGGCATCCGCGTTTCTATTTTTGTTGATCCGGTTGTAGAAATGGTTGAAGGCGCGGCTGAAACCGGAACAGACCGCATTGAATTGTACACAGAGGCTTATGCCCATAACTATTTTGCCGATCGCGAAAAGGCCTTGGTGAATTATATTGCGGCAGCACACCACGCCAACAAATTAGGTTTGGGAATTAATGCCGGTCACGATCTTGATTTACACAACCTGCATTATTTTGCACAGAGCATACCAGGTTTGTTAGAAGTTTCAATCGGTCACGCGTTAATTAGCGATGCACTTTATTTAGGTTTAGAAACAACCGTTCATAAATATTTACAACAACTTGCTTAGTTTTTAACCACAAAGCACACTAAGAAGTGCACAGAGAAACAGAGCCTCTGCGTACTCGGTGAAAAACTCTTTTTCTCTGTGGTTAGATAATATAAATATGTTAAAAGGAATTCTCCTTGTTTTTTTTGGTGCCTGTAGTTTTGGTATCCTGTCTACTTTTGTAAAACTCGCTTATCACGAAGGTTATACGCTGGGCGATGTAACCGGTGCCCAGGCTTTTTTCGGAGCGGTAATTTTATGGGTATTATTTTTCTTTCAAAGCAGAACAGCCGCTTATAAAGCTAAGGCTATTGTGCCTGAAACACCTTGGTGGAAAATGATCATCGCAGGAACCTGTACGGGCTTGGTGAGCATCTTTTATTATCAGTGTGTAAAGCTGGTACCCAATTCGGTAGCGATTATTTTATTGATGCAGTTTATCTGGATGAGTATTTTAATGGAATACCTCATTTTTAAAAAGAAACCTACCGGCTTACAATTAGCCGCTATTTTACTGGTTCTGGGTGGTACAGTTTTAGCCAGTGGAATGGTAGAAACCAGCATTGGAAGCATGGATTTAAAAGGGATTAGTTTTGGGTTGTTGGCTGCACTTTGTTATGCGGGTTTTTTATTATTAAGTGGTAGAATTGGGAATGAATATGCTCCACTAAAGAAAAGCGCGCTGATGATTACCGGCGCCTGTATATTAATCTTCATTATCTTCCCGCCAGCATTTTTGTTTAATGGTGCTTTGGGTGGAAGTTTATTGAAATGGGGATTGATTATCTCAGTTTTCGGTACGGTTATTCCCCCTTTATTTTACGCAGAAGGCGTGCCCAGAATTGGTACTGCCATAAGTTCGATATTAAGTGCAGCAGAGCTACCTGTTGCCGTAATGATGGCTGGTTTTGTGCTGCAAGAGCAGGTGTCGTTTCTAAGATGGGTTGGTGTTGTAGTAATTTTATCGGCGATGGTTTTGCCAAACCTGAAGTACCTTAAAAAAAGGTAGAAGGTAGGAAGGTTGAAGGTGTAAGGTTGAAATACACGATAATAATCTTCCGACTTTCGGACCTCGGACACCCGACTTATTGAAAAATTAAATATCTTTAAAAAGCATAAAGCATTTACACATGAAAAAACTTACCATTTATATTTTATCCCTGATCATTATCGGCTTAGCCGGATGTAAAACCAAAACCACCATCAATCAGGATGAGGCAGCTGAAGTAATTACCAGCTACTTAAAAGCCAATCCTGAATATAAAACCACCAGGTTTAAATTTGGGGAGATGAAATTTAATAGTACAAACGATATGTTCGAACTGGGGAAATATAAATCTTTGGCCAGCAAAGGTTTGGTTACCCTAAGCTTAAAAGAAGCCAAAAAGAAATTTCTTTCGAAAGATAGCAGTTATGTTTATCAGATTACTTTAACCGATAAAGCAAGTCCGTTGGTGTTGAAACAGGATGGCGACAAGGCTACTGTAAAAGTGGTAGAGTATGTTTTATCAGACGAGAAACCAGTTGATTTTGCGCAGGTAAACTCAAGCACAGCAAAAGTGACGGTGTCGCTTAAAATGAATACGACCGATTTTGAGCCATTTGATAAAGACGCCGATAAAAACAGCAACTTCATTACCAAAACTTATAAATTAAAGTTGAGTAAAGATGAAGGATGGAAGGTGCAGAAGTAAGAAAAAGACTCAAGCTGAAAGATCAAAGATAAAAACGGAATGCATATTGCGCCCTGCAACCTTTGTTTCTTATAGTGCCTTCGTTTTTAAACCCGACAGAAGCGAAAATCCTTTTTGTTTGCAGCAATCTTAAATAAGCTGATAGGATCTCAGAAAGATTGAAGCGAATGGCGGGAACAGTCCTAAATTTTAGCACAGCCACTGCTTTCCAAAATCTTAATGGATATAAAAAAATTAACTGCCCAGACTTTTTTGAATAAAGGTTTTAAGCTTCTTAAACAAATCTTCTTTTTTAGGCCTTTCCTTACCATTATGGGTTAAATTGTTGTCGTAATGGTTTAGCAGTTCTGCAGCATAGTCTTTTTGAGGTTGACTACCCGACTTTAACACCTCGATAAACCGAACGGCATTACTATTTAAGGTGCTGTTAAATGAAACTGCGTAGTACTCGCTCCGTTCCGATGGATTTCTATTGTTGTTGTTTTCCATCGCGCCGTTTTCTGCAAAATAATCGACATGAAGAATAAACGGGTTTAATTTTTTCAATCTCTTAGTGCCTTTACGCTCATTCCTCCAGGGATGTTCTTTTTTATAAAGTTGCGCAAGCAGAAAATCCTTTTTCCAAAGGGTAATCTGGTGCGACATTAAATAATTTGACGCCTCGTTATCGATCTCCGCAATATTAAATCCTTCAATAAAATTAATGGTTCCTTTAGTTTTGTAAACGCCAGAACTATGGAGTTTAACCTGTTGCCAATCGTTTTCAATTGCCTGTTCGAACAGTGCTGTAAAGAACTTAGGCTTTACAGGTTTGCTTAACCACATATCTTCCTGGAAGTAGAGTATATACTCTTCATCTAAATTGCTTAAAAGCGTTACCAGCCGATCAGCCCATTCGCCTTTGCCCGATTTGATGTTTGCGAAGCCGCTCACATCTGCGGTTCTTTCTTCTGTAGCGAAATAATAATTGCATGGTATTTTAAAATCCCAGTTTTCTGAGAAAGTGTAATCAAAACCTTTATAAAGAAATTCATAACTATCGCAGGCGTGAACTAAAAGTGCGACGTTATTTTTGCAAGTTGACATAAAAGGGCATAGGGTAGGTAAATGCTTTTCAAATTTAAGAAAATGCTTTTTTCGTTTGCTTTGGTAGCTAATATTTTACGTTGCAGCTGCTTATTGATTCGGATCAACTGATGCAAAAAGATTTAAGTTAGCCATAGCGACAAAATAAATTTTAGAACAACCACCGCTTTCAAATAATCAAAATATTGGCTTAAAATTGAATAAACGTTTGTCCTGGCTTTTGCTAATAAAATCTATCTATTTTGTAGCTTTTAAGTATAAATAAGACGCCTTTTTTACACTGATTGATAGTGAAATACAGCTTCGTTTTTGCTACCTTTGCACGCAAATTTATTATTCATACCGCATGAGCTTAAATATCCACTACAAGGAAGATTTTCAAAATCGTCATATTGCACCAAATGAGGCAGATACAGCCGAAATGTTGCAAACTGTTGGCGTAAATTCTATTGATGAGCTGATTGAACAAACTGTCCCGACGGCAATCAGATTAAAACAGCCATTAAATTTGCCTGCAGCAAAATCAGAAACTGAATATCTTGGTGCTTTAAAACAAACTTCATTGTTGAATAAAGTTTTTAAAAGCTTTATCGGTCAAGGTTATTATGATACCATTACCCCGGGTGTAATTTTACGGAATGTATTCGAAAACCCAGGATGGTACACACAATATACGCCATACCAGGCAGAAATTGCACAAGGCCGTTTACAGGCTTTATTAAATTTCCAAACCATGGTTATCGATTTAACCGGAATGGAAATTGCCAATGCATCTTTATTGGATGAAGGTACTGCTGCCGCTGAAGCGATGTTTATGCAATACAGTTTGCGTAAAAACCAGGCAGCTAAAAAATTCTTCGTTTCGGAACTTGTTTTTCCTCAGACGATCGATATTTTAAAAACACGTGCTAATCCTTATGGTATTGAACTGGTTATCGGAAGTCATTTAGATTTCACTGCTACCGAAGAATTTTTCGGTGCAATTGTTCAATATCCGGCAGGAAACGGTGAAGTTTTCGATTATGCTGCTTTCGCATCGGCATTACACAGCCAAAATATTAAATTAACGGTGGTTGCCGATATTTTAAGCTTAACCTTATTAACGCCTCCAGGCGAGTGGGGAGCTGATGTGGTAGTAGGTACAACACAGCGTTTGGGTATTCCAATGGGTTTTGGCGGACCACATGCTGCATTTTTTGCAACTAAAGAAGAATATAAACGTAACATCCCTGGCCGTATAATCGGTGTAACCATCGATAGCCATGGCGATTACGCTTTACGTATGGCTTTGCAAACCCGCGAGCAGCACATCCGTAGAGATAAAGCCACTTCAAACATCTGTACCGCACAGGCATTATTGGCCATTATGGCTGGATTTTATGCTGCTTACCATGGTCCGAAAGGATTAAAAGCCATTGCAGAACGTACACACGGTTTGGCTATCAGTTTAGCCTCTACTTTAAAAGGTTTAGGTTTTGAGCAGTTAAATTCTGCTTATTTCGACACCATTCGTTTCGATTTAGGCGATTTAAAAGGCGGTATCCATTCAGGATGTATCGATCACGAAATCAACTTAAACTATGTTGGTAACGTAGCAACCATTTCGTTCGACGAAACCAGCACTTTCGAAGATGTAGCTTTAATTGCTAAAATCTTTGCAAAGGTTAAAGCTATCGCAGCAGATCAGGTTGAGGTGGTAGAAAATGTAGAAACCGTTATTCCAGCCGCTTTACAACGTACTTCGGCTTATTTAACACATCCAATTTTTAACTCGCACCACTCAGAACACGAGATGTTGCGTTATATTAAATCATTAGAAGCAAAAGATTTATCGCTTTGCCACTCGATGATTGCTTTGGGTAGCTGTACCATGAAATTAAATGCGACAGCAGAGATGATCCCGGTTACCTGGTCTCATTTCGGTCGCATCCACCCGTTTGCCCCTGCCGATCAGGTATTGGGTTACTATTCTGTTTTTAATGAACTGGATAAATGGTTAAGCGAAATTACTGGTTTTGCAGCCATGAGTTTACAGCCAAATGCTGGTGCTCAGGGCGAATATGCAGGTTTAATGGTCATTCGTGCTTATCACCACGATAGAGGCGATTTCCACCGTAACGTGGCCCTAATTCCAGCTTCGGCACACGGAACAAACCCTGCTTCTGCGGCAATGGCCGATATGAAAATTGTGGTGGTTAAATCTTTAGAAAACGGTAACATTGATGTAGAAGATTTAAAAGCTAAAGCCGAATTACATAAAGACAACCTATCGTGTTTAATGGTAACTTATCCATCTACACACGGCGTATTCGAAGAAAGCATTATCGAAATCTGCGAAACCATTCACGCTAACGGCGGACAGGTTTATATGGATGGTGCAAATATGAATGCACAGGTTGGTTTAACAAGTCCGGCCAATATTGGTGCCGATGTTTGTCACTTAAACTTACACAAAACTTTCTGTATTCCTCACGGTGGTGGTGGTCCAGGTATGGGTCCAATTGGTGTGGCTAAACACCTGGTTCCTTATCTTCCAGGCCATGCTGTGGTTGATATTGATAAAGGAAAATCTATTTCTGCAGTTTCATCTGCACCCTGGGGCTCGGCTTCTATCCTGATCATTTCTCACGCTTATATTGCGATGATGGGTGCTGATGGTTTGACCAATGCTACCAAATATGCGATTTTAAACGCAAACTACATGAAAGCGCGTTTAGAGCAACATTATCCGGTACTTTATTCAGGTGCTCAGGGTCGTTGCGCACACGAGATGATTTTAGATTGCCGTTCGTTCAAAGCTTTCGGAATAGAAGTGACTGACATTGCAAAACGTTTAATGGATTACGGTTTCCACGCACCAACAGTTTCATTCCCAGTTGCGGGTACTTTGATGGTTGAGCCAACAGAATCAGAGCCTAAACATGAGTTAGACCGTTTCTGTGATGCCTTAATTGCGATTAAAAATGAAATTACTTCGGTTGAAAATGGCACTTTAGATAAAGTAGATAACCCATTAAAAAATGCGCCACATACGGTTTCGGTAATTACTGCTAACGAATGGGATCATGCTTACAGCCGTCAAACCGCTGCGTTCCCGCTTTCATATGTGTTAGAGCGTAAGTTCTGGCCATCGGTTGGTCGTGTTAACGATAGTCATGGTGATAGATCATTGATCTGTGCATGCCCTCCTGTTGAGAGTTATTTGGAAGAGATCGTTCCTTAGTAAGGTAGAAGGCAGGAAGGTAGAGGGTTTAAGGTTTTCCTTTCCACTACCTTAATTACTCCCGATCGTCATTGCGAGGAGGAACGACGTGGCAATCTATTTAGAAAAATTTTGAGCCTAGGTTCTTGCCCTCACGAACATATTGATCTGCAAGTTTTTATAATCCATTTTATAAAGCTTGCAGATTTTTTTTTGGAAATGAATACCAGTTTTTTATCGGAGGCTGGAGCCCTGCCATTCGCTTCAATCTTTTTGTGGTTTCTGCTCTCGTTATATCGTCATTGCGAGGAGGAACGACGAAGCAATCTTTTACTGTAAGTGCAAACAAAAAGGATTTTCGCTGCTGTCAGGTTTAGGAATGAAGGGTTGTAAGTAAAACCAATATTGCAATTGTTAACTCTTTTGTACCTGTAGATAACTGGCATTTAAAAAATCGATAAGTTGGGTATAAAAGAATAACATATCTGCATTTGATTTGCCATCAGTAAATTCTGACATGTGATTTACCCAAGCCTTATAAAGCTCCCATACCGTTTCTCTTATTTCATGTATAGGATGATTTTCAAAAAAGTCCAATAGAACAATTTTTGGATCTTCTAGCTCCCTTTCGGTTAACGAATTTGGCTGAAAGTTAAGATTTGGAATAACTTTTTTCATATCATTTACATTATAATCTACATCTAAGTTTGTATAAAGTTAATAAAAAATAATGTAATTAGTCAATAATATTAGTTATTAAATTATTTTAATAATGTAATGATTCTTTTTTATGTGTTATAGCCTTATTTTATAAATATTATATTTGGGTTACCTATCAATTATGACTAAAATCAACTATAATAGAATAAAGGCCGCTCTAGCTGAAAAAGGGATTACCAATAAAGAATTGGCTGATGCATTAAAAATTGCACCGGAGACCGTATCTAGCTGGTGTACCAATACGGCTCAGCCTTCAATTAAAAGACTGTTTGATGTAGCAACATTTTTGGATGTTGAAGCAGGCGAGCTATTGGTTAGCTGGAGAAAGAGATAATATATAGGGGTTGGAACAACTTTACATCCTATGCCTTTTTAGGTTTAGCACAAAAACCCTCTACCTTAAGCCTTCCTTCTACCTTTCTATTCACATAAAAAAGTAAACAGATTAAACCTTAACACAATCCTGCAGTCAATAGAATGATTTTAAATAAATCCGATTATTTTTGAAAAAAGTTAACATAGGTCAATAACAAGAGATTGGTAGTTCATCTATATTTGTATCAAATTTTAAAAAACCAGAAAATGAAATTAAAAATTAGCTCAATTTTTTTATTAGTGGCAGTAGTAGCATTGTCAGCCTTTAAAAACCCAACCAAACCAGTAACTTATACTGTAGACGCAGCAAAATCGACCATTACCTGGATTGGTAAAAAAGTAACAGGTTCTCACAATGGAACAGTGGCTTTACAATCAGGTAGCTTAGCCGTTAATGGTAAAAGTGTAACTGGTGGTACTTTTGTTATCGATATGACTTCAATTAAAGATGCTGATGGCAGTGCGAAATTAGAAGGTCACTTAAAAGCAGACGATTTCTTTGGTACAACTAAATTCCCAACTTCAACTTTCGTAATTACTAAAGTTGCTGGTTCAGGTGCTAACGTAACCGTATCAGGTAATTTAACCATCAAAGGTATCACTAAACCATTAAGCTTCCCTGCAACTGTAACGGTAAATGCAGATGGAACAGCTTCAGCTTTAGCTGGTAAAATCATTGTAGACAGAACTAAATATGACATCAAATACGGTTCAAAATCATTCTTCGATAGCATTGGCGACAAAGCAATTGATGATAACTTCGAATTGACTGTTAAATTGGTAGCTAAAAAATAATTATTTCCGTCTCGGAAAAAGGAAAGCCTCGACATTTGTTGGGGCTTTTTTTGTTTAACCGCAAAGAGCGCTAAGCTTGACGCGAAGGAGAGCTAAGTTTTTAACCACTGAGTGCATTGAGTTTTACACAGAGGAACACAGAGACTCTATAGCTATAAGTACCCAGCTCTGTGAACTTTTTGCCTTTTCTCTATGATCTTTGTGGTAAAAAAGCAACTCTGCGTGCTTTGAGCTTCTTCTTTGCGCGCTTTGCGGTAAAAAACGAGTTGGCTTATCTAATCTTAAACCCGCCCTCAACAACATCAACAAAACCAGTTGCTGCGCTTTTACCATGGTAGAACAAACATTCCCAGTTTTCTTCTGCGGCTCTCTTTCCAAATTCTTTTCTTAATTCCATCGCCTTGCGACCGTCGAAATCATATTTGGCGATAAAGTTTTTAACCAGTTCTTCAGGCTCAGGTAAAACATCGCCACCAAAAAATACCTTTTGATTATCTTCCGTTAAAAGAAAAACCTGGTGATTTGGACAGTGTGCCCCTGTAAATTCGTAAGCAATAGTTTCATCCAATGCTCCATCGCCTTCAACAAACTTCAATTGTGCGTTACGTTGTACAAAATCGAAAATATCGGTGTGGTAAGAAGATGAAGTGCTGCTAAATGCAGTTTCCCATTCACCACGGTTAATTACATATTCTGCATCAGGGAAACTCAATTCAACTTTATCATTTCCTTGCTTGTGGATCATGCCACCTGAGTGGTCATAATGTAAGTGAGACATTAAAACTTTAGTTACATCAGTGGGATCGAAACCTGCATTGCGGATATTTTTATGTAAAATCAGTTCACCATGGTCATCACTAAAACCTAAACCCGTATCGAAAAGTACGAGGTCGTTTTTCAGTTCAACCAAAAAAGGCTGAACATTGATGAATAATGAAGCAGGTCTGTCTTTATAACTATGAGTAGCAGGGTCGAAAGGCACAAATTTCTTTGTTGCATCAACCGAATAGGTTCCTTCGAAGAGGGTGTGAACTTGCAAAATATGAATCTTTTAATGTTTATACAAAGGTAACAATCTAAACCTGAGTATTTGTTTTGGTAAAAGCTTGGATACTTCCTTTTTTTGTAAAATAGCATATTTAAATTTCTCTCATGAACCTCTGAATTATAATTTCCCATTCGCAATTCTCATTTGCAGAAAGGTATTGTAACGGTATGGATCTACCTTTGCCGATTGGTCTGGATGGTAAATGTGGAATGGACAATTTAGGGATTTCGAAGTAAAACCTAACTTTTTGTATTTAAATGCTTTGTACAATACCCCATTAAAGTTTACCACCAGCGTATTCAATTAAAATGTATATTTACTGTTCGGAGACAAAATAAATGGAAAAAAGATGGGTACTGGCATCAGATTGTAATGATGATACGGTAGCAAAAATAGCAGAACAACTTAACATTGACCGATCACTTGCACAGATCCTCGTGCAGCGGAATATCTGTGATTTTGATCAGGCGAAAGATTTCTTCAGACCAGATCTTGATCACCTACATGATCCTTTTTTAATGAAGGATATGGACGTTGCAATCGCCCGTATCGAAACCGCATTAGCCACCCACGAAAAAATATTGATTTATGGAGATTACGATGTGGATGGTACCACTTCGGTAGCACTGGCCTTCAGTTTCTTTTCGCAACTCACTAAAAATATAGAATATTATATTCCAGACCGCTATTTGGAAGGTTATGGCATTTCTACTGCTGGAATTGATTATGCTAGCGAAAATGGATTCTCGTTAATTATAGCATTAGATTGTGGGATAAAATCGATCGATAAAATTGATTACGCCAATACTTTAGGCGTCGATTTCATTATCTGCGATCACCATTTACCTGGAGATGAACTGCCTCAGGCCATTGCCGTTTTAGATCCAAAACGTTCAGATTGCGCATATCCTTTTAAAGAACTGGCCGGCTGCGGAATCGGGTTTAAACTGGCGCAGGCCTATGCGCAAAAGCATGAACTAGCAAAAGAAACCTATCTGCAATATTTAGATTTGGTGATGGTCAGTATCGCGGCCGATATTGTTCCAGTAGTGGGAGAGAACAGAATTTTAGCTTATTATGGGCTGAAAAAACTCAACTCCAATCCTTGCGAAGGCTTACGCGCCTTAATGGAAGTTTCAGGCAAAACCGAAAATTATACCATTACTGATGTGGTTTTCACATTAGGTCCGCGGATTAATGCTGCTGGCAGAATAGACCACGCTAAACATGCCGTTGCTATGCTACTCTGCCAGGTAGATAGTAACTCACTGGAGCAAAGCGAACTCATCAACCTTAAAAATACAGAACGCAAAACCTACGATCAGGACATTACCCGTGAAGCTTTGGCTTTAATTGGCGAAAGTGATATCCTGATTAACAAAAAAACGACTGTCGTTTTTAACGAGAACTGGCATAAAGGGGTTATCGGGATTGTAGCTTCGCGTTTAACTGAAAAGTATTATCGCCCAACGATTGTATTAACAAAGTCTAACGGACATGTAGCAGGTTCTTGCCGGTCGGTAGTTGGTTTTGATTTATACGAGGCCTTAAGTGGTTGCGCTCATTTATTAGACCAGTATGGCGGGCATAAATTTGCTGCAGGCTTAACCATGCAACAACACAATGTAGATGCCTTTGCTGATAAGTTTGAAGAAATTGTGGCAGCAAGCATCACAGAAGAGCTGCTTACACCAATGATCAGGATTGACGCCGAAATCGAACTGGCGCAGATAGATGGCAAGTTTTACAGGGTTTTATCACAGATGGGGCCATTCGGACCAGAAAATATGGCACCTATATTTGTCACCCATAACGTATATCTCGCACAGCATGCCATGGCAGTTGGCCAAAATCATTTAAAAATTAATATAAAACAACAAAATTCGCCTATTTTTGAAGGCATTGCTTTCGGGCTGGCCGAATTTCAAAACCTTTTACAACCAAAAGTACCTTTTTCGGTCTGTTATACGTTAGAAGAAAACGTATGGAAAGATAAGAAGCGTTTGCAGTTAAATATTAAAGGAATAAAAGTTAATTAACTTATAAAATAAATCGTCATCCTGAATTTATTTCAGGATCTCTTGAGTTAGATGATGAATCAAATTCAGCATGACGGATCGATAGATATATGATATTAAAAGCCGAAAATCTGGTTAAAAAATACAAGCAGCGTACCGTTGTAAACAACGTTTCCTTTAACGTAAGTCAAGGGGAAATTGTTGGCCTTTTAGGTCCGAATGGTGCAGGGAAAACAACTTCCTTTTACATGATCGTAGGTTTGATCAAACCAAATGAAGGCCGCATTTTCTTGGAAGAGGAAGACATTACCGAAGATCCGATGTACCGCAGGGCACAAAAAGGAATCGGTTACTTAGCCCAGGAAGCATCTGTTTTTAGAAAACTTACTGTAGAAGATAATATCCTGGCCATCTTGGAAATGAGTAAATTGACGAAGGAAGAACAGCGAGATAAACTCGAAGAACTGATCAACGAGTTTAGTTTACACAAAGTGCGTAAAAACCGAGGCGATTTATTATCTGGTGGTGAACGTCGCCGTACCGAAATTGCCCGTGCTCTGGCCGCAAATCCTAATTTTATTTTATTGGATGAACCTTTTGCAGGGGTTGACCCAATAGCAGTAGAGGAAATCCAGAGTATTGTAGCCAAACTGAAACATAAAAATATAGGTATTTTAATTACCGATCACAACGTACAGGAAACACTATCGATTACCGATCGGGCATACTTGCTTTTTGAAGGGAAAATTTTAGAACAGGGTGTTCCCGAAGTTTTGGCCGAAAACGAAATGGTTAGGAAAGTATATTTAGGATCGAACTTCGTATTAAAGCGGAAAAAATTTGATGTTTAATAATATTCAACAAACAATATTTAAATTAGAGTGTTGCCTATTTGCGACGTTAAACCAAAAGCTATAAATTTTACTGTGTATAAAAATCTCTTTTTATCCCCGTTAAACAAAGGGGCAGATGTGAAAATCTGTGGCAACATGATGCCCGTTAATTCTAACATTTAAAGATGGCATTTGTAAATTCAATTTTTACCTGGTTAATGAAAAAGCGGATCCACCAGATCGAACTTTTTATGAAATATCCACATGATGTTCAGGAAGAGTGGTTCCATAATTTGATTGATAGTGCCGAAAATACCGAATGGGGCAAGTTGTACGATTATAAATCGATCTTAACTCCACAACAATACCAGGAGCGTGTTCCGATTCAAAACTACGATACCTTAAAGCCTTACATTGAGCGCATGCTTAATGGCGAACAGAACATCCTATGGCCATCTGATGTCAAATGGTTTGCAAAATCATCAGGTACCACGAGTGATAGAAGTAAATTTATCCCGGTTTCTCCAGAATCTTTGGAAGAATGCCATTTTAAAGGTGGTAAGGACATGCTTTCCATCTATTGCAATAACCGCCCGGATAACCAGATGTTTACCGGAAAAGGTTTGGTTTTAGGTGGCAGCCATCAAGTTAACCAGTTAAACGAAGATTGTTTTTATGGAGATTTATCGGCTGTATTGATCAAAAATCTTCCTATCTGGGCTGAATATTACCGTACGCCTGATATGTCTATCGCTTTGATGGACAATTACGAAATCAAGATGGATAGGATGGCTGAAGCCACCATCAATGAAAATGTGACCAGCATTTCGGGTGTGCCCACCTGGACTATCGTATTGGCTAAAAAAGTGCTGGAACTTACCGGAAAGCAAAATTTATTGGAGGTTTGGCCGAATTTAGAATTGTATATTCATGGTGCTGTAAATTTTGCGCCTTATCGTGAACAGTTTAAACAGCTGATTCCGTCCGCCGACATGTATTATCTGGAAACTTACAATGCATCCGAAGGATTTTTCGGTATTCAGGACCAGGATAACTCAGAAGAAATGTTGCTGATGCTGGATTACGGTATTTTCTACGAATTTGTTCCGATGGAAAACATTGGTGAAGAGAATCCTAAGGCTTTGTTATTGGGCGAAGTAGAACTGCATAAAAACTACGCTATTGTGATTTCTACCAATGGTGGTTTATGGCGTTACATGATCGGCGATACCATTCAATTTACTTCTCTTTCTCCCTACCGCATTAAAATTACAGGACGTACCAAACACTTTATCAATGCTTTTGGCGAAGAAGTGATTATTGATAATGCAGAACAGGCCCTAACTAAAGCCTGCCAGGAAACTGGTGCCGAAATAAAAGATTATACCGCCGGACCAATCTATTTTAAAGATGAAAAAGCCGGAGGGCATGAGTGGATCATCGAATTTGATAAACAGCCAAATGATTTTGAAAAGTTCATTGATATTATGGACAATACACTGCGTGAAGTGAACTCTGATTACGATGCCAAGCGCTTTAAGGATATGGCACTAGCCCGGCCTAAAGTACACAACGCTCCTGCAAATACTTTCTATAACTGGCTAAAAGCGAAGGATAAATTGGGTGGGCAACATAAGGTACCCCGTTTAGCGAATGAGCGAAAATATGTAGATGATATTTTGGAAATGATGAAATCATCTTAAATTAATATTGATTATATTTGTTTAGTTCACAACGAAAAGTATGGAAGCTACAGGTAAATTAACCAATGTTCAGCTAGAGCTATTAAAATTATTTCAATATAATTTATCCGATAATCAATTGAATGATATTAAAGAAATGTTGACCAAATATTTCGCAAAATCGGCATCGGATGAAATGGATAAACTTTGGGATGAGAAAAATTGGGACGAAAATACAATTGAATCTTGGAAGAATGAACATCTAAGAAAAAAATAACATTAATGAAAGTTGTACTAGATATTAATGTACTTCTTATCTCAATTCCTAAAAAATCAAAATATAGGCCGATTTTTGATGCTTTAATTAGTGGATATTTTCGCTCCGTAATTAGTAACGACATTCTTTCAGAATACGTCGAAATTTTAGAACAAAAAACAAATTTTCTCGTAGCAAGTAACGCTGCAGAATTGTTGCTAAATCTTAAGAATGTAGAAAAAGTTGACATATATTTTGAATGGAAACTAATTTTATCCGATTTAGATGATAATAAGTATGTTGATGCTTATGTGTGTAGCAATGCTGATTATATTATAACAAATGACCATCACTTTAAAATCTTGAAGCAAATAGAATTTCCTAAAGTTAATGTGCTAACAATTGATGAATTTTTATCAGTAATTGAAGAATAACGCTACTCAATCATGAAAAACAATCTATTTCTTTTTTTTATTTTAGGATCATCAATATACCAATCGAAAGCACAGGTAAAGGAAAGCTACAAAGCACAGGTTGCGTATAAAATCGTAGAAACTTCTCCACGTTGCAAACAGCTTACCAAAGGCCTATATGAAAGGATTGTAAAAAACGGAGGCACATCTTATGGTATTATGCTCGAGAGTAGCCCTAACCCTAAAACCGATCCATCACAGGAATATTCAAAAAACTATAATTTTAACCTTCACGAAAGTTACTCGGATAGGATGCCTGTTATCGCCAGGTTTGTATTCGATCCCCAAAAACAGCAGCTTTACGAAGATGACGTGGTGAACGCACAATTGGTCGCCATTCCATTCGATAAAAAATTACTTCTGCTTTTTAATAAAAACAGATGAAAAGCATCAGCTATAAACAGATGGCTTGGCTATTGTTTTTTGCCTACTTTTTTATGCTCATGGTGCAGATTACTTTGCGTTACATTCCGCTGAGTAGTGAAGTATCCTTTTTGCAGATCAAGCAGACCGAAGTATCGGGAATAAAAGCCTACCTGCCCCTATTTTATGCGCACGTGTACAGTGCCATTTTTGCATTACTGGCTGGTTTTACACAATTTAATGCCAGAATTTTAGCTAAATATCCTAAAATACACAAATGGTTAGGCTATTTGTATGTTAGCTTTGTGTTATTGTTAGCTTCACCATCTGGTATTTTTATCGGTTGGTTTGCAAACGGTGGCTTAGTAGCAAAAACCTCATTTATAATTTTGGGTATTTTATGGTTCTGGTTTACCTTAAAAGCAACCTTATTGATCCTGAAAAGAAAAATAACTGCCCATAAAAAGTTCATGTACCGCAGTTTTGCTTTGGCAGCTTCGGCCATTACGTTAAGGCTGTGGAAAGTTATTTTAGTATATTTATTCCACCCGGCGCCGATGGATGTGTACCAGATTATTGCCTGGCTGGGCTGGATACCCAATTTGTTGCTTGCCGAATGGCTGATTAAAGAGAAAATCGTTTGACCTATAAAACAGAGATAATCCTATGAAAAAAATCTTATTACTCGCTCTGATCCCACTCTTAATGCTATCATGCAGAGACACGAAAAAGAAAGATACCGTAAAATCTACGGCAGTTGCTCAGCCAGAAATCCACAAAGAACTATACGGTTTTTGGGTTGGTGATTTTTACACAACCGATGAATCAGAGTACGAAGGAGATATGTCGGATGCCATTAAAAAACTGAATATCAACATTAAAAAAATTACGAAGGATACCGTAATTGCGCAGAGCGTAGTTTCTGGCAACAGCCGGCCACTACTGGGCAAGCTATCAGATGATGGAAGTAAAATCACTTTTATTTTAAATGAGCCCGGCACCGAAAAATACGACGGAAAATTTGAAATCACCCTGGTTGGCGATACCTTAATAGGAAAGTGGAACGCGTATAAAAAAGAACTTAAATGGCCCGAAAAAGAATTCAAATTGCTTAAAAAGAACTTCGAATATAATGCAGACCTGATGCTGCCGTCAGAATCGAGTTATGTAGACTGGAGTGACCACAAGATGGTAAAAAGAGTGGATACTTTAGAGGATGGCACAGTTGATTCCCTTGAGGCCAATCCTTTTTATAGAAGTGCATCCGATCAAATTTTTAAATTAAACGCCTCAACCACAGTACTAAAAGAAGAGGATGTAAAGAATTTGCGAAAACTCGATCTGCAGATTATCAAGAATACTATTTTTGCCAGACATGGTTACGCTTTTAAAAAGCAAACATTTAGAAATTTTTTCGATCCGGTAGAATGGTATGTTCCTGTAAAAAACAACGTTGATAATGATTTAACGGCTGTTGAAAATAAAAATATTAAGTTGTTAGACCGCTTTACCAAATATGCGGAAGACAATTACGATGCTTTTGGCCGTTAATTTGTAACGTATTAATTATGAAACTGAACAGGGATAAAATACTCGGATTTTTTAAGAAATCGCAAAGCAAAGCCTCGGTAATCTTAAGTGATAAGAACAAAGCCAGCAATACCATTAAAGATGCACTTGGCAAGGCAGTAACCAATAAAGGTGATTTAGAAGGGGTTTGGGCCAAACTGGTATTATTGTTTGCAGTATCTAAAGATTACGTGAACGGCGATTATACCGAAATCCCTAAAAGATCAATTATTGCCATTTTAGGAGGACTGATTTATTTCTTATCTCCTATTGACGTAATTCCTGATTTTGTACCTGTTTTAGGTTTCATTGATGATATCTATATCTTGAATCTGGTGTACAGGCAGGTACTTAAAGACCTGGAAAAATATAAGGACTGGAAAGATGCCCGGGGAAAAGTAATAGATATAAATGGCTCACCCGCATAAAAGTTTTTTAGAATGGTTAGGCGAGCATCTTTTCAGTTGTCCGTTTAAAACCCAGTTCGGGATCGATTGTCCGGGTTGTGGCTTACAGCGTTCGGTTTTAGCTCTTTTTAAAGGGGATCTGATCGCTTCTTTTAAATTTTATCCCGCAACAATTCCACTCCTTTTTGTGGTCTTGTTTACCATTGTTCACTTAAAAGTAGATTTTAAATTTGGGTCACAGCTCATTAAAATCGTTTTTGCAGGTGTTGCACTAATTATTTTAATCAATTACATTTACAAAATATATACTCACCAATTGATCTAAATATACCTATGTCAGAAGAACAGGAAAATCCTCAAGAAAATAAACCTATTGATCTTTCAAAGAATCAAAATTCCGAACCAGCCCCTTTCCAGCCACTTGATCAGGGACCTGCAACGCCACCACCTTTCCAACAACCGCCGCCATTTCAGCAGCCACCACCGTTTGGCCAGTTTGGAGGAGGAGGTTTTGGTCAGCAGAACTTACCAAATGCTACAGCTTCTCTTGTGCTGGGTATCTTAGCGATTCCAGCTTGTTGCTTCTATGGTATATTTGGTTTGATATTCGGCGTAATTGCCTGGATACTTGGTGCTGGTGATATGAAAAAATATCAGCTTAATCCAGGTTTATATACCGAATCATCATATAAAAATGCAAAAGCAGGCAAGATCTGCGGAATGATTGCAACCATTTTAAGTGTTTTATTTATCGTAATCGTTATATTAGTTATAGTTGGAGCCATTGCTAATCCTCAAATGTTTGACAACTTTATAAAAGGTGTGAAGTAGTGAATTAATTTTACCTTAAAAATATAAATCGAATGGTGCATGCCATTCGATTTTCTTATTTTTGTACTATTGATATTGTAAATAAAAACTAAGATAATGTATCCAGAATATTTAGTAGAACCAATGCGTAAGGAATTAACCAACGTTGGTTTTCAAGAATTAAAAAACGCAGCAGATGTAGATCAAGCTATTAAAGGCGAAGGTACGGTGTTGGTTGTGGTGAACTCAGTTTGCGGTTGTGCAGCAGCAAATGCACGTCCGGCAGCTCGTGCAGCAGCAGCACACGAAAAACACCCTGATAAACTGGTTACCGTTTTTGCAGGTATGGAAAAAGAAGCAGTAGATCAGGCTAGAAATTATATGATGCCTTTTCCTCCATCATCTCCGGCAATGGCTTTATTTAAAGATGGTAAATTGGTACACATGATCGAACGCCATCAGATTGAAGGCAGACCAGCACAAATGATTGCTGATAACCTGATCGGTGCTTTTGAACAATACTGCTAACGGTTGATTGCACAGATTGTAGGATTACACCGATAGGTAATTCTTAAAATTATATTGAAAAGGTGAATGGAAACATTCGCCTTTTTGCGTTTATTGTAATTTTTTGCCACGGAAACACAGAAACCACAGAATATTCTCCTTCGGTTTGTCATCCTGAGGTTAATTAAATTGTTTAAAATCAATATGAGTGACGTACAATTGTCTTCTCTTATCCTACGCGCGGTCGTGCCTCGGCTCGCCGCCGCCGAAGGGCTCTTTCTTTTTGATGTCAAAAAGAAACAAAAAACACCGGCTGAAAATTTATTCATTTGTTGTTTATAACTTTCAGCTGCATTCATGAGGGCTTCGCCGTTTTCTTTAGAAGCCAGTGCGATGGCTTTGTCAGTGGAGACCGAAAAATTTGTTAGTCCGGATTTAAATGAAACGGGGATACGGTCCTGTGGCATAGCTGGATCGAAATGCGAAAGCAGTTAAAATACTGATTAGTAATTGTTTGTAAAATAACGTCAATGGTAGCGTAGTCGAAGGATCGTTTTCATAGCTGAAGTATTCCTTATTGCGTTCAGAATGATAGAGAAGTCCGAATCTGTGTAATCACCTAAAATTTCCTTAATCTGTGCTTTTAAAAATCCTTATTTAGCAATTTCTCCAGTTCTCCGAAAGAAACATTCATTCTTACCCTTCCTTGTTTGGCATAAGATATTTCTCCGGTTTCTTCTGATATAATTACCGCAACGGCATCAGTCGTTTCCGAAACACCGATACCTGCACGGTGCCTTAATCCAAATTGCGAGGGTAACTGATCGTTATCTGTTAAAGGCAAAATACAGCTGGCACTTTTGATTCTGTTTTCAGAGATCACCACGGCGCCATCATGCAGTGGACTATTTTTCTGAAAGATACTTTCTAGCAAACGTTTCGATATTTTGGAATCAACAAGTTCGCAGCTATTGGCAAAAAACTGTTCGTCATAGAATTTAACGAATACGATTAACGCTCCTGTACGCGTTTTCTTCATGCTTTTACAGGCGTCGATAATTGGTTTTATCCGGGATAAATTATTCCTTTCAATTTCTTTACGACCAAATAAGTAACCCCACCAGGCTTTATTCTTTTGTAGAAAAGCATTTTTCCCAATCAGTAAAAGGAAGCGCCTGATCTCCGGGTGAAAAATTACGATCAATGCAATAATCCCCACACTCATAAACTTGTCTATAATTGCAGTCAATAATTCCATGTGTAAGGCTTTTACTATCCAGTAAAAAACTGTAATGATAAACATCCCAACAAGCAGGTTAACGGCTAGTGTATTGCGGATTAGGGTATAAACGTAATAAATTAATAAGGCCACCAGAATGATATCAACGATATCAGTTGGCGATACTTTAAGGAAGTCAAAATCAAAACCTTTCATTAGTGGCAAGATAGCAAAACGGATTTCAGTTTACAAGTAAGATAGGTTAACTGTTGAACTGGTTAATCGGTTAATTGTAAATAGAATATTATAGATGTATAAAAGACGCTAACCGCTATGCGCAAACCGCTTAACCCAACCTCTCTACCAACCGCACACACTCTACCGCTTCCTTCACATCATGTACCCTTAAAATACCTGCGCCTTTTTGCAATGCAATAGTATTGAGTATGGAAGTGCCGTTCAGGGCCTCTGCTGCCGAAGTACCAAGCGCTTTATAAATCATTCCCTTACGTGAAAAACCCACTAAAATAGGCAGCTTAAATATTTTAAAGGCCTCCATCTGGTTAAGCAGTTCGTAATTATGTTCAATCGTTTTTCCAAAACCAAAACCTGGGTCAATAACAATATCGTGAACATGAAGGGCCTTTAGCGTGGCAATTTTTTTTGCCAGGTAATCAATAACCTCTAAAAGCACATTATTGTAAACCGGATTTTGTTGCATATTTTGTGGGGTACCCTGCATGTGCATCATCATGTAGGGTACCTGCAGCTTAGCTATTGTATCGAACATCTGCTCGTCCATATCGCCAGCTGCAATGTCGTTAATAATGTGCGCACCGGCCGAAATGGTTTCCTGAGCAACTTTTGCCCTGAAGGTATCGATAGAAATAACCGCTTCAGGAAATGCTTTTACCAAACTTTCTACCACAGGCACCAAACGATCAATCTCTTCATTGGTAGTAATATCCTTTGCGCCTGGTCTGGATGAGTATCCCCCAATATCAATAAACGTAGCACCTTCGTTAAGAAACCGGGCTGCTTTGATTAAAGCTTCGTCTATTGATTTTGTGCGGCTATTGTCGTAAAAAGAATCGGGAGTTATATTTAAAATGCCCATTACTTTTGGACTGGTTAAATCGATAAGTTTACCCTTAATATTTAAGCTTTGTTTGGGCTCAAAAAAGTTTTTTTCTGCCATAATAAACCCTTTCGGGGATTTGGGTTTCGCTTTAAAAATGTATCTTTAGCTTTTGTTTTTTCAGCACAAAAATACACTAAAAACTAAATAATTATTGACTTTGGCACAAACAAATACCTCTACCGAGTTCGATGAAGTGATTGCAGTTTGCAGATCATTATTTTTAAAAAAGACTAAAGATTACGGCACTGCATGGCGGATTTTAAGGCCGAGTTCGATAACCGATCAGATTTTTATTAAAGCACAACGCATCCGCACTCTGGAAGAAAAAAAAGTAAGTAAGGTAGGAGAGGGTGTGATATCTGAATATATTGGGATTGTAAATTATTGTGTTATTGCGATGATGCAGCTAGAATTAACCGAAAGCGACCCGAATGAAATGCCTTATGATGAAGTTGAAAAAAGGTTTGTAGAAAAGATAACGGAAACCAAGGATTTAATGTTTGCTAAAAACCACGACTATGGTGAGGCCTGGCGCGATATGCGTATTAGCTCGTTAACCGACCTGATTTTGATGAAAATATTTAGGGTTAAACAGATAGAAGATAACGAAGGGCAAACGCTGGCTTCAGAGGGTGTTAATGCGAATTATCAGGATATGTTGAACTACTCGGTTTTCGCGCTGATTAAACTCGGCGTTAAATAGGTAGCGTAATAGCCTTTAAAAATAAATATATAGATGCGAAATATACTTTTAGGATTCTCCAGAATTTTTGTCGGTGCTTTATTCATATTCTCAGGATTAATCAAAGCAAATGATCCGCTTGGCTTTGGCTATAAACTACAGGAATATTTTGAAGTTTTTCACCTGAATTTCCTGAGTGGGATGGCCACTGGAATTGCCATTTTACTTTGCACTTTAGAAATTGTTCTCGGTGCCTTGTTGCTATTGGGCTTCTGGAGTAAAAAGGTAGCCTGGGGTTTATTGCTTCTCATTATCTTTTTTACCCTGCTAACCTTTATATCTGCAGCGTTCAAAGTAGTAACCAGTTGTGGCTGTTTTGGCGATGCCATTCCGCTTACTCCGTGGCAGTCTTTTACAAAAGATCTGATACTTTTAGCGCTGATTATTGTAATTTTCTTAAACAAAAACCTTATCCATCCATTATTTAAAAAAGAAGCTACACAAAGAAATATTGCCCTTTTGGTAACCGTAATATCTTTAGGTTTTGGGTTGTATACTTACAATGTTTTGCCAATTATTGACTTTCTGCCCTATAAAGTTGGCGCGCATATTCCATCATTAATGGTAATTCCTCCGGGAGAAAAGCCTGATGAATTTGAGATCATGTATCACCTCAAAAACAAGAAAACGAAAGAGGAAAAAGACATGAGCGATAAAGCCTATCTTAAAACAGAGATCTGGAAAGATAACAATTGGGAAATTATCGGTGAACCGGCAAAAAGACTGGTTAAAAAAGGATTTGAGCCTAAAATCAAAGATTTGAATATTACAGATGCTTCCGGAACCGATTATACAAAGGAACTGATCGAAAACCCATACTACAATTTAATTTTTGTGGCTTACGATCTTCATAATACAAATGATGCAGCTATTGGTAAATTAAATGCACTTGCTATCAATGCTACACAGCAGTTTAATATCCGTACGGTTTTGCTTACTTCCAATTCGGCACAGGATGCTCAGGCTTTTATCAAAAAGAACAACTTGTTTTCTGAAGTATTTTATGCTGATGCAGTGCCTTTAAAAAGTATGGTAAGGGCAAATCCTGGTATTTTGCTAATGAAAAATGGTGTGGTGATTAATAAATGGCATTTTCATAATGTGCCAACTTTTGACCAGTTAAGCAGAAAATATTTCGATAAATAAACATGATTGGATACGCACTGAAAAAACTGATGTATGGACTGCTGGTAATGGGTGGCGTAATATTGGTTGTTTTTGTGCTGTTTAATATTTTACCTGGCGATCCTGCAAGGATGACAATGGGGCAGCGGGCTGATGTGCAGTCACTTGAAGCAGTTCGCAAAGAATTTGGTTTAGACCGATCAAAACCCGTACAGTTTATTTTATATATCAACGATTTATCGCCGATCAGTATTCTGGATAACGATAGTAACAGTCAGCAGAAATACCATTACGCAAAACTGATTGCGTTTGATCAAAAAGTATTGGCGCTAAAATGGCCATATCTGCGGAGCTCGTACCAAACCAAACGCGATGTAACTGCAATCCTTTCTGAAACCGTACCAAATACCTTCATCCTTGCTTTAACCGCAATGATTTTTGCTACTGTCATCGGTGTGTTTTTAGGTGTGTTATCAGCGGTTTATAAAGATTCGTGGATAGATAAATCGGCCAATGCATTTGCTATTCTGGGTATATCAGCGCCTTCTTTTTTTGCAGGAATTATTATTGCCTGGCTTTTCGGATTTGTGCTGAGCAATTATACAGGTCTAAAAATGAGCGGCAGTCTATATTCTTACGATCCTTTTAATGGAGAGGTGTTAACTTTAAGGAATTTATGGTTGCCAATGATTACGCTGGGTTTAAGGCCATTGGCCATTATTGTACAGTTAACCCGTAGCGCCATGCTGGATGTTTTGGCACAGGACTACAATAGGACGGCAAAGGCGAAAGGCTTGAGCAGGAATACAATAATTTATAAACATGCCTTAAAAAACGCCATGAATCCCATAATTACAGCTATTTCTGGATGGTTTGCCTCTTTATTAGCAGGTTCCTTTTTTGTAGAATACATTTTCGGTTATAACGGATTAGGAAGAACAACGGTGACTGCTTTAGAAATGTCCGATTTTCCGGTTGTAATGGGATCAATTCTTTTTATCGCTTTCGTATTTGTAATCATTAATATCCTGGTAGATATTTTATATGCTTATGTTGATCCGAGGGTTAAATTAAGTTAAAGCAATGCAAGAAGAAGAAATCATTAATTATACCGAGCTTGCTGATGCCCGCATCATCGAAATATTTAAACTGGCAGCCATTGAATTGCCTGATGCAGCGCGTTTGTTCAGTCACATGCTTAATGCACAGCATATTTGGGCGCAAAGAATTTCTGGCAAAAAATCGCGCTATGGCGTTTGGGATATCCACCCAAAAGAAGATTTTGAAAGCCTCTCTTTAGAAAATTTTAAACTGATCAGAGAAGCACTAAATAATCATCCTTTGGCTAAACGTATTTTATATAGTAATTCGAGAGGTGAGCAATATGAAAACCGGATAGATGAGATTTTATTTCATTTATTTAATCATTCTACTTATCATCGCGGACAGGTTGTAACTTTATTAAAAAAGGCAGGTTTTACGCCCCCTGTAACCGATTATATTATGTTAAAACGCGACCATTTATTATAGGTCGGCTATAAGAACTTCAGATGAAAATTTTCCTTATCGGATATATGGGCTGCGGCAAAAGCACCAAAGCAAAACAATTGGCACACCGCTTAGATTGCCCGGTGATAGATCTTGATGCCGAAATTGTTTCTAAAACCGGTAAAACCATTGCCGAATATTTCGCAGAATTTGGAGAAAGCGGTTTTAGGGATTATGAAAGCGAAATGCTTAAAACATTCGATTATCCTGAAACCTGTGTGGTGGCTACCGGAGGTGGATTGCCTTGTTTCTTTGATAATATGGAATGGATGAATACACATGGAGAAACGGTTTACCTGCAAATGGAACCAGCTGCTTTGGTTTCGCGTTTACATAACCGCCAAAAGCGCCCGCTGATTAAAGATTTGGATGATGAACAACTTTTGGTATTCATTAAAGAAAAACTTCAGGAGCGCGATCCTTTTTATACAAAAGCGAAAATAATTGTAGATGCGTTTGATCTTGATGGAGAGAAGTTAGAGGAAGCAATTAGGAGAAGTCGTTAGTCTGCAGTCCCGAGTCTTAAGTCTGTAGTAGGTTAATCGCTTTAATATAGTTATAGTTCATGAGCTACCGACCATGAACCACTAAACTATTGACAAATCAACCAATGCCTGATGAACAACTGAACTAATATCATCATCAATTATTTTTGCTGACAATAAGGCCAAAGGAATTCCCCCACCCGGATGTACGCTTCCGCCGCAGAAGTATAGATTTTTAACTTTTGAGCTGAAATTAGAGTGTCGTAAAAAGGCTGAAAACTGATTGTTGGAACTGTTGCCATACAAAGAACCCTGATACGATCCTGTTTTGCTTTCTATGGTTCTTGGATCGAGGATCTGTTCACAAATGATATCCTTTTCAATATTCCTGTTAAGAATCCGGCTGATTTTTTTGATAATATTTGTCCTTGCCTCCATAATCAATTGATCCCAATTTTGTCCTTTATTGGCGGGTACATTGATCATCACAAACCAGTTTTCACTATTCAGGGGCGCATCATTTCTTAAATGTTTAGCGCTGATGTTGATGTAAACAGTAGGATCATCACAAATGGCTTTATCTTTCCAGATGGCACTAAATTCCTTTTGGTAATCTTCAGTGAAGAAAATATTGTGTAAACCTAAATCACTGTAGTTCCCATCCATACCCCAGTAAAAAATCAATGCTGAACTGCTGCGTTCCTGGGTTAATAATTTTTTAGGTTCAGCTATGTCTTTGAGTAAATTTTTGTAAGTAAACCAGATATCAAGATTAGAGATCACCATATCTGCTTTGTAGGTTTTATCGTTAACTTTTACCCCGTTTATTTTAGGTTTGTTTTCATTGGTGTATAAAATTTCCTCAACTTTTTGGTCGTAATGAAACCTGATGCTCAGTTCTTCAGCCAATTTAATTAAAGCCTTGATAATACCGTACATTCCATCTTTTGGGATAAAAGCGCCAAAATGATATTCAAAATGTGGAATTACATTCAATGTAGCCGGCGCCTGATAGGGGTCTGAGCCATTATAGGTGGCATAACGGTTAAAAAGCTGCGTGATCCGCTCATCTTTAAAAAATGATTTGTTTGCCCTGGCCTGTGTTCTAAAAGCGTCAATCTGGCCAAAACGGAATATTGATTTTAAGGTATCCCAATGCAGGTAACTTTTAAGTTTGTGTAAACTCCTTTCTAAAAAAACGCGATGTGTAACCTCATAAATTGTCTTGCTTTTTTTTAAAAACCGCTGGACTTCTGCTGCTGTTGAATTGGTTTTTTCTTCTATATCCCGGGCAAATTTGTTAAGATCGGAGGTGGCATTTAACCTTAAGCCATCTTCGTAAAAGTAACGGCAAACTTCTTTTAGTTTAATGTATTTAAAATAGTCCTCAGGGTTTTTACCAGCCAGTTTAAACAGTTCATCCACATATTGCGGCATGGTAAAAAGGCTTGGACCGGCATCGAACCTGTAACCATTCATTTTTATTTCTCCGAGCTTACCTCCGGGTTTTGAGTTGGCTTCAAAAACATCAACATCGTAACCCTTTATGGAGAGGCGAATAGCAGATGCAATTCCTGCAATTCCGGCTCCGATAATTATGGCTTTTGGTTTAGGCATAATGCGAAAATAGAATAAATATTTTACTAACTTAAGGCAATGACTAAGGATGAAATTATAATTTATAAAAATGAAGAGGGACTGCCGGCAATAGAAGTGGTTTTCGGTAATGATACTGTTTGGCTTACTCAACAGCAGATGCAACAGCTTTTTAATAAAACTAAACAGAATATAAGTCTCCACATTAAGAATATTTTTAATGAAAATGAACTGGATAAAAGTTCAACAGTCAAGAAATCCTTGACAGTTCAAAAAGAAGGCAATAGATCAGTCAGCAGAGAAATCGAATTTTATTCTTTAGATGTGATTATATCAGTTGGCTATCGCGTAAAATCGGTTGAAGGAACAAAATTCCGTATATGGGCCAACCAGATTTTAAAAGATTATCTGATAAATGGGTATGCCTTAAATCATAAAAAATTACAAGAGCAAAGCCAGCAACTTATAGAATTAAAACAGGCGATTAAGTTGGTTGGTGCTGTTCAAAATAACCACTTGCTTAATAATGATGAGCTAAAAGATACTTTTAAAATTCTTACAGATTATGTTTATGCTTTAGATGTTCTTGATCGTTACGACCATCAGCAGCTGGAAAATGAAGTTTCTGGTCATAGAGGTAATTTTAAAATAGATTACGATTCTGCACTTGAAGCAATAGATGATTTGAGAGTGAAATTTGGTGGAAGCAAACTTTTTGGAAATGAAAAAGACCAATCATTTAAAAGTTCATTGTATACCATTTACCAAACATTTGATGGAGAAGAGCTTTATCCGAGTATGGAAGAAAAGGCGGCTAATCTATTATATTTCGTTGTAAAAAACCATTCATTTTCGGATGGAAATAAACGGATCGCTGCCTTTTTATTTGTTTGGTTTCTGGATAAAAATAAAATGCTCTATCGTGAAGATGGTACAAAAAGAATTGCCGATAATGCGCTGGTTGCGCTTACCTTACTCATCGCAGAAAGTGATCCTAAAGAAAAAGAGATGATGGTTAAAGTAGTTATTAATCTGATCAACTATAAAAATTAGCCTACTTCAATTCGGCTAAATACACTTTTGTTTGTTTTTCGATCTCGTTGGTCGCAAATTTAATGGCCGAACCTACTTTTGTGGTTTCTGCTTTTACCGGCATTTTATTAATGGTTGCCAGTGCATCCACATACCATTTGCACCAAACCTCGATAATATGCTTCTCGTCACTTGCTGCTTTTCCATCAGCAATTGCCTTTTTGCTGAGCTCAAATTCGGTTTTTAGGCGTGTCAAAGCATCCGCTTTAACTTGCGAAACAGTAGCTATAGCCGTGTTTTCATCGGCAGAAATTAAAGTATAAGCTGCAGTTAAACCACTTATCCCAACGTTTTTCATTTCAGTTGGCGAAACTTTGTCGATCCGGTCGTTATCCGTATGGTAAAATACATCGGTAAAGTGCCACATCAATAATCCCGGGATCTTGTTTTGTAAAAATGGGGTATGATCGCTGCCGCCTTCAAAAGGATTATAGTTAACTGTCCAATTGGCAAATTTTCCCTGTGCTTTACAGATATCGAAAATAAAATCGTTAAAATAATGCGGGAAAAGATCTTTCTCACCAACATCGCCGGCGCCCCATTCGGTGTGTTTATCTGTCCCTCTTGTCCAGATGGCGGATGGATCAGGCATCTTTTCAATCAGAAAAGAACCTCCGGTTTTTTTGGTGTCTTCGCCAACCATATCCAAACTCATTCCCCATAAAATGCCTTTGGCACGCGTAGTATCTTCTGTAATATATCTTCTGGTCGATACAATTTCATCACCCCATAACAAAGTCAGGCTGCGCTTCGGATTGATCTTTTTTTCCTGGTATAGTTCAGCGGTTAGTCTCGCCATTTCTGCCAGCGTTCCTACACCACTCGCATTATCATTTGCCCCGGGTTCCTGTACGTGTGCGCTAAACACAAAACGTTCAGTAGGATTTACACTACCTCTAACATTTGCTACAATGGTTAATTCTTCTGAAGGATATATTTTGGTCTGGATATTTACTTTCAATTTCGTTTCACCTTTTAAACAGGTTGCCTTTAGTTTTTCTTTAGCTGCATAAGATAGGAGCAGCGTCCACACTTCGCTATTGGCTTTCATGCTGCCGAACTGGATAGAAGTTTGATGAGTTTCTGGCTGGGTGTACTTCGGCATCGAATAACCTAAAACACCAATGGCGCCGGCTTTCGTTGCGATTTGAAGTAAACGTGATGGATTATTTTCTGAAAACAGGATTTTTCCTTTTAAATCCATTTTTTCTACTTCCGATAGAGTTATTTTTTCGATGTAAACCACATTTGCCGTAACGCCGCCAACAGGGGTTGAGCCGCAGTTAATGGGAATCATGTTGCGGTTGGTTTTGTATGAAATGAGCGGTTGTGTCTCACCTACAATATCAATATTGGCATCAACAGGTTCCCAGGTGTTATTTTTCATCGCTCTTTTTTCGATGCGATAAGTTAATGGGGCTTCGAATTCATTTTGCTTCTGTTCTACAAAACCAGCTTTTTTAAGGATGTTTTCTACATAATGGATACTTGCATTAAAACCCGTATTGCCAGGTACACGGAAATATTTTTCCACAAAAGCAGTGGTTTCGTACGCATTTTTTTCCTGGAAGCCAGGTCTGATTAGTTTAAAATATCCATCCGTCGGATTTTGTGCGTAACATGCCAGTCCCGCTATAAGCAGTAGAAAAAGTATCTTCGTTTTCATGATTATCTATAAAAACGAAAGATACTAAGAATATTTAATGTTGGTTAAGCGTAACGTTTGCCCGTTTTACGTTTTAGTCCTTCATCAACCGACAACGGACCAGAGCCAACCACCCAAAACATAATGAGCAGGAACAATACCAGCACCGAAAACCAAAGTTCCGAATTTGGTGTAGAGAAACCCGGGGTAAGGTTAATGAAAAACACGGCAAACAGTAAGATCGGGATCTGGATGACCACGGCAAAGCGGGTAACCAGGCCCAGCGTGATCAAAATACCGCCAACCAAATGTGCAAAGGCAACAACGTGAATGGCTACACTGATTAGTACGCCTGAAAAACCAAATACGTTGTTTTGTGTAATCATATTCTGGAGTACGGATGTGTCACTAACAAAAGAAACACCTTTTCCAAAAATGATCAGGCCGAGTGTAATCCGTAGATAATCCAGCCATTTTGAGTGATGAACATCTCCCCAATGTTCAATTTTACGGATAACGTTCATAATGAACCTCCATTTTTATGTGAATGATATATTAAGTTACGGATTTATATCATAATATCAAATAACATATTGAAAATCAAACTGTATCATCGGATTTTGTGAGCTGTATCTGGAATTTACTTTTCAACGTAATTCTTCGCCTCATTAATCCAGTCCTGTTCGGGTTTTAAAATTTTATCAGGTTTAATACCAACGTTATCTATGGCTATCCCTTCATCAATTCTTCTGCTTCTGGAAGTAGCCCAATAAAGCATGTAAGGCATACAGCTAAAATCTGCCCCTCTCATATTAGAATAATCTAAAACACCTGCGGTATGCTCGCCCATTAAGGTTACTTTATTACTTTGTTTAGCCAATAAGAGAAATTCTTCAGTAGTGCTTCCACAGTTTTTATTAATCAAAATGATTACTTTTTGAGGGTAGGGCGCAATGCTGTCTAAACTGATATTGCTATCATTGGAGAAAGAGACCAGTTTACCTTTACCTTTTTTCATCTTTTCAATGACACCACTAATAAACACCTTTTGATCAGGTGGAAGGCCATTAGTTGTAGCTATTGCAGCCCAACCTGCTATGTTGTCATCTGTAGAGAGTACATCTGCACCGATTTCTCTGAATGTGTTTGTGTAAAGATAGGGCGTTATCGGCCTGTAAGCAAAATCGGCGCCACCACCATTATTCCTTAAGTCAAGAATCAAGTTGGGCATTTTACTTAAGTTAGATCGATTTGCTTTAAACAAGGAATCTATGTTCTTTGCATTCAACTGGTTAAACGTGCTAATCTTTATATATAGTGTTTTTGTGGAAAGTGATTTACTCGCTACAGTTGCTTCACCAACTGGTTCTGCTGACGATTGCCTGCTTCCTTCTCTTTTAAAAGTGCCTAAAGCATTTCTCTTAATTTGTAATGACACATTTGTAGGAATATAATATCGATCATACATGATGCCTTTAAGCATATCCTTGCTGCTTTTAAGCGATAAGACTACCTGTCCAGGCAACCATTTGCCAGGTTTTGAAGAAATCACAACTCCGGCATAATCCCGAAAACTTGTTTTGTTTCTGACCACTGCTATTCGGGACGTAGAATCCTCAGTCCAATAAATGCCCATGATCCCTTTTGCGTTTTTAAGTCTTGCCAGTTCCTGGCTTGACAGGCTTAAGCGTTCCATTGCTTGAATACGTTCTTGTAATTTAGCTTCTTCTCTTTCTTTCGAGATCCTGTTTCTGCCTATTTGAATATGCCCATCTTTGAAAAAGGTTAACCACTCATTAATTAAATAAATACAGTGAGCAGATGTTGTTATTGATTGCGATTGCTCAAGCGCAGCCTGTGTGCGTTTATGATAGATAGCTTCTGTTTTAGCATTCACCTTATCTTTAAAACCGGAGTAATTTTTTTCAATTTTATCTTTAACATAGTTAAATTCCAGACTGCAATTACAATGCTGTGCAAAAGAGTTAAAAGAAAATAGGAATAAAAGTAATACACTGGTTAAGACGAATTTCATAGGAGGATAGCATCATTAAGCTTAAAAGACTACAAGTATAAAAAATAAATCTAATCCTCCGTTACCTATTGTCGCACATGGCAGCTAAGTTTAATGAAAAAGGGGCTTGTTTAATAATGCATGAGAGCTTGTTTTACCCGGCGATCTATTTGATGGTCACTTTGTACTAAAATGGTGAAGGTACAGTTAGTGAAATATAAAAACTGATGATGCCAACACAGATCGAAACTGAATTTTCGGATGGAGACAGCTTTAATCTTTTGATGTAAAATTAACACAAATTTAATTTGTACCACTTCGGTTTTCGGTATAAAATTTGTATTATTGCTTAAATAGATAGGTTTTTTATCATGAGCAAAGAAATATTAGAGTTTTCTGTACAGGTGGATGAAAAATTTGACCTAAAATTTAACTGGTTAGATGGCTTTTGGGGCGCTGCTTTTAAATTTTTTGGAAAATAATTTTTAAAATCAAAATTATATTAAATCAGTTGCCCTAAACTGAGCGGAAAGGTATTGCCTGATCTTTCTGATAGACCATTCATCTTTATCCTCAATTTTGCATTAGTCTTTAAGTTATTTATATTCATTCCAACTTTAGCGTTCAGTTTTAGTCTTTACCCTTTGGTCTTTCCTCTTTCAGCTTTTAGCCTTATCTTTGCAAAATAATGAGTAGAAGAAAGCCCGGTACGGTAACTATTGTTCCAAACGTACATATAATCGATATTGCTGAAGAGGGAAAAGGTGTTGGCAAGGCCGACGAGTTGGTCATTTTTGTTGACAAAGCCGTTCCTGGCGATGTGGTCGATGTACGCTTAACCAAAAAGAAAAAGAATTTTGCAGAAGCAATCATCGAGCAGCTGCATACAAAATCGGAACTCCGTACAGATCCTTTTTGTCCTCATTTCGGAACCTGTGGCGGTTGCAAATGGCAACACATGGGCTACGATGCGCAATTGAAGTTTAAGCAGAAAAATGTTGAGGCTGCGTTACAACGTTTAGGTAAAATAGATACTTCGGACACTGAACCAATTCTTGGTTCGGAAAAAAACAGGTATTACCGTAATAAACTCGAGTTTACTTTTTCGAATAAACGTTGGTTAGAAAAAACCGATATGGAACGCGAAGAGGATTTTGATATGAATGCGTTGGGTTTTCACGTACCCTTGCGTTTTGATAAAATTTTAGACATTGAGCACTGTTACTTACAGGATGAGCCTTCTAACTCGATCAGGAATTCGGTGCGTAAATATGCTTCTGATCATGGTTTATCTTTTTACGATCTACGTAACCACGAAGGCGCTTTACGTAACCTGATTATCCGCACTTCTACTACCGGAGAGGTAATGGTAGCGGTAGTTTTCGCTTATCCGGAGCAAGAGCAGATTGATGGTTTGATGGGTTTTCTTCAAAATGAATTTCCACAGATAACTTCATTGTTGTATATCGTTAACCAAAAGAAAAACGATACCATTTTTGATCAGGATGTGGCGGTTTTCTCTGGTCGTGATCATATTTTCGAAGAAATGGACGGTATACGCTTCAAAATTGGCGTAAAATCTTTTTACCAGACCAATTCTGAGCAAGCTTTTGAATTATATAAAATCACCAGGGATTTCGCCGGTTTTAAAGGTGATGAACTGGTTTATGATTTATATACCGGTGCAGGTACTATCGCGAATTTTATTGCAAAAAACGTGAAGCAGGTAGTAGGTGTCGAATATGTGCCAACCGCAATTGAAGATGCGAAGTTTAACTCCGAATTAAACGGGATTGATAATACCATCTTTTATGCTGGCGATATGAAAGATATCCTTACTTCAGAATTTATATTGGCGCATGGTAAACCAGATGTGGTTATTACCGATCCGCCACGCGCTGGAATGCATGCAGATGTAGTACAAAGGTTACTGGAAATGGAATCTGAAAAAATTGTTTACGTAAGCTGTAATGCGGCCACGCAAGCAAGAGATTTGGAGTTACTAAAAGAAAAATACGATGTGGTGCGCATTAAACCTGTAGATATGTTTCCGCATACACAGCATGTAGAAAATGTAGTATTGTTAAGGTTAAAGTAATAGAATTGATTGAAAGAGTGAAGGATTGAATGAGGCAATTAGGCTTTAACATTCAACAATTCACTCAATCAAAATTCAATTAGTAGTTAGGTATGGATAGAGAAGAATTATTAGGCGCAACGCCCGAGGAGAACGGAGCACCACAAAAGAAGCAGGAAAGTCCGCTGGTAAGCTTAGAAAAAGACCTGGAGTTTTATGCTGATGCGATTAAAGAAGTAGCAATAGAAATTATGGTTGAAGGGATTTCGGCCCACCCTATTTTTATTGCGCACCAACACGAGGTTAACATTGGCGAACTTATCTTAAACAAAGAAGAACTTAATACTGATTGGACCATACAAGCTTCTACCCTGGAAGAATTTGTTGAAAAAGGAATTATTAGTAAAGAGAAAAAAGAGCCGTTTTTAAAAGTGTATAAAAAACCAGAGGATTTTATGTGCGTATTCGTAATTGTTCCCGAAGGTGCTAATTTTATTTATTATCCGTATAAGAAAGGTAGAGGATAAGGAAGACTAATGTTTTAATTGCTCACTTTGTTGAATAGTAAATTTTTTACCCTGACATGATTTAGTGTAAAACCTGTAATTTTATCTTTTGCGTATTTAAATGTAATGTCAGTCGTTCCTGCTTCCCAGATTCTAAACTTGTTTTTTTGGAGCAATACCAGGTTTAATCTGCCATTTGGCATAACCAATTGAAAATCGTCATCCTTTTGAAGGATTTTGTAATATGAGTTAATTTCATTGTTATAGAAACTCATTTCACTGTCCTTAAATGGGCTTGTTTCGGTAATTTTTATTCTTATTGCTACAGTCGTTTTTCCGTCCTGTATAATCTCTAATTTATTCATCTTTCCACCTACAGCTACCTTAAATTGAAATGTAATATTAATAGTATTATCAATATAATATAGCGAATCATTTAAGGGGATGATTGGATAATTAATTTCATTCCACCCTTGTAAAATCGTCAATTTACTGCTGTTGCCAGATACATAGAAAATCATATTGCTGTCATTTTCAAGTTTATAATAGCCTGTATAGGTTAATGCATCTGGGTTTATTTTCTTTGAATATGGTGTTTCAGTATTATTTTTATCTATATCTTCCAACTGATCATTTCCCGGATAGATTTCCTCAAAAATTTTATCTGAAATATCATCGGGGCCGAAATTGTTTTCAGGACTAATAGTATCATTGTTAGTGAAAACAACAATGCCTAAATCTTCATTTGGAAAGTAACGCATAGAAGAGTGATATCCGGATAAATCTCCGCCATGAGATATTAATTTTTTATTTTTATTTGTTGTTACAAACAGTCCGCCAGCGTAAACAGTAGATTTACCATCATTGGTTTTACCGATCTTAAGCATGTTTTTCCAAACGCTATCTCCAAGAATGGTGTGCCTTTTCATTTCTGTAAACCACTTATCCCAGTCGCTAATTTTACTATAAACATTTCCCTGGCCAAGGGTTTTTGTATGAAGTATATTTTCGGCAAATTTTTTATTCTCTAATACATAGCCATTCGCTTTATCAAGAACTTGATGCGTTCTCGAAAAAGTAGTGTTATTCATCTTTAATGGCTTGAAAATGTACTTGTCGGCATATTTAACTAAATCCATGCCTGATACTTTTTTAATAATTAAAGAAAGTAAAAAATAACCCGAATTACTGTAGCTAAACTGATCGCCTGGAGTAAAGTTTAATGAATGCTGACTGGCTATTATTTGATAAGCATTCTCGTCATCAATTAAAGTGTTTTCATCAAAATTTACCAACCAGATTAATGTATCGTAATCTCTTAAGCCACTTTGATGATGTATTAAGTGGTCTATTGAAATGCTATCAGCATATTTTGGCAAATCTTTAAAATATTTTGAAATTTTGTCGCTGGTTTTTAGTTTGCCTTGAGCCTGAAGAAGATAAATGCAGGCCGCAGTAAATTTTTTACCATCAGAAGCAATATTAAAAGATGTTTCAACTGTGTTATTTCTATTGATTTTTAAATCTGCCAAGCCAAAACCTTTCTTGTAGATAAACTGACCATTTTTTACAACCCCGACTGCAAAACCAGGTTCGTTGGGTTTTACGATACCAGACAATACACGGTCAATTCTTTTTGATAATGGGGTTTGCCCATAACCCAGGGTGCTTAATAAGAGAGTGATAAAGAGAATAATTGAGATTTTGCTTTTCATACGGTAAATGTATGATTATTGACGATGAGGAATATGAAAGGTTGCATGCATAATAAAAAAACGCCACTTTGCATCCACAAAGCAGCGCATTATTATTAACTAAACTAAACTTTTAATTTACGTGGTGCACATCTCCACTTTTTGAGCTTGATGTTTTCTTGAGTGAAGCATTTCCTTTATAACTTATATCACCACCACCACTGGCACTGGCCTCTAAGCCTTTATTTACATAAAGATTTACGTCAGAACCACCAGAAGCCTGAACTTTTGCATAATCTGTAATTAATTCATAAGCGTCGATATCACTGCCACCACTAGATTGAATGGTCATATTTTCTGCTTTACCTTTTAAATCGATATCACTACCACCACTTGATTGAACAGATAGATCGCTGCATACAACCGTTAATTTTAAGTCTGACCCACCAGATGAGCGAATAGCAAGTTTATCGGTTTTGATCTGATTTTGTGTAAAAACATCCGACCCTCCAGATGCTGCAATTGCATTTAGGCTTTTGAAACTTACATAAGCTTTAATGGTACGGTTTTTAAACATACCGCTCCATTGGATGCCGTCTTTAAATTTTATGGTAACATTACTGCCACTTTGCTCAACAATAATATCTTTTAATGTTTCCGAATCTGATTTTATGCTCACACTTTCACTGCCACCTTGGGTTAGGTATAAGTCAATTCCACTGCTCACGCCGATACTATTGAAATTTTTAACCGTGAAGCTTTTAGTTTCCTGTGCCTTAGCTATATAGCTGGTTATGGTGATCAAGAAAATGGCAGATGATTTGATAATGATTTTCATAGTCGTTTTTTGTTAAATGATTCTGAAGCTATCATTACGCGATATTGTGCAACAAGAGCTTCGATGTTGTGTTTTGGTTATAAGTATTAGACGCATCTCTGATGAAAACGTTGCAAACAATCGAAATTATTTTTCAAATAGTTTGAATTTCATCCTTAAAATCGTTCTTTTTGTATTCAATCCTTTTATACAATGGCATCGCAATTACTTATTCTTAACAAGAAACAGATTCAGCAGAAAATAGACCGTATCGCTTATCAGATTTTGGAAGATAACCTGAATGAGAAAGAAATTGTATTGGCGGGTATCTGGGACCGCGGCTACAAATTGGCATTAAGATTAGAAAAGGTATTAAAGAAAATTTCTGGCTTTAAATTAACCTTGCTGCGCATTGATCTGCAAAAGGAGAGTAGCAAATTGGTTGCTTCAACCGATCTCGATGAAAGCCATTGGAAAAATAAAGTGATCATTATCGTTGATGATGTACTGAACAGTGGTAAAACTTTGGCCTATGGGCTAGGTGTCTTCCTAAATACCCCACATAAAAAAATCCGCACTGTGGTACTGGTAGACCGTAGCCACAAAATTTTTCCCATCGCAACCGATTTTGTTGGTCTTGAGCTGGCAACTATCTTAAAAGAACATGTAGATGTGGTGATGGATGTGGAAGGCGAAGAAGATCGGGTTTATTTGAGCTAGGAAGGTGTAAGATGGAAGAGGTAGGATGGGTGTGGGACGTAATAGCTATCGTCTTCGTCTGTAATGAGGATGCAAGAGAACAGCGATTTCATCGCTGATTAAAAGTTGTTTTAGAATTTATTGCACCACATTACAAATGTGAATCTCGCCGATCCTCGTTTTTAATGATTACTATAGCTACGAAAATTTGCAATTCAGCTCAATTTTTTGCAATTTCCCGACATGTATCAGCCCAGAAAAAATAATTTGATTTTCAGCTTTTTTTCCTGGTACATCCAATTTATCATCAAAAAAGATTTTGCATCATTTCAGTATGATCAAATGGAGGTTAAACCAGAAGCTTCTATATTGGTTTTGGCCAATCATTTCAGCTGGTGGGATGGCTTTTTCCTTTTTTATATCAACAAAAAAGTATTTAAAAAGCAATTTCATGTTTTAGTAAATGCCGAAAATTATAATAAAGTGGGTTTTCTAAGGTATCTTGGTGCTTTTGCTGCCGAAAATAAAGGTAAAGATGTTTTAGAAACGCTTAATTATGCAGGCAAACTGTTAGACAATCCTCAAAATCTGGTACTTGTATTTCCGCAGGGCAAATTGTATTCAAACCATTTAAAGGGCATCAGTTTTGAAAAAGGGGTGATGCAGATGATCAATGCCAGTCAGAAAAAGATCAGTATTTTTTTTGCAGCTACCTTTATTGATTATTTTTCAAAAAGAAAGCCCTCCGCCTATACCTATCTGCAGCATTGGGAAAATGAGGAGTACGTGAGTTTACAATTACTAAAAAGCGCCTACAATAAACATTACGATCAATCGGTTGTTAAACAAACTCAGCTAATTGAATGACAATTTTTATTTACGCCGTTTTAATTTTTCTGGTGATCCGGTTTTCGGTTACTGTTTTCAATTTCCTCTCTAACCCGAAATTGCCGAGAGTGGTTAAACACCATCATGATAAGGTTTCGATCTTAATACCTGCGAGAAATGAAGCAGGTAATATATTAGAATTACTTGTTTCAATAAAAAATCAGGATTATATCAATTATGAGGTTATTGTTTTAGATGATAACAGCAGTGATAATACTTTCGGTATAGTGGAGAAATTTTGCCTTTCAAATCCACAATTCAAAGTGTTAAGCGGTAAAGCGCTACCTCAAAACTGGCTTGGGAAAAACTATGCCTGTCATCAGCTAAGCGAATTGGCTACCGGGAAATATCTTTTGTTTATTGATGCAGATGAATCCATAAAAAGAGGATTGATCAACAGTTTAATTGCCCGAATGGAAATTGGAAACCTGGCCTTACTGAGCGTTTTTACGAACCAAACTATAAAATCGATAGGTGAGTGGTTAACGGTGCCCTTAATGCATTTTATCTTGTTAAATTTATTGCCTTTGCGTTTGGTTAAGCTCTCTAAAAATCCGGCATTTGCAGCAGCAAGCGGGCAGTGTATGTTTTTTAATGCCAATAATTACAAAGAAAACCATTGGCATGAGCGGGTTAAACACCAGGTTGTAGAAGATGTAGAGATTATGAAGTTGGTGAAACAAGAAAAATTTAATACTGAAGCGCTTTTAGCCAACGGACTGATTTATTGCAGGATGTATAAGAATTTAGGCGAAAGTTTAAATGGTTTCAGTAAAAATTTACTGGCAGGTTTTGGGAATAACATGATAATATTATTACTTTACCAGCTTTTGGTAACTATAGGGCCGGTAATTTTAATCTTAAACTTTAATGTTGCTTTACTTGTATTACCATTAACCTTAATAGTGTTAAGTAGAATAATGATCTCTTATTTATCGGGCCAGCATGTTTTGATAAATCTGATTTTACATCCCTTACAGATGTTGTTCTTCTTCATTATATCATTCATTTCTATAAAGAAACATATTTTTAAAACGAGTACATGGAAGGGCAGAACGATCAAAACGATTTAAAAATTAAAAGGATTGCAGTTGCAATAATTGTCGTTTTTCATTTGGTGGGCTTGTTTGGCTTCTTAATTCCAGCTGCCCAGCCTTATTTTATCAAACTGGTTCCCTTTCATTTATTGCTGATGTTTGCCGTAATTGTTTTTTCGTACAATGCGGATATGAAACGATTATTGTTGCTGATTTCGGGTGTGTTTCTCTGTGGCTTTTTAGTCGAGGTATTGGGTGTACACACCGGAAAGATATTTGGCAGCTATTATTACGGTGATACATTGGGATACAAAGTTGCTGCGGTTCCATTATTAATGGGTATAAATTGGGTAATCCTTATTTTCAGCATTGGACAAATGATGAAAAGTATGAAAATCAGGCATAGTATTTTGGCTTCGGTGTTTGGTGCGCTTATATTGGTTGGTTTTGATTTCTTTCTTGAACCTGTGGCCATGAAATTTAACTACTGGCAATGGGACTGGCATGAAATTCCGGTTCAAAATTACGTGGCCTGGTTTATCGTTTCGGTAATCTTATTGAAGTTTTATTATGCTTTAGGCTTAAAACAACAGAAATATATCGGTATAGCTATGTTTGCCTCGCAGTTAATCTTTTTTGTTGTTTTATACATGACAACAGGAACAAATATTTTTGCTTAATTTTGTATGACAATGGGTTACAACTTACAGGTTAACATCGATAAATCATCAGGCTTTTGCTTTGGCGTAGTGTATGCGATAGAAATGGCCGAAGATATTTTGGATAACGAAGGTTATTTATACTGCCTTGGCGATATCGTTCATAATGATGAGGAAGTGGAGCGTTTAACCAACCGTGGATTAAAAATCATCGATCACGAAGTTTTAAAAAACTTAAGGGATGAAAAGGTTCTGATCAGGGCGCATGGTGAGGCGCCTTCAACTTATCAATTGGCTTTAGAAAATAACCTTACCCTGATTGATGCCTCTTGTCCGGTGGTGTTGAAATTGCAGAACAGAATTAAAAATTCCCATGATGATGATGAGCAGGTGCTTATTTTTGGGAAACACGGTCACGCCGAGGTAATTGGTCTCCAGGGTCAGACAGATGGTAAAGCCATTGTTTTTCAGGATTTAGCTGAATTAGATAACGTTGAGCTTCCTGCTAAATTTACATTATATAGCCAAACCACTAAAAGCACCGATAAATTCTACCACATTAAGGATGAATTATTGAGCCGCGGTTACGAAGTGAAAGCTAATGATACGATCTGCAGGCAAGTATCTAACCGATACGAAGAACTAGAAAATTTTGTAGGCCATTACGATAAAATCGTTTTCGTTTCGGGCAAAAAATCATCTAATGGAAAAGTGCTTTATGATGTTTGTAAAAAACACAATGACCATTCGTACTTCATTTCTAATGTAGAAGAATTAGATCAGGCCTGGTTTAACGAAAATGATAAAGTGGGCATCTGTGGAGCCACTTCTACACCGATGTGGTTAATGGAGAAAGTAAAGGCTGCATTAGAGCAGTATTAGATTGTAAGAAGATCTGACTAAGTATTAATAGATAGATTTATATAGTAGAATCGTCATCTCGACTGGAACGCAGTGGAATGGAGAGATCTGCTTTGATAGATCTCCCAGCTTCGTTGCACTTCGCTCAAGATGACGGTGATTATAGTAATATAAATTGAAAAAGATAAACCCATATACCGGAATTCTGGTTGCGTTAACCGTAGTGACCTGTTGGTTTACGTCCCTCTTTTTCTTGTTAAACTGGCATTTTAACTGGAACAATCCTTTGGTTTATCTGATGGTTTTTGTTCAGATGCATTTGTACACCGGTTTGTTTATTACCGCTCACGATGCTATGCACGGAACAATATCGCCGAACCAAAAGGCCAATAATTTTATTGGCTATCTTTCTGTTTTCCTTTACGCAGGTTTTTTCTATAACCGCTTATATGCCAAACATCATCAGCACCACAATTACGTACATACCGAAAACGATCCTGACTTTGCGCCAGATGGTTTTTGGAAATGGTACTACCGTTTCATGTTAAATTATGTTACCATTATACAATTGATCATTATGGCAGTAGCTTATAATGTTTTGAAAATCTGGATTGCTGAAAAAAACCTGTTATTGTTTTGGGTACTGCCTTCACTATTAAGCACTTTCCAGTTGTTCTATTTTGGTACATACCTGCCACATAAAGGTGAACACGATAACGAATACCATTCTACTACTTTGAAGAAAAATCATTTTGTAGCCTTTATAACCTGTTACTTTTTTGGTTACCATTTCGAGCACCATCAAAAACCAGGTATGCCCTGGTGGCAGCTATATAAAACGAAAAAATAATATCATTAGTTGTGTAGTCAGATGTTGCCATCTGACACTAAATTATGCCATTTTTTGATTCCCTAGTGATATTTTATTTATTCTAACTGTCAGATAGTAACATCTGACAGCACATCATAGTACGCCAACAACACATTAAATAGGGTTTAAAAACGCTAGAAACCTGCACAAAACCAGGTTTATAAACCTGACTGTACGAAAATCCTTTTTGTGGTATAAACGTTTAAAAATGAATTACCGACCGCAAAAAGATTGTAGGGAAGGCAGGGCTACACTTAAATAGACTTGCTGCCTTTGCTTTTCTAATAAATAAGCAGCAGATACAATATATTTTGACCTAAAAATGTCGGCAATCACATTTTTAGCATAGGGAAAAAACAATAAAAAGGCGATATTTGCGCCACGAAACATATTCTTAATAGATGAGCAAAAAGGGAATTTTACTGGTAAATTTAGGCACACCTGATAGTCCGGCAACGGCTGATGTTAGAAAATACTTAGACCAATTTTTAATGGACGAAAGGGTAATCGATATTCCGAAGTTGAACAGGACATTATTGGTGAAAGGAATCATTGTACCATTCCGTAGTCCCAAAACTGCAAAATTATACAAAGAAATATGGAATGAAAATGGTTCGCCATTGTTATTCTACAGCAGGTTACAGGCTAAAATGTTACAGGAAAGGCTGGGTGATGATTACCATGTAGAACTGGCCATGCGTTACCAAAGTCCATCTATTGCCTCAGCACTCGCAAATTTAAAAGCAGGTTTAGTGGAAAGTATTCAGGTAATCCCGATGTTTCCTCAATATGCTTCTGCGAGTACAGGTTCGGTAATGCAGCTGGTTATGGAATTGGTGAGCAAATGGCCAACCGTTCCTCCAATTTCGTTTGTGAATTCGTTTCATGATAACGAACTGATGATTAAAGTTTTTGCAGAAAATGCCAGAAAGCACAACGTAGAAAGCTACGATCATGTATTGTTCAGTTTCCACGGTTTGCCAGAGCGTCAGTTATTAAAGTGCGATCATACCGGAAATTATTGTTTAAAAAATGCCAATTGTTGCCAAACCTTAAACGATACCAATAAATTTTGTTATTCTGCCCAAGGACATGATACCGCCAGGCTGATCGCTAAAGAATTAAACCTGTCAAAAGACCAATATACCGTTTGTTTCCAGTCGCGTTTAGGTAAAGAGCCATGGGTGCAGCCTTACACTACAGATGTGTTAAAGAAATTAGCTGCCGAAGGTAAAAAGCGCTTATTGGTGTTCAGCCCTGCTTTTGTGGCCGATTGTTTAGAAACGCTTTACGAAATCACGGTAGAATACCATGAAGAATTTAAAACTTTAGGTGGCGAGCATGTTCAGCTGGTAGAAAGTTTGAACGATAGCCCCGTTTTTATTGAGGCACTTGCCGGAATGGTTAAATAGTCTTAGATTTAAAGATGGCGAACTTTATCATTTTAATGGGGGTATCTGGAAGTGGTAAAACGGTTATCGGAAGGGCTTTGTCGCCAAGAATAAATGCTGAATTTATAGATGGCGACAACCTGCATTCGCAACGGAATGTAGATAAAATGGCTGCGGGGATTCCCTTAACAGATGCTGATCGTTTGGATTGGCTGCAGTTGATTGCTAAAGTTGGCCGTGAACATGCTGCTCATGGAACGAACTGTATAATTGCCTGCTCTGCGCTAAAAAAATCATACCGCGATCTGTTGAGAGCGGATAATACATCCATGCGCTTTGTGTATTTAAAAGGAAGCTTCGATTTGATCCATGATCGGATTGTTAAACGTTCACATCAATATATGCCTTCCAGTTTATTGCAAAGCCAGTTTGAAACCCTGGAAGAGCCACAGGCTGATGAAACAGATGTATTTACAGTTTCCATCGACCAAAGTATTCCTGAAATTGTTGAAGAAATTGCTAAGGCTGATGTGATTTCGTAATCATCGAAATAATCTGATTGGTTGCCCCTTTTTTATCTGCAACATATCTTTTAGCCTGGTCTGCAGCATCTTTATTTTCTAAGAAATCTTCAAATGCATTAATTAAATCAATTGTGGAGCTGATGCTTTCTGCTGCTCCAATGTCAATCAGATCTTTTGCCTCCTGAAATTTATCGTATTTAGGTCCGAAAATTACCGGTAGTCCAAATGCTGCGGCTTCTAAAGTATTGTGGATGCCTATTCCAAAACCGCCGCCAATGTAAGCCACTTTTCCGTATTGATATAATGAAGAAAGCATACCGATGTTGTCTACTATGAGCGTTTGGTGTTCGGCGTTTGGCGTTTGATTAGACGAACTGAAAATTGAAAACCGCACATTGTTAACTGAAAACTGTTTCTCTATACTTTCGATATGGCTTTCGTGGATCTCATGTGGGGCAATGATAAACTTCCAGTTGGGGTATTTTTCTGACAGGGCCGATAATATTTTCTCATCTTCTGGCCAGGTACTTCCACAAATTAAAGTAGGCGAGTTGCCAATAAAGCTTTCGATAAGAGGAAGCGCTTTGGGCGATTGCGCATTTTCATAAACACGGTCGAAACGGGTATCGCCACTTATGGTTACATTATTTAATCCGATTGATTTTAAAAGATTTTCGCTCTCTTTATTTTGTACGAAAAAGTAAGTAACAGATTTTAAAATATTGCGGTAAAAGTTGCCATACCATTTAAAAAATGCCTGACTTTCTCTGAAAATTCCAGAAATCACGTATAAAGGAATGCCCTGATCTTTCAGTTCCTTAAAATAGAAATGCCAAAACTCATATTTAGTAAAAATGGCCATTTCAGGATTAATACTACTTATAAAACGCTTAGCGTTACCAGGAGTATCAATCGGGAGGTAAAATACATCTGCCAGGGCATAATTTTTCCTGATTTCATATCCAGAGGGAGAAAAAAAAGTAATTATAATTTTCTTAGCAGGATAAAGGTTTTTTATTTTTTCTAATACGGGTCTGCCCTGTTCAAATTCGCCTAAAGAAGCAAAATGAAACCATATATGTTTTTCAGCAGGATTAATTTTCTGAGCAATTATGTTAAAAATATTTTTGCGCCCTTTTATAAAGAGTTTAGCCTTAGGATTAAATAATGAGAATAGCTTAATGAGTAAAGTATAAGCCCAAATTCCGATGATGTAAAGTAATTTCATATCTTCGTGCCAAGATAAAACGAATATATTTAAAAAGCTTAAAAATATATGGAAGCCTCACGATTTTACCTAATATTCAACTGAGTAATAAACTTTGCTAATTGCTCTTATAGCTAACCAAAATTAAAAACATCTTAAAAAAATAAAATTGTTTTTGATGGCCGGAAGTTATACGATTTGCAAAAAAAAAATCGATCTTGGCTATTATTATAACAGTATAGGTAGAAAACTATTAGCTCCTAACCCTCCGAAGAGCGGACAAAGCACAATTTGCAGTAGTAGGGAGTTTTAAAAAACAGAATATGAACGAAAGAAAGGAAAATTTCCCTTCAGGAGATTTAGGAAGTAGAAAAAGAATATTGATTACGGGGGCAGCCGGATTTTTAGGCTCACACCTTTGTGATCGTTTTGTAAAAGAGGGGTATTCCGTTATCGGGATGGATAATCTGATTACTGGTGATTTGGCGAATATCGAACACTTGTTCAAGCTGGAGAATTTTGAGTTTTATAATCATGATGTTTCCAAATTTGTGCATATTCCGGGTAAACTTCATTACATTTTACATTTTGCTTCACCTGCAAGTCCGATTGATTATCTTAAAATCCCGATCCAGACACTTAAAGTAGGTTCATTAGGTACGCATAATCTTTTGGGTTTGGCCCGTAATAAAAATGCAAGGATGCTGATTGCATCAACTTCTGAAGTATATGGCGATCCGAACGTAAACCCACAGCCTGAAGAATATTGGGGTAACGTAAACCCGGTTGGTCCACGTGGTGTTTACGATGAGGCCAAGCGTTTTCAGGAAGCCATTACCATGGCTTACCACACTTTTCATGGCGTAGAAACCAGGATCGTTAGGATTTTTAATACTTACGGACCGAGAATGCGCCTGAATGATGGTCGTGTTTTACCTGCTTTTATCGGGCAGGCTTTAAGAGGTGAAGATTTAACCGTCTTTGGTGACGGAAGTCAAACACGCTCTTTTTGTTATGTTGATGATCTGATAGAGGGGATATACCGTTTATTGATGAGCGACTATGCCCAGCCGGTAAACATTGGTAATCCTGATGAAATTACCATCAAACAGTTCTGTGAGGAAATTATTAAACTTACAGGCACTACACAAAAAATTGTGTACAAAGAACTTCCTCAGGATGATCCGAAGCAGCGCAGACCGGATATTACTAAAGCCAGGGAGATATTGGGCTGGGAACCAAAAATTGGACGTGCGGAAGGATTGAAAATTACATACGAATATTTTAAATCATTGCCTCCAGAGGCACTGGAAAAAATAGAACATAAAGATTTTACCACATTTAACCGTTAAAATGGCAAAAATATTAGTTACTGGTGGAACAGGGTACATTGGTTCGCACACAGCTGTAGAATTACACAACGCAGGATATGAAGTTGTAATTGTTGATAACCTTTCTAACTCAAATATCAAAATTTTAACTCAGCTACATGCCATTACCGGCAAATGGTTCGATTTTCATGAAATTGATCTTCAGGATGAAAAAGCGGTACAGGAATTTGCAGAAAATCATGCTGATATTGATGGAATTATCCATTTCGCAGCTTATAAAGCAGTCGGCGAATCGGTAGAAAAACCGTTAAAATATTATAAAAATAACTTCTATGGATTGATTAATCTGCTAACCTCATTTAACAGAAAAATTAATTTTGTGTTTTCTTCATCATGTACCGTTTATGGTCAGCCAGAAACTTTACCGGTAACTGAAGCTGCATCAGTGCAGAAAGCAGAATCTCCTTACGGAAATACCAAACAGATTGCTGAAGAAATACTGGCAGAAACTGCTGCGGTAACACCTGATTTAAATGTAATCGCTTTGCGTTATTTTAATCCGGTTGGTGCCCACGAAACTGCTTTGATCGGTGAGTTACCAAATGGTGTGCCGGCAAACCTTGTCCCTTTTATTACTCAATCTGCTATTGGAAAACGTGGTCCGATTACCGTTCACGGAAATGATTACGATACACCGGATGGTTCTGCTATACGCGATTATATCCATGTGGTTGATCTTGCAAAAGCGCATGTTGCCGCTATTAAAAAATTAGAAGATGGAAACCCGAACGGTAATTATGATGTTTTCAATATCGGTACCGGCAAAGGATCTTCAGTTTTAGAGATTATTGCTGCTTTCGAAAAAGTAAATGGCGAAAAACTGGATTATAAAATCGGTCCGAGAAGGGCAGGGGATATTGTTCAGATTTATGGCGATGTACAAAAATCGAATAATGAACTGGGTTGGAAAGCCAATCTGGATATTAACGAAATGATGCGCTCGGCATGGGAGTGGGAAAAATACATTAAGGCCAACCCTTTTTAAATGAAGTTGTCGGAGCACAAAGATTTAAAAGCCGCCATTACCGAACTGCCTGTTAAAGAAAAAGACAAGCTGTTGCTGCGTTTGGTGGCTAAAGACAAAGTGCTCACCGAACACCTTCATTATAAATTATTAGAGGATGAAACCGATCTGGAAGACCGGAAAGAAAGGATTAAAGCCGATGTTGACGAACAGATTCCTGAATTGAAAAAATTAAATGCCAAAGAGGCATTGGTAAAAGTAAGGAAAATGATCACATCGGTTAACCACTTTTATAAGGTAACCAAAGATCCCGTTGGGGAAGTAGAACTTAAATTGTATATCCTCAATGCCATCCCTTTTGATTATAAGAAATCAATTTTTGGTTACCGCGATTTTATGATGCTTTTTAGTATCTATTACATCAAAACGGTTGCGGTAACCATCAATAAATTCAAAAAACTTCACGAAGATCTGCAGTTCGATTTAAGTGAAAATCTGAATCACTTGCTTGATAAAATCTATTCTTCTAAATTAGTCGGTGCAGCGGAAGCCAGTAATTTGCCAAAAGAGATCAGTTAAATACTATATTCCCTTTATATTAATTGATAAATCTCCAGGATTAAAGCAATCGATTTAGCAGTTGATGTTGCTGCTGTTGAATATTACCCGAAGAAACTTTAGAGAAAAAAATCATGCAGAAAGAGGTACTCGCCTTTAGCTAAAATTACTTTTTGTTCGATTTTCTTATACCAATCCACCTCAAAATCTTATTGATTTTATAAATATCCCCTTCAGGGGCTGTGGTTATTCGTACCTCAACGCCTCTACCGGGTCTAGCTTTGAAGCTTTTTTGGCAGGATAGTATCCGGAAAGGATTCCTACAAATACACATAATACAAAGCCACCAATAATAAATAACCAGGGGATCAGGAATGCTCCACCCATAGCAAGGGAAATCAGGTTTCCTAAAACTATTCCGAGAAAAATACCTAGGGCTCCACCCATTAAACAGATTACTACAGCCTCGATTAAAAACTGGCGGCGAATAACCTTTGGATTTGCGCCGATCGCTTTACGGATACCAATTTCGCGTGTACGTTCGGTAACTGAAACCAGCATGATATTCATTAAGCCTATTGAGGCTCCAATTAAAGTAATAATTCCAATGGCCACACCACCAATAGCTACAAAGGCCAGGTTCTCGAATAATGTTTGAGCAATGGCATCACTCTTGGTAATCTCGAAATTATTGGTTTCGTTTACCTTTACTTTGCGGATATTTCTGAATAGTGCGGTAGATTCGCCAATAATGTTTTCCTGCATCTCATTACTAGGTACCATTACTGTAATGGTGTAAGATGGGTTGGCATTGGCATTAATCTGCTTCGCTTTTAGCAGGGGCACATAAACGGCCCTGTCGCCACTAAAGCCCATGCTCGATCCTTTTTTCTCTAATATGCCAACAATTTTAAAACGGTTATTACCTACATTGATCAGTTTATCTAAAGGGTCTGAGTCTTTGAACAGTTTTTCTACTACTTCGCCACCAACAACACAAACATTACTTCCCAACTGTATTTCAGAAACGCTAAAATTTCTTCCCTGTGAGAGATTTAAACCCTGAGAGGCTAAACCATTTTCATCAATCCCCTGAACGTTAATATTAGGATTAGTTTTTAAACTGCCATATTTTATGGTAGAGCCGCTGCTGGCAAAAACGCTTACTGCAACAGTAGCTGGCGTATTCAGGCTATCTTTAAATTTAACAGCATCTTCGTAGCGGATGGCTTTAAAAGGTTTTGGTCTTTTTCCATTTCCAATCCTGATTCCGGTACCACGGTTTCTTATGGTAAATGAGTTGGCCCCCATGCTACTGAAAGCATCTGTCATACTTTTCTTTACAGCATCCAGCGTGGTTAAAATCCCAACCAAAGCCATTAAACCAATAGCAATAATCAAAGCAGTAAGCATGGTACGCAAGCGGTTAGCTTTAATTGATTCTAATGCCAGTCTGATGTTTTCTCTGTAATTCATTTATAGTAAGTACCAAGTCAAGTATTGAGTATCAAGTATGAAGATGGGATTTGCCCTATACCCTTTGCCTTAAACCTTATTTGTAAAAATAAAAAAAGTCCCGATGTTTAGACAAGGGGACTGCACTATATGTTACAATAATATTTTATTTATGCCGAGAAACTCGTGCCACAGCCGCAGGTGCTCGTTGCATTAGGGTTAACGAAGGTAAAACCACGGGAATTTAATCCATCCTGCCAATCAATCATCATACCCATTAAGTACATCTGGTGTGCTTTATTCATGAAAACTTTAATGCCCTCAATAAAATATTCCTGATCGCCATCTTTTTTCTGATCAAAACCCAAAACGTAGTTCATCCCAGCGCAACCACCGCCCTCTACGCCAACACGTAATCCGTAATCCTCACCGATCTCCTGCTGATCTTTTAATTTATATAACTCTTTAGTTGCTCCTTCGGAAAAAGTAACCGGTGCAAATGCTGTATCAACTGTTGTGCTCATGTTATTTAAATTTTATCTGTCACAAATATAAATAATAATGCACATTTTTGCTTTTAACGGTCTGTTAATATTACCGTAATTAAACAATACTTATGAATACCCAACAGATTTTGATTGATATAGTGATCTTATTTGCAGGCATTTTTGCTGCGTTAATGGCCGTTTATTATATTTTAAAGAGCGATATTCAGCGATTTTTCGACCTCAGGAATATTGAACTGAATAAAGAAAGCAGAGCGCACATTTTACCTTTAAGATTGCAGGCGCACGAGCGTTTAATTATATTCGTCGATCGTATTAACCCGGCTAATTTGCTTGTTCGTCTGCATCAGCAAGGAATTGCCATTGCTACTTTACAAGCAGGTATTTTAAATGAAATCCGCTCGGAGTACCAGCATAACATCACTCAACAGTTATATGTAGATAGTGTAACCTGGAGTATAGTACAAAAATTAAAAGACGATACTATTGCTATGGTGAATAATACAGTACAAGGTTTACCAGCCGATGCAAATGGAATTGAATTGAGTAAGGCAATTTTACAGCAGATGGCTGGTATAGATGACAATCCATACGACTTAACGATCGAACTGATTAAAAAAGATATCCATAAGTTGTTTTAAGAGGAGTTAACTGGTTACCAGTTTAAACAATTAAACTTCAATTACAGTTAACCAAAATATACACCATGGCTGGGCCAGTTAACCAATGACCACTGAACTAATGAACTAACCAAATGAGCGAGAAAAAGCATACCACTACTTCGGGGATTGAAATAAAGGCGCTTTATACCGAAGCGAAGCCAATGGAAGAACTGCCCGGAGAATTTCCTTTTACCAGGGGGATTCAGAAGGATATGTACCGCGGTCGCTTGTGGACGATGCGGCAGTATGCTGGTTTTTCGACTGCTGAAGAATCAAACAAGCGTTATCATTATTTATTGGCTCAGGGTACAACAGGATTATCTGTTGCGTTTGATCTTCCAACGCAAATTGGTTACGATTCCGATCATGAAATGGCTGATGGAGAGGTAGGTAAGGTTGGTGTGGCTATCGACTCGTTGAAGGATATAGAGATTTTATTTGATGGCATTGAGCTGAAAGACATTACAACTTCGATGACGATTAATGCAACGGCTTCGATTTTACTGGCCATGTATATAGCGCTCGCCAAAAAACAAGGTGCAGATTTAAAGCAGATTTCGGGCACAATTCAGAATGATATCTTAAAAGAGTATGCTGCAAGGGGAACCTATATCTATCCGCCAAAGCAATCAATGCGTTTAATTACCGATATTTTTGAGTTTTGTAGCAAAGAAGTGCCGAAATGGAATACCATTTCCATATCTGGCTACCATATTCGTGAGGCTGGCTCTACTGCTGTACAAGAGCTTGCTTTTACATTAGCTAATGGCAAGACTTACCTAAAAGCCGCTTTAGATAAGGGTTTAAATATTAACATCTTTGCGAAACGCTTGTCGTTCTTCTTCAATTGCCACAATAATTTCTTTGAGGAAATTGCTAAGTTTAGGGCTGCAAGGCGGATGTGGGCGAAAATTACCAAAGATTTGGGCGCTGCAGATGAGAAAGCCCAGATGTTAAGGTTTCATACCCAGACCGGAGGCTCAACATTAACCGCGCAACAACCCCTAAATAATGTGATCAGGGTAAGCAATCAGGCAATGGCTGCGGTTTTAGGTGGAACACAGTCCTTACATACTAATGGCTACGATGAAGCGCTTTCGCTTCCAACAGAATCGGCAGCAAAAATTGCTTTACGTACCCAGCAGATTATTGCTTTCGAGAGTGGTGTTACCGATACAGTAGATCCATTGGCGGGATCATTCTTTGTAGAGAACCTCACCGATGAAGTTGAAGCTGCTGCGTGGGCTTATATCGATCGGATAGATGCTATGGGTGGTTCGGTGAACGCCATCGAAAGCGATTATATGCAGAATGAAATTGCCAGCGCAGCTTATCAATATCAAAAAGAGATTGAAAGCGGCGAAAGGATCTCTGTTGGAGTAAATAAATTTACACAACAAGAGGAAGCTTTAACCGAGGTTTTCAATATAGATGACTCGATCCGCAAGCTGCAATCTGAAAAGCTCGATCACTTAAAATCAAACCGCGACCAAGCTGCGGTAGAAAAAGCATTGCAGCAATTGAGCGAAGCTGCCAAAGGCGAAACTAATCTAATGCCTTTGATTATCGATGCCGTTGAAAAATATGCCACTCTTGGTGAAATTGCAGATGTATTCAGGAATACATTTGGTGTTTATTAGTTAAAATTAAATACCCTGATTTTTTGATTCATTTCTAAGTTTAAATTGAAGATATCCTGCTTCTGATAAATGGCAATAAAATGATTAGCATTTTATTCACAATATGTGAATAATGAACTAAACTGTCGTAAAATTCATACTATAATAACAACTAATGAAATAGTATAAACGACTGGCCTGAATTAATAATTTATTTATTTAACTTATGCCTTTGATTTTCAGTTTGTTTGATGTTGAAAGGGGCTAAAACGCTTAACTAGTATCTAAAATGGCTTAAATTTTGCTTTTTCAGCAGCAATTCGAAGTAATGAAGGTATTGATTATAAATAGTGGTTGTGTGGATAACCAGTGTTAATAAATAGTTATCAACATAAAAAATTGAGGTTAAGCGGGCTACTATATTCCTTATCAGTACGTTACGATTTATTTAAAATTTTTGTTTAAAATGTTGATAATTATGTCAATATTCGTAGTCCCTAAACGGACCATCCCTTTAATTCGAATAGGCACTGTAAACCAATAAATTATAGAAATCGCA